>NZ_CP025408.1:0-300000 GCF_002847305.1 Paracoccus tegillarcae | reverse complement strand
TATTGTGCCGCCAGCACCGCGCCTGCCATGGTCAGCCAGGGAAACAGCAGGGCCGGCATTTCATTCGGCCAGCCCAGGCTGGACCGGGTCGCATAGCGGATGACGACTTCGGCCATCATCGACAGGAACAGCCCGCCAAGGGTCAGCAGGATGGCCAGCGTGGACATGGCGGTCAGCAGCCGGTCGATCATCAGGGCGGCGCGCGCGCCGCCCCCCGGTTGTGTCATCTGCTCTTGCGACATCGGATCAGCGACCGGTCGCGCTCATCAGCGTATCCACCAGATCGGGATACTTTTCGCGCCATTCCGCGGTGATACCGGCTGTGGCCTCGATGAAGGGGGCGGTGTCGACCTCGTTGAAGGTCACGCCGGCCTCTTCCAGCTTGGGGCGCAGTTCGGCATCTGATTTCTGCGACAGTTCGCGGTTATACTCTCCGGCTTCGGCTGCGGCATCCAGCAGGGCCTGCTGATCCGCGGCTTCCAGCCCGTCCCAGATCATCCTGGAAACCAGAACCGGGGTGCTTTCGTATTTGTGCCCGGTCAGGCTGATATATTTCTGCACCTCGTAGAGTTTAGAACTTTCGATGTTCATCAGCGGGTTTTCCTGCCCGTCAACGACGCCTTGCTGCAATGCGACATACAGTTCCGAAAAAGCCATCGGAGTCGGGTTGGCCCCCAGTGTTTCAAAGATTTCCAGCGTCATGGGATCGGGCGGAGTGCGGATTTTCAGCCCCTCGAGATCGGCGGTCGTGGTGATCGGGCGCGTGTTGTTCGAGATCTGGCGGATGCCGTTATCCCAAAAGGCCAGAACCTTAAGACCCTGCGCCTGTGCGGCTTCGTCCAGCTTTTGCCCGACCTCGCCGTCCAGAACCTCCCAGGCCTGCGACAGGTCGCTGAACAGGAAGGGCAGGCCGATCACGGCAAATTCCTCGACCACGCCAGAGGTCGAGCCCTGCGAATTTGCGGCCAGAGCAAGCGTGCCAAGCCGCATCTGCGTCAGCGCCTCGACATCGTCGCCATATTGGGCCGATCCGCCGACATCGACGGTGATCCGCCCTTCGGTCTTTTCCTCGACCAGTTCGGCAAAGCGTTGCGAGGCCAGATCCTTGGGATTTCCGGGTGCGGCGTTATGCGCCATCTTCAGCACCTCGGCCGAGACGCCGCCCGCCAAAAGGGCAAATGCGGTCAGGGCTCCTGCGAACAGGGTTTTCATATTCTTTCCTCCTCAATTGTCAGGATGGCTGCGCTTCTCCACCAGGGCGGCCATCACCTGCGAACAGAATTCCACCCGCAGCCTTGAAAAAACAGCAATATTGCTTAATCATTAATGAAGCTCAGCTAATCTTTTGACATGATCAACGACCTAAACCTGAATTCGATGGCCTATTTCGAGGCTGTGGCCCGCTTGGGTCAAGTCGCCAAGGCGGCCGCCGAACTGGGCGTGTCGCCTTCTGCGGTCAGTCAGCAGGTGCGCGCCATCGAGCAGCAATTCGGCGTCAAGCTGTTCCGGCGCGAAGGGCGGCGGCTGATCCTGACCATGGATGGCGAGCGGCTGTACCGCGCCGCGACGCAGGCTTTTCACGCGTTGCGCGACGCGCGTGCCACGATCCTGCGCCAGCGTGAACAGCGCCAGTTGATCCTGCGCGTCAGCCCCAGCTTTGGACAGATCTGGCTGGCGCCGAGGTTATCGCAATTCCTGACGCAGCATGACGGTTGGGATACGCGGATCGACGCCACCACCGACCTGTCGGATTTTCAGACCGAGGCGGTGGATTTCGATCTGCGCTATGGGGCCGGCGACTGGTCGGGTCTGTATGTCGAACCGATCCTTGAGGATCACGTCCTGCCGCTTTGCAGTCCGGCCTATCGCGATTGGTTGCGCGGGCTATCTGCTGACCCCTTGGAGCAGATCTCCCGCGCGCGTCTTATCGACAATGTGAAGGGCCAGCACCCGTGGGATCTGTGGATGACCGAGCGAGACATCGCCCGGCCGTCGGGCAGCACGCGTACCGGGCTGGATCGGTCGCAGATGTCACTGCAGCTGGCACGTGACGGCATGGGGCTGGCGATGGATTCGGTGACGCTGGCCCATGACGATCTGAAGGCCGGACGGCTGGTGCCGTTGGACGCCCGTTTGGGCACCGTCCGCTTTCCGGCCTATTGGCTCGTCTGCCCGCCGCGCCACACCAATCGGCGCGTGGTGCGGTTGTTCTTTGACTGGATCAGGGACGAGGCCGCCGGCTTTCAAAAGCAGGCCGCCTCGCTGATGCAGGATCTGGGGTTGAAGGCGCAGGCGCGCCTCGATGATGGCGCGTTCAGTGAATAAGCGAACCGCCGTTCACATCGACCTCGGAGCCGGTGACATAGGCTGAGAGGTCAGAGGCCAGAAACAGTGCGCATCCCGCCACATCGCGCGCATCGCCCACGCGACCCATGGGGATGCCGGCAATGATCTGTTCCTTCATCTCGGGCGTCAGCTTTCCCGCTGTGATGTCAGTGCCGATAAAGCCGGGGCAGATCGCGTTTACCCGGATCCCGTCAGGCGCCAATTCGCGTGCCATCGCCTTGGTCAGCCCCAGAATGCCAGCCTTGGCCGCCGAGTAATGCGGCCCGCCAAAGATGCCACCGCCACGCTGCGCCGATACCGACGAGATGTTCACGATCGCGCCCGAATTCTGCTGGCGCATCTGCGGAATGACGGCCTGGCTGGCGTACAGCGTCCCCCGCAGGTTCACATCCAGCACCGCATCGTAATTCTGCGCCTCGATCTGCATGAGTTTCAGTGGCTGGGTAATGCCGGCATTGTTGACCAGAATGTCGATCCGGCCCCAACGCCCGATCAACTCGGACATGGCCGCATCGCAGGCTGCCTTGTCGGTCACATCGCAGGCAAGCCCGACATGATCCGGCCCCAGTTCCGCCGCGACCGCCTGCGCCTGCTGCACGTCCAGGTCCAGCACGGCGATCGTTGCGCCATGGTCCGCAAAAATCTGCGCCATGGCGCGACCCAGACCGCGCGGACCGGCCGCCCCTGTGATGGCGGCATAGCGTCCGTCCAGTAGTCCCATCTTTTCCTCCCTCGGGCTTTACAGCCAGCCCTTGATTTGTGCGGCCACGGCATCGACCGAGATGCCGTACATCTCGTGCAGCGTCGGCAGGGCGCCGGCTTCCAGAAACTCGTCGGGCAGGCCGATCATGCGGAAATCGGGATGAACCCGCTCACGCATCAGGATGCCTGCCACGGCTTCGCCAAGACCGCCGATCACGGTGTGGTTTTCGGCGGTCACGACCAGCCGGCCCGATTTCCGCGCCTCGGCAAGGATCGCCTCGCGATCCAGTGGCTTGACCGTGGGACAATGCAGCACCGCCACATCCACACCGTCAGCGGCCAGCTTTTCGGCGGCATCAAGCGCGCGCATGGTCATCAGCCCGGTCGAGACGACCAGCACGTCGCGCCCGTCGCGCAACAACGCGGCCTTGCCGATCTGGAACTTGTAGTCAGGGCGATAGCGGTCGATGACACTGGGCACCTTGCCGCGCAAAAGCCGCGCATAAACGGGGCCGGGATGATCGGCCATGGCGGGCACCATCTGCGCGATATCGACGGCATCGCAGGGGTCGATGATGGTCAGGTTGGGCAGGCCGCGAAAGATCGCGAGATCCTCGAAGGCCTGGTGGCTGGGGCCGTAGCCGGTGGTCAGGCCGGGCAGGGCGCAGACGATCTTGACCGGCAGGTTTTCCTCGGCGATGGCCATGCAGATGAAGTCATAGGCACGCCGCGAGGCAAAGACGGCATAGGTTGTGGCGAACGGGATGAACCCCTCACGCGCGAGGCCGGCGGCAGCCGAAAGCATCACCTGTTCGGCCATGCCCATCTGGAAAAAACGGTCGGGGCAGGCTTTGGCAAAGACGTGCAGGTCGGTGTATTTCGACAGATCTGCGGTCAGCCCGACGATTTCGGGACGGTCCTTGGCCAGATCCACCAGCGCATGACCAAAGGGCGCATCGACGGTGTCATAGCCTTCGGCTGCAAGCGAGGCGATCATGGCCGAGGTTGCCACGCGCTGATCCTTGGGGATGACGCGGCGGGCCTCATATTTGCGGGCAAGCGAGTTGGCGGTCATTGCGGTTTCCCCTGTTCCAGAACATCCAGTGCCTTGGCCCATTCCTCGGGCTCAACGCGGACGAAATGGGTGATTTCGCGGTCCTCCAGAAACGGCACGCCCTTGCACATGCGGGTGTCGCAGATGATGACGCGCGGCTGTTTTTCGCTCAGCGTGCGGGCGCGGTCGAAAGCGGCGACCAGCGCGGGTATGTCATTGCCGTCGACGCGCTGGACGTACCAGCCAAAGGCCTCCCATTTTGCGTCAAGCGGTTCGGAACACAGCATCTTGGTCGAGGGGCCGTCTGCTTGCTGATCGTTGAAATCGACGATGCAGATCAGGTTCGACAGGTCGTGATGCGCCGCACTCATCGCGGCCTCCCAGGTCGATCCTTCGCCCAACTCGCCGTCAGACATCAGGTTGTAGACAAAGGCGTCCGAGCCCTTCTGCCGCAGCCCAAGCGCCATGCCGACGCCAATGCCCAGCCCGTGGCCAAGGCTGCCGCCGGTGATTTCCATCCCCGGCGTATAGGCGGCCATGCCGGACATCGGCATCCGGCTGTCATCCATGCCATAGGTTTCCAGTTCTTCCTCGGGCAGAATGCCGGCCTCCATCAGGGCCGCATAAAGCGCGATCGCGTAGTGGCCGATGGACAGCAGAAAACGGTCCCGGCCTTGCCATTCGGGATCTCCGGGTCGGTGGTTCAGCGCATGAAAATAGGACACGGCCAGCACATCGGCGACGCCAAGCGCCTGCCCGATATAGCCTTGCCCCTGAACCTCGCCCATCAACAGCGCCTTGCGCCGGATATTCCATGCGCGCCGGTCCAGTGAAACATTGGACATGGTCGCGGTTGCGCCTTGTGGCATGTGCTCCTCCTTGGGTCTTGCTGGGGCGCAACATGCCTGCTGGGTGGCGATCATAAAATCATCATGACTTTATGAATAGTGAAGCTGAGCTTCATTCAGAGGGCGAGGTCGGAGGGCGCGCTCAGTCAGCGCGGTCGCTGTCAAAGGCGTCCTGCCAATAGGTGAACAGATCCGCGCGCCGGTGCCGGTCCAGCGCCACCAACAGCGCGGGCGACAGCGCGATCAACCGCCGCGCACTTGGCAAAAGGCCGATCTGCTCACGATCGCTTATCATCGTCAAACCGGCGCGCGACAGGCCCTCTTGCGCGGTGGCTGACAGCAGAAAATCCAGCAGCCGCTCGGCACCGGCTGTCTGCGCCGCACCTTTGGGGATCATGTAGGCGCGCGACAGGATCAGCGTGTAGTCCTCGGGCAAGACGACGCCAACATCCGGGTCCAACTCCTGCGAGACGTAAGAGCCAAGCACATTATAGGCCAGCAGAAATCGCCCCTCGGCAACCGCGTCGATGATTTCGTTCGAGCAGCAGGTGGCGACGGCACCGACGCGGGCAAAGCTTTCGATCATTGCACCAAAACTCGTGGCCTCGAGGCTGTCTATATGCGCGAAAAGATAGCCCAGACCGGATTCGTCGATGTCATAGGTGGCGATCCGCCCGCCAAGAAATTCGGGCCGCGCGCGCATCATGTCGAGCAGGTCAAAGCGACTGCGCGGCACGTCATCGCCGCTGATGGCGCGCTTGTTATAGATGATGACGGCCGGCTCTTCGGTGATGCCCCAGACCTCGTCGCGCCAGCGTCGTTCGGGCGGAAGGGCGGTGGTCAGGCTGCTGTGATAGGCATGTGCGCAAGCGGCGTTGACCAACCAGACCATTTGCTGCACCGCCGATGACCAGACCGCATCGGCTGGTTCGCGTCTGCCCTCACAAGCGTCGCCGCTGTTGGCAAAAAGATCGTTCGATCCCCATTGTTCATAGCGGATCGACAGGTCGGGGTTGGCGCTGACGAAATCCTGCATCACCGGCGCGACGATGCCGATATCCGTCGTTGAATGCAGTTTGATCTGCGTCCGGCCATCGCCGAATGTGGCCACATCTTCTTGTGCCAGCGCGGGGTGCGCGACCAGCAGGGCCAGGCCCAGCAGGGTGATTTGCAACAGCCGGTTCATGTGCCCTCATCATCGGTCGCGGCGGGCAGCACCATCTGGATGCGAAAGCCGTCGTCGCGGTGTTCAAGATCCAGTTGCCCGCCAAGCGCAGAGGCAACCGCCTTGACGATGGACAGGCCCAGGCCGGCGCTGTCCTCGGGCGAGGTTGCACTGCGTTCGAACCGCCCGCCAAGCCGCTGAACAAGGTGTGGGGCGGGTCCGGGTCCGGCATCCTGGACCCACAGCATCGCATGCGCGCCGTGCTGCTCGGCCCCGATCTGCACCGGCGACTGACCATGTTTCAGGGCGTTGCTCAGCAGATTTTTCGCGGCCTCGGTGACGGAAAAGCTGTCGGCCTGCACCATCACCGGCTGCTCGCCGATGACCAGTTGCAACTCAGCGCCGGGGGACAGCAATTCATGGTCGCGTCGCTCGACGATATCCAGCGCCACCTCGCGCAGATCCAGCGGCAGGCGTGGGGCGCTGTCGGTGCGATGGATTACCAGCGCCCGAGACAACAGCTGATCCAGCAGCGTGCCAAGTGACCGAGATCGGGCCAGCAGACGGTCCAACTCGCGGCGCTGCAGGCTTTGTTCGGGCTGTTCGACAACGGCCTCCGCCTGCGCCCGGATCGCGGCCACAGGGGTGCGCAGCTGATGCGCGGTGTCAGAGATCAGGTTGCGCATCGCCGCGATCTGTCGGTCCAGCCGGCCCATGAAGCGGTTCATCGCGCCCAGCATCAGTTGCAATTCGCGCGGCAGGCCGTCTGTCGGCATCGGCGTCAGATCATTGGGATCGCGCAGAGCCAGCCCATCCGACAGCGCCTCGAGCGGGCGCAGGGCCGAGCGGGTGACGAACCAGGCCATGACCAGCAACAACAGCCCGGACAGCAGCGCGGGCACCAGCGCATCGAACATCAGGCTCAGCGCCATTGCCTTGCGCGCGCGCAAAGTCTGCCCGACGGTGATGGCGACGTCGCCGGAATAGTCACGCTCGGCAAAGCGGCGCTTGATCTGGATAAAGCGGGCCGGTTCATCCTGCAAAAGCGCGTCGTAAAAGACGGGCAGAACGCCGGTGCCCTCGGTTGGCTTGGCGGTGTCGGGCAACTGATCGAACCCGGTGATGAATGTGCCACCCGGGCCGATGACATTGTAGAGGATACGGTCGTCGGGTGCCTGCGCCAGTAGCTGAAAGGCCGATACCGGCAGATCGACCATCGGCGCGCCGTCCTGAATGGTGATCGATTCGGCAATGTCGCTGGCCGCGCCCAGAAGGATGCGGTCATAGGCCTGCCGCGCGGCTTGGCGACCGTTGAACCAGGTCGCCGCCGCCACCATCACCCCGCCCGCCAAGAGGATCAGCAAGACGGCACGCAGGACACGCCCAGCCAGGCTTAGCGGTGGGCGCCCCCGTTCAGTCATCCAGCCCCAACCGATAACCGATGCCACGTTGGGTTGCGATCGCGGCGCCACTGCCGGTCAACTTTTTACGCAGCCGCCCGATATACAACTCGATCGCGTTGATGCCGACATCGGCATCATCAAAGCCATAAAGCGAATCGTAAAGCCAGGTCTTGTTGAGATATTGCCCCTGATGACGCAGCAGCACGCCCAGCAGCGCGGCCTCTCGCCTGGTCAGGTTCAACTGGCGGCCATCGACCGTGGCGCTTTGGTCCGATGGGAAAAAACACAGCTTTCCCAGTTCCACACGGTCGCTTTTCTGATCGGCATCGCGCCGCACCAGCGCCCTCAGCCGCGCCTCTAATTCGCGCTGATCGAAGGGTTTGCCCAGATAATCGTCGGCCCCCAGATCCAGCGCCTTGACCCGATCATCGACCGAGGCCAGCGCCGTCAGCATCAGCACCGGTGTGCGTTCGCCCGCCGCGCGGATGTTGCGCAGGAATTGCAGACCCGAGCCATCGGGCAGGTTGATGTCCAGCACGATGGCATCATAGCGCTGCACCGCGTGAAAATCCTCGGCCGCGTCGATCCGGTCGGCATGATCGCAAACCATGCCTGACTGAGACAGTCTCGCGATCACCGCCTCGGCCAGGTCGACGGTATCTTCGACGATCAGGACGCGCATGACCGCATGCTCCTTTTTTGGTCACGGACAGGTGGGACAGTTTCGTGACAGGATTACCCGTTATGCCTTTTTTACAGCTCGCAACAAGGGACGGCGCATGGCGTCGCCTGACAGTGGGGGCCCAATAGCGGCATGGCCAGGGAACAAACGCGCCTTGCCGATGATGAGGAGGAAACAGATGATCTTTACCAAAACACGCAGCCTGATCGCGGTTGCCATTCTGGGTGCTTCGGCCTTTGGCGCCAGCGCACAGGATTACTCGGTCGAGAACCCCGAATGCATCGCCCCGGCCAATCCCGGCGGTGGCTGGGACTTTACCTGCCGTCAGGTGGGCAAGTCGTTGCAGGATCTGGGGCTGATCGACAAGACCATGCAGGTCGTCAACCTCGCCGGTGGCGGCGGTGGCGTGGCCTATGCCGAGGTGGTCAACAAACGCAATGATTCCAACGATCTGATCGTGGCCGCATCGTCAGCCACATCGACCCGTCTGGCGCAGGGCGCATTTCCGGGCAACACGATGGACCAGGTCCGCTGGATTGCCTCGATCGGCGCCGATTACGGCGTGATCGCGGTTGCGGCCGACAGCGAAGTGCAGACGCTGCCCGAGTTGCTGGATCAGATCAAGAGCGACCCGACCAGCGTGTCGGTTGCCGGCGGTTCGGCTGTGGGTGGCTGGGATCACCTCAAGGTGCTGATCGCGGCCAATGCCTATGGCATCGAGGACGTGCGCACGGTCAAATACATCGCCTTTGATGGTGGTGGCGAGGCTGTGACCCAGCTCCTGGCGGGTTCGGTCCAGGCCTTTACCGGTGACATCTCGGAAGCCAAGGGCTTTGTCGAATCGGGTGATATCCGGGTGGTCGCCGTTCTTGCGCCCGAGCGCCTTGAGGGTGAATTCGCCGAATTCCCCACGGCACGCGAGCAGGGCGTCGAGGCAGTCGGTGCGAACTGGCGCGGCTTTTACGGGCCCGGCGGCATGTCGGACGAAGCCTATGATGCCTGGGTCGCCAAGATCGCCGAGCTTTACGCCTCGGATGAGTGGAAAGAGGTCATGGCAGTCAACGGCATCGCGCCGCTTGACCTGCAAGGCGAGGAATTCCAGCAATTCGTTGCGGATTCCGTGACCCAGATCCAGGACATCTCTCGCGAGATCGGCATCATCAAGTAATGCCCAACAGGTGTCGGGCGCAGGTCCGGCACCCCTCAGTGGCCGCCCATGTGGCGGCCCTGATCTTCATTCATCAACATGTCGAAGGAATGTGTCATGACTGACCGCATATTTGGCCTGTTCGGGATCCTGCTCGCAATCGGATTTGTGATGGCCGCGTTCGCCATCGAGGAAAGCTTCCTGTCTGATGTGGTGGGCCCGAAGGCCTTTCCCCTGATCATTGCGACCGTTCTTGGCGTGTCCTCGGCGGTGATCGCCCTGCGCCCCGACCCCGAACCGGTCTGGCCGCCGCTTGGCCGTCTGGCCGAAATCGCGGCCGCGGTTCTGGTGATGGTCCTTTACGCCGAGCTGCTGCCGGTGGTGGGCTTTGTCATCTCGACGGCCTTTGCGGCGGGTTATCTGGCCTGGCGTCTGGGGTCGCGCCCGCTCGAGGCGGTGCTGGTCGGCGTCGGAACCTCGGTCGGCATCTATGTCATTTTCCATCTTGTGCTGGGGCTGTCGCTGGCCCGCGGCCCGTTGGGCTTTTAGGGTGCGATCATGGAAACTCTTTCATCACTGGGCGACGGCTTTGCCATCGCGCTGACCTGGCAGAACCTCGGCCTTGCGTTGCTGGGCTGCTTTCTGGGAACCATCATGGGCGCGCTGCCGGGCCTTGGTCCGTCCAATGGCGTGGCCATCCTGATCCCGCTGGCCTTTACCATGGGTCTGGCGGCAACGCCGGCGCTGATCCTGCTGACCTCGGTCTATTACGGGGCCATGTATGGCGGGCGGATATCATCCATTCTGCTGAATATTCCGGGTGACGAGCCCGCGATGATGACCTGTCTGGACGGCTATCCGATGGCACAGAAGGGCATGGCGGGCGAGGCACTGTCGCTGTCTGGCATCGCCTCATTCGTGGGCGCTTTCCTGGCCACCTGGGGGCTGATCCTGCTGGCGCCGCAACTGGTCAAGATTGCGCTGCTGTTCGGACCGGCTGAATATTTCGCCCTCTTCGCGCTGGCCTTCATGACACTCGGCGGGGTCAGCTCGACCAATCAGGCGAAATCGGCCTTTGCGGCGGCGCTTGGCCTTGGGCTGGCGACCATCGGGGTCGATACCCAGACCGGCGTGCCGCGTTTCACCTTTGGCGAGGTGCACCTTTATGACGGTCTGGATTTCCTTGTCGCCATCGTCGGGTTGTTCGCGCTGTCGGAGGTGTTCATCTTTCTGGAACACCACCGCGGCGGTTCGGAGGCAACGGCCAAAAAGCTCAAGATCGGCCGGCTGACGCCGCCGTTGTCGATGATCAAGCAATGCACGCCGACGATGCTGCGGACCTCGTTTCTGGGCTTTCTGGCGGGTGTGCTGCCCGGTGCGGGGGCCTCGCTTGGCTCTTTCATCTCTTATTCGATGGAAAAGCGCCTGGTCGACAAAGAGGGCACCTTTGGCAAGGGCGATCCGCGTGGCGTCGCCGCCCCCGAGGCCGGCAACAACGCCGCCGCCGGTGGTGCCCTGGTGCCGATGCTGGCCCTTGGCGTTCCGGGCTCGGGCACGACGGCGGTTCTGCTGGCGGTGCTGCTGTCACTGAACATCACGCCGGGCCCGCTGCTCTTTGCCAACAATCCCGATGTCGTCTGGGGCCTGATCGCGGCGCTGTTCATCGCCAACTTCATGCTGCTGGCCATGAACATCCCGATGGTCGGTCTGTTCACCCGCCTGCTGATGGTTCCCTCGCGCATCCTGATGCCGATTGTGGCGATGGTCAGTTTTGTCGGTATCTACGGCATTTCCGGTTCCAGCTTTGATCTGCTGGTGATGATCGGCTTTGGCGTCATGGGTTGGGTTCTGCGCAAGCTGGATGTGCCGCTGGTGCCGGTGATCCTTGGCACGCTGTTGGGCAACACGATGGAGAACAACCTGCGGCGCGCGGTCGAGATCGACAATGGCAACTGGTGGACGCTGTTCAGCAGCCCGCTGGCCCTCACGCTGTGGACCATCGCCATCATTGGCTTTCTGCTGCCCGTTATCATCGGTCGGCGCGTCAAGGCCTCGATGCACAAACGCGAGGACGAACAGGGCGCGATCATCGATTGATCCCGGCACCGCCGGATCGCAGACAGGGGGCCGCCATATCCGGGCGGCCCCCTTTTTCATGCGCGTCGGCGGGCGCGGTTTCGGGGAACGGGCACTTGCGCCGGAATGCGGACGGGTGTTCGATGAGGCCAGCAACCGCGCCACGGGGGGACCATGACAACCATCGCCATCATCGGGGCCGGACTGATCGGCCGGTCATGGGCTGTCGTCTTTGCCCGCGCGGGACTGCAGGTCCGGGCCTGGGACCCTGACGCCGCAGTGCGCGCCGCCTTGCCCGATGCCATCGCACAGACGCTGGCTGCGGGCGATATGCCGCCCGAGGCCGTTGAGCGCGTCACCGTCTGCGAAACGCTGGCCGACGCGTTGCAATCTGCAGATTATGCGCAGGAAAACGGCCCCGAACGGCTGGACGCCAAGCAGGCGCTGTTCGCCGAGATGGACAGTCTGGCGGCGCGCGACACCATCCTTGCCTCTTCCAGTTCCGCCCTGACCGCCTCGCGTTTTGCGGCAGGGCTGGTCGGGCGCGGGCGCATTCTGGTCGCCCATCCGGTGAACCCGCCCCATGTGGTGCCGGTTGTCGAACTGTGCCCCTCACCCGATACCGATCCGACCGTGATGGACCGGGCCGAGCAACTGATGCGTGATGTGGCGCAGGTGCCAGTCCGACTGACGCGCGAGGTCGATGGATTTGTGCTCAACCGCTTGCAGGCGGTGCTGCTGGCCGAGGCGCTATCGCTGGTCGATCAGGGCATTGTCAGCGTCGAGGGGCTGGATGACACCATCCGCCACGGGCTGGCGCGGCGGTGGTCGTTTCTGGGGCCGCTGGCCACGATTTATCTGAACGCGCCGGCCGGGGTGGGCGACTATATCGACCGCTATGGCCCCATGCTGTCGGGCCTGACCGATGACAGCGCGCGGGGCGAGGCGTTCACGAAAGCGGCCGGGGACAAGATTGCCGCCGCCTTTCCGCCGCCCGATCAGGTCGCGGCCCTCAGTGCGTGGCGCGACGGTGAACTGGCGGCGCTGGACCGTTATCTGCGCAGCCGCGACGCTGCCACCACGAAAGGACTGTAGATATGGCCAGCACACGCAAGACCATCATTACCTGTGCCGTGACGGGTGCGATCCACACACCGTCGATGTCGCCGCATCTGCCGGTGACCGCCGACCAGATTGCCGATGCAGCCATAGGCGCAGCCGAGGCTGGCGCGGCGATCATCCATCTGCATGCCCGCGACCCCAAGGACGGTCGACCCGACCAGACGCCCGAGGCCTTCAAACCCTTTCTGCAGGTGATCAAGCAGCGCAGCGATTGCGTCGTGAACATCACCACCGGCGGCGCGCCGACCATGACCATCGAGCAACGCATCCGACCCGCCGCCACCTGGAAACCCGAGGTGGCATCGCTGAACATGGGCACGATGAATTTCGGACTGTTCCCGATGCTGGGCCGGTTCGACGCGCAATTGCAGCACCAATGGGAGCGTGACTATCTGGGCAACAAGGATATCGTCTTTCGCAACACCTTTGGCGATGTCGAGCATATTCTGACGACGCTCCGCGCCAATGGTACGCGGTTCGAATTCGAATGCTATGACAGCTCGCATCTCTATAATCTGAAACACTTCTTTGATGCCGGACTGGTCAAGGGGCCATTGTTCATCCAGACCGTGTTCGGCCTGATGGGCGGGATCGGCGCCCATCCCGAGGATGTCATGCATATGCGGCGCACCGCGGATCGACTGTTTGGCGATCAGTATCGCTGGTCGGTGCTTGGCGCTGGCAAGAACCAGATGCCCATCGCCGCCATGTCGGCCGCCATGGGCGGGCATGTGCGCGTGGGTTTGGAGGACTCGCTCTGGGCTGGACCGGGCAAGTTGGCCGAAAGCAACGCCCAGCAGGTGCGGTTGGCCCGTCAGATCATCGAGGGGCTGGGACTGGAGGTGGCAAGCCCGGATGAGGCGCGAGAGATCCTGTCGCTGAAGGGTGCAGACAAGGTGGCCTTTTGACCGAATGCCCCTCGCTGCGGTTGATCGCGCGCAGGTGCCATCATCCGACAGGAAGGTTTTTGCGGGGTTTTGACCCCTTTAAACACATATGCACGTTCTGCAGATGATTGTGGTTTCCAATTGTAAATAAAAGAAAAAATTAAACCCAATTCAATTGAGGTCAGGTAAATTTAGGATAATTTGGGGCTTAAGATGTGACAAATTGCCGAGCATACTTTAAAACCACGGGCAGCAACGATGCTGATGGCCGCCGCCCAGGCGGGTATCGAGGGGTTATCCGACCCCACCGATGACCGAAGAAACGGAAGGAAATCCATGACATCCCCAAAAATTGCGCTGGCTCTTCTGGGCCTGACTTTTGCTGCGCCCGCCGCATTCGCTCAGGAAAGCTGTGGCGATGTATCCATTGCCGAGATGAATTGGGCCTCTGCCGGACTTGCGGCCTGGGTCGACAAGATCATCCTGGAAGAGGGCTATGATTGCGATGTGTCGCTGGTCAATGGCGATACGGTGCCGACGTTCACGTCGATGAACGAAAAGGGCGAACCCGATCTTGCGCCGGAATTGTGGGTCAATGCCGTCAAGATACCGCTTGATGCCGCCGTGGCAGAGGACCGCATCGTCATCGCCTCGGAAATTCTGACCGATGGTGGGGTCGAGGGCTTTTGGGTGCCGACCGCATTGGCGGAAGAGCATGGCATCGTGACCATCGAGGACGCGCTGGCCCATCCCGAGCTATTCCCGGGTGCCGAGGATCAGAGCAAGGGCGCATTCTTCAACTGCCCGTCGGGTTGGGCATGCCAGATCATCACAGCCAACCAGTACCGCGCAATCGGGGCCGAGGAAAAAGGCTTTGAACTGGTCGATTCCGGCTCTGCCGCCGGTCTGGACGGCTCGATCGCGCGCGCCTTTAATCGTGAGGAAGGCTGGCTCGGCTATTACTGGGCTCCGACTGCCATCCTGGGCAAGTTCGACATGACCATGCTGGAGCTGGGCGTCGAACATGAGCGGGAAGAATGGGACAACTGTACCGTTGTGCAGGATTGCCCAGAGCCTACGCTGAACGAATGGCCGCGCTCGGACGTGTTTACCGCCGTGACCAAGGAATTCTCGAGCGAGAATGCGATCACCATGGACTATTTGCAGGCTCGCGCCTGGTCGAATGACACGGTGAACAGCATTCTGGCCTGGATGGGTGACAATCAGGCAACCAACGAAGATGGCGCCTATTACTTCTTCGAGACCTTCCCGGATGTCTGGCAGGCTTGGCTGCCCGAGGACGTCGCCGCCAAGGTGCAGGACGCGCTTTAAGGCAGGGTTCAAGGCTTTGGGGCGTGCATGACGCCCCAAAGCGACGTGTATACCAACAGATCGAGGCAAGATGGATTTCGTAGAGTTTCCAGCCATGAGTCGGGGTGAGTTGCGTGATATGCGCATCGCCATCGACACCGCGTTTCGCGACTTTACCCGCGCTTACGGCGAGGGGCTGGAACGATTATTCCATCCCATTCAGGTGCTGCTGGTCTTTATCGAAGACCTATTGATCGAAAGCCCGTGGATTCTGGTCATGGCCGGGTTGGCGCTGATCGTCTGGGGCCTCAGCCGCAGTTGGAAGATCGTCACGGGCACCGTGATCGCGCTGCTGCTGATCGGCTTTTTCGGCATGTGGGAAGACACCATGCGGACCATCGCCATGGTCGCGGTCTGTACGCTGATCGCGGTGGTCTTTGGCATTCCGATCGGCATTCTGATGGCGCGCTCGAAACGCGCAAATGCGATCATCACGCCGATCCTCGACATGATGCAGACGATGCCGAGCTTCGTCTATCTGATCCCGGTCGTGATGATCTTTGGTCTGGGCAAGGTGCCCGGCGTGATCGCGGTCGTTATCTATGCCATCCCGCCGGTCATCCGCTTGACCAATCTGGGGATCCGCCAGGTGCCCGCCGATGTGCTTGAGGCGGCAGAGGCCTTTGGATCGAACCCGCGTCAGAAACTGAAGGACGTACAATTGCCACTCGCCTTGCCGACGATCATGGCGGGCGTGAACCAGACCATCATGATGAGCCTTGCGATGGTCGTCGTCGCCTCGATGATCGGCGTGCGCGGGCTGGGCCAGCCGGTGCTGCAGGCAATCAACAACCAGTATTTCACCCTTGGCGTGATGAACGGACTGGCCATCGTGGCCATCGCCATCATCTTCGACCGTTCGACCCAGGCATATGGCAAGCGGTTGCAGAAACACCTGGAGGTGATCCATGGCTGATGCCATTCACGACATCGAGATCCGCGATCTGTACAAGATCTTCGGCCCCAACGGCGCCGACTATGTCGCAGATGTAAAAGCCGGCATGACCAAGGATGAGTTGAAGGCACGTCACGACCATGTGCTTGGCCTCGACGATATCAACCTGACCATCCCGGCGGGGCAAATTCAGGTGGTGATGGGGCTGTCAGGGTCTGGCAAGTCCACCCTGATCCGTCACATCAACCGGCTGATCGATCCGACGGCCGGCAAGGTGATCTTTGACGGGGATGACATCGTGCAGATGTCGCAAAACGAATTGCGCGAATTTCGTCGTCGCAAGACCGCGATGGTGTTCCAGAAGTTTGCGCTGTTTCCACACCGGACCGTGCTGGAAAACACCGTCTACGGGCTGAGCGTCCGTGGCATCAGCGCCAAAGAGGCCGAAGAGCGCGGACGCCGCTGGATCAGCCGCGTGGGTCTGGATGGCTTTGAAGGCAGCTATCCCAATCAACTGTCGGGCGGGATGCAGCAACGCGTCGGCCTGGCGCGTGCGCTGACCAATGACGCCGAGATCCTGTTGATGGACGAGGCGTTTTCCGCGCTGGATCCGCTGATCCGCACCGACATGCAAAGCGTGCTGCTGGATCTGCAGCAAGAGTTGCGCAAGACCATCGTTTTCATCACCCATGACCTGGACGAGGCGCTGCGCCTTGGCGATCAGATTGCGATCCTGCGCGACGGCAAGATCATCCAGAAAGGCACGGGCGAGGAAATCGTGCTGCGCCCTGCAGATGACTATATCAGCAGCTTTGTGCGCGATGTGCGGCGCGGCAATGTGATCAGCGTGCGTCAGGTCATGCGCAAGGGCCAGCACGCGGAAACGCCGGTCAGCCTGCCCAACTCGACCCTGCTGGAAGAGGCGGCCCGCGCCATGACCGATGCCGGGACCAATCGCGCCAATGTGCTGGACGAGAATGGTCAGCAACAGGGCGTCATCACCTTGTCCAAGACCGTGGCCGAGATGATCGCCCCGGATGAAAGCGACGATCAGGAACCAGAGGCGCTAAGCGCCTGACACGATCCGATCCCTTGACCCGACATGGAAATGCCCCGCAGAGCAATCTGCGGGGCATTTCCATTTTTGCCGCCAATCAGCAGAAGGTCAGGCGCCCGGGCAGGCGGCCCCTGTGTCGATCCAGGCGCGGGTCAACTGGCCAAACACCTCTTGCGAGCCGGGTGCCGACGCGCGGCCCTCGCCCGGTTCCCAGCCCCATCCGACCAGACCGTCGGTGGCGTGGTGTTCGTGGATCTCTTCAAGGTCGCGGCCGCCATTGCGTTCGGGATCCTTGATCTGCTCGCAGATCTGGCCGAGCGACAGCCCGACCCAGCCCATGCTTTCGGGGGCCAATTGCCACGGCTGATGCCCGGGGATCGAGCCGGGGCTGGTTGTATAGGCGACGTTCTCGGACCCGTGACAGGTGGTGCAGTTCATCCCGTCGGGACCGAAATCAGCGGCCCCGCGCACCATCGGCGGGCTGTGCGGATGCATGTCCTCGCCCTGCGTCGGTCCCCCCGTGACGGGGTGACAGTTGAGGCAGCGTGGATGCGTGATGACCTTGCCCATTTCCTCGAACAAGGCGGCAGAACGTGCGGCCTCGTCGGTGATATCGGTGAATGCGTCAGGGCCCCGCAACTCGTCCTGTGCCAGTGCGGGCAGGGCGGGCAGCGTCAGAAAGGCCGCCGCGATCAGCGTGATGCGTTTCATCGTCATTTCCTTTCCGATCAGCTGTTCAGGCTGCGGGTAAAGGGCAACTCGCGTACGGTTTGCCCGGTCAGCTTGCGCCATGCGTTCATGACCGCAGGCGCGATCGGCGGCACGCCCGGTTCGCCGATGCCTGTAGGATCGGCGTCCGATGCGATGATCTCGACCTCGACTGCCGGCATTTCGGCAATGCGCAACATGCGATAATTGTCGAAGTTGCTTTGCTGCACCGCACCACCTTCGCCAAGTGTGATCTCATCGAACAGCGCCGCACACAGGCCATAGCCAATGCCGCCTTCGACCTGTGCGCGGATCACGTTCGGATTGACGGCGACGCCGCAATCGACCGCGCACCAGACCCGCGTCACATGTGGAAAGCCGTTGCGATCCTCGACCTCGGCCACCTGCGCCACGAAGGTGCCAAAGCTCTTGGCATAGGCAAATCCCAGGGCGCGACCTTCGGCGGCGCCATCCGGCCATCCGGCCATTTCGGCCACCTTCTCGATCACCGCGCGGGGACGGTCTTCGCCCTCTTTCAGCATATCAAGTCTGCCCTGAACCGGATCGCGCCCGGCTTGCAGCAAGACCTCGTCCATAAAGCCCTCGACCGCGCTGGCCGTATGGCTTGAACCCACCGAACGCCACCAAAGCAGCGGGATCTTTACCGTGGTTTCGACCCAGCCAATACGCCGCGCACCCAGATCATAGGGCAGTTCATTGGCACCCTCGAATGAGGTCGTATCAAGGCCATTGCCCATCATCATTTCTTCGAAGAAGGTGCCGCGGATGATCGACGGCGTTGCAATGATGTTTTCCCAACCGACGATCTGCCCGTCCGCGTCCAGCCCGGCCCGGAACCGGTGCAGGGCCTTGGGGCGATAATAGGCGCCGCGAATGTCGTCCTCGCGCGTCCACACGACCTTATAGGCACCATCGCCCGCGGCCTTGGCCACCATGGCCAGTTCCGCCGCCATATGCATCGAGGGTTGCGCCCGACGCCCGAACGATCCGCCAGCCAGCGTGACGTTCAGCACGACATCCTCGGCTGGCAGCTCCAAAACCTGCGCCATCGCAGGCTGTTCGCCGCCCGGAAACTGCGCGCCGTACCACGCGGTTGCCTTGCCATCCTTCAGCTCGATCACCCCGTTCAGGGGTTCCATCGGGGCATGCGCAAGGAAGGGAAAACTGTATTCCGCCTCGACCATGGTCAGGCCCTCGCCGTCCAGCACGCTCAGATCGCCTTCGACCTCGGCGTCCAGACCCGTTTCCTGCGCGGCGGCGGTGAAATCGGCATGGATCTGCGCGCTGTCACGGGTTTCGGCATTGGCCATATCCCATTCGACGGTCAACGCATCACGGCCCTTCAGCGCGGCGAATGTGTTGTCGGCATAGACGGCCACACCAACGGGTAGCTGACGGACCGCCTGCACGCCCGAGACCGCCAGTGCAGCGGCATCATCAAACGATGCGACGGTGGCGCCAATCACATTGGGGCGCGCGATCACCACGGTCTGCATCCCCTCGATATAGCGATCCAGCCCGAACATGGCGGTGCCGTCGGTCTTGCCGCTGGTATCGGGCTTGCGCAGATCGGTGCCGATCAGGATGAAATCGGCGGGATCTTTCAGCGCCGGCGCTTCGGTCGGCGGCTCGGTCTGTGCGGCGGCGGTGGCAAAGGCGCCAAAGCCTGCCTCTTGTCCCGAGCCATGCTTGATGCGACCCTTTTCGACCGTGATTTCGTCGGCTGGCACGCCCCATTCGGCGGCCGCCGCAGCGACCAGCATGTGACGCATGGTTGCGCCGACCTGCCGCATCTGCATGTAGGAACTGGCAAGCGCGGTCGAGCCTCCGGTTCCCTGCATCCCCATCAGCGGGTTGGCATAGACCGGATCCGCCGGGGCGCTTTCGGCGCGCATCTGCGACCAGTCGGCGTCCAGTTCTTCGGCAACCAGCGTGGCCATCCCGGTCATCGGACCCTGGCCAAACTCGATATTGCGCACCATCACGGTGACAAGATCGTCCTCGCCAATATGGACATAGGCATTGGGCGGCAGCATTTGTGGTGCAGCGGCCTGCGCCTTTGCCCCGCGCACCGGCAAGGTCAGCGCAACGATAAAGCCACCGGCTGCGGCCAGAAATCCGCGGCGTGTTGTCTGGATTGTCATGGCTCAGCCCTCCAGCGTCTTGGCGGCATCATGGATCGCCTGCCGAATGCGCACATAGGTGGCACAGCGGCACACATTGCCGGCCATGACATTGTCGATGTCATCGTCACTCGGCGCGGCGTTGAACTGCAAAAGCCCGGTGGCCGACATGATCTGGCCCGACTGGCACCAACCGCATTGTGGCACATCCAGTCCCTGCCAAGCCTGCTGAACGGCGTCGAACTCGGCGCCTTCCATGCCCTCGATGGTGGTGACGTCGGCGCCTTCCAGTGTGCTGATCGGCGTCACACAGGATCGCCGGGGCATGCCGTTCAGCATGACCGTGCAGGCACCGCATTGCGCGATACCGCAGCCGAATTTCGTTCCCGTCAGGTGCTCTTGATCGCGCAGCGCCCAGAGAAGGGGCGTTTCCGGGTCAAGATCCCAGCTGACGTCTTTGCCGTTGATTGTGAGTGTAATCATGGTCTGGCTTCCTCCGGCTTGACCAACATTCAACCCGAAGTTTAGTGCGAGATCAGGTTTTGTCCATCATCAACGCGCGACCCGACCCATTCGTTGCGCGAAGGGTCCGGGATGGGCCTGTTTTTTGGTGGGCGCGTTCTGGCGGGCATATGGTCCGGCCCGGCCTTGGCATTGCGCCCGCGAAGCGGCCGGCTTGTCGGTGCCTCTAGCAGGCCGCTGAATTAGTCGACGCTTGGGAACGTTGTTCTGCCGATGGGTTGAATGCGCACTTCGCTCGTCAACAAGGGTCCGAGATTTTCGACCCCCATGCAGTCGCCTTCCGCTTCATGCCCCCAGCAATCTGGGCAGTCGGGCCAGGTTATTGGCCGCCATCGTCAGAATAAAGCGGGATCGCACCCGTTCGACGCCGCGGTAGACGGTTTGCGCCATGTCGCCGACGGTCTTGGCCCAGCCGAAGGCTTCCTCAATCCGCTTTCGGTGCTTGATCGACAATGCGTAGCCCTGATGTCGGGTCGTGCGCCCATCGATCGCTGAATATCGCGATTTCTGCGCGACGTGCGGAGTGACGCAGGCCTTCCGGAGGTCAGAGACGAACTCGGCAGCGTCATACCCCTTGTCCGCCCCAAGTGTCAGCTGCCGGGTCGATCCGGGGGAGTGGCGATGCACCATGTCCAAGGCGGCACGCCGTTCGGCATGGCCGTCAGCCTGCGTCAAGTCGCCCTGAACAACCAGACCGTGCCGGTTCTCCATCAGCGCATGACCCATGAAGCACAGTGTCGCGCCGGTGCCGGGCGATTTCTTGTAGAGCCGTGCCTCCGGGTCCGTGGTCGAAGCGTGGGTGGCGTTCGAACGCTTCTCGCCCTTGAAGTCGGCCTCGGCGTTACGGTTGCGGTGATTGGAGCGGGGCATCGGTTCGGTCTCGGGTTCGGATTGGGTGGGCTGATTGTCGGGGTCGATGGAGGGCGCTGGCGGATCATCCGGCCCCTCATCGTCGGGTGGCGTGTCCTCCGCCTTCGGTTGGAAACTTTTCATCGACGCCCAAGCCTTGATCAATGTCCCATCGACCGAGAAATGCTCATCCGATAACAGCGACGCCACCTCGCGGTGCGCCAAGATCGCTGCCATCACCTTGCGCGACATGTCGGTCGTCAGCAGCCGGTCCCGGTTTTTGGTGAACACCGTTGCGACCCAAACCGGGTCGTCGATGCCCAGGCCGACGAACCAGCGAAACATCAGGTTGTATTGCATCTGCTCCATCAACTGCCGCTCGGATCGCACAGAGAACAGGATCTGGATCAGGCTGGCCCGGATCAGCCGCTCGGGTGCAATCGAAGGGCGGCCAAAATCGGCATAGAGCGGGGCAAACTCGCCGTCGAGGCTGGCCAGAGCATCGTTGACCACTTGCCGGATCTTGCGCAGCGGATGGCTGGCGGGAATGCGATCCTCAAGATCGACGTAGCTGAACAGCGCCCCGCTCGTTTCATCTGTCCCGCGCATCTTGACCCCCACCGATCTCCTGCGGAGCAGGAATCATGTTCTCAAATCGTTGTCCAGAAGTGACTATTTCAGCACCCTGCTAGAGGTCTTCGATCCGTAACTCGACCGGCTCACCGGCCAGAACGCCGGTCCGGGGCAGCAGTTCGATGGCGTGATCAATCGCGTCGGGCGTGGTCCTGTGCGTGACGATCAGAACCGGCACCCGATCATCCTCGCCATGGCCGTATTGCCGCATCCGGTCAATCGAGATGCCGGCATCACCCAGGATCGAGGCGACCTTGGCCAGCGCGCCGGGCTTGTCCTGCAATTCCATGCGGATGTAATAGGCAGCAGGCACGGCAGTGCGGGCGGGCTGCGCATTGCGCAGGCCAGAGGCCGGCTGGCCAAAGACCGGCAGGCGGACGCCGCGTGCGATTTCGACGATATCCGACATCACGGCGCTGGCGGTGGGGCCCTCGCCGGCGCCAGCGCCGCGCAGCACGATCTGGCCTACGGAATCACCCTCGACGACAACCATATTGGTGCCGCCCTGCAACTGCCCTAGGGGGCTGTCGGCGGGAACAAGACAGGGCGACATGCGCTGTTCAAGGCCGCGCCCGGTCATCTGCGTCACGCCCAGCAGCTTGATCTTGTAGCCCATATCGGCGGCGCGGTTGATATCGTCGATGCTGACGCGCTCGATCCCTTCGATCTCGACCGCATCGAAATCGACCTTGGTGCCAAAGGCGATAGAGGACAGGATGGCCAGCTTGTGGCTGGCGTCGATCCCGCCCACATCCAGCGTCGGGTCGGCCTCGAGATAGCCCAATTGACGCGCCTCTTCGAACACCGTCTCATAGGGCAGGCCGGCGCTTTCCATCCGCGTCAGGATATAGTTGCAGGTGCCGTTCATCACGCCCATCACGCGGGTGATGCCGTTGCCAGCCAGCGATTCCGTCATTGTCTTGATGATCGGGATGCCGCCGGCCACCGCCGCCTCGAAACGGATCACACGGCCCAGGCTTTCGGCCAGCACGGCCAGCTCTTGTCCGTGGATGGCCACCAGCGCCTTGTTCGCGGTCACCACATCCTTGCCGGCACGCAAAGCCGCCTCGATGCTGTCCTTGGCGATGCCCTCGTCACCGCCGATCAACTCGACATAGACATCCACATCGTCGCGACAGGCCAGCACCATCGGATCGGCTTCCCAGTCGAAGCCCGACAGGTCGGCATCGCGGTTCTTCATCTGGTCGCGGGCCGAGACGGCCGTGATCGTCACAGGCCGGCCCGATCGCGCGGCCAGCAGTTCGACATGTTTCTGCACGATCTTGACCACTCCGGTCCCGACAGTGCCGAGCCCGGCAATGCCAAGGCGAAGGGGGGCTGACATGATGTCCCTCAGGTTCTGTATCGCCGGGGTGTTAGCGCGGACCGGCCTGCGTTGCAACGCGGGAAAGCAGCGTCACAGCCAGCGGCGCACGCGTTGGGTGTAGGCCGGATAGGTTTCGGGGAAGGCCGCGGTCAGCCGCGCCTCTTCTTTCACGATATAGCGGCGGTTGATCAGCCAGACGAAAACAGGGATCAGGATCAGCGTAGGCAGCGCCCGCCAGGCCAGACAAAAGCCGATCAGGATCATCGCGTCGGCCAGATAGATCGGGTTGCGCGAAAACCGGAAAGGCCCGCCGGTGATCAGCGCATCGGGCTGCCCATGCGGATTGATCGAGGTGCGCGCAAGGCGAAAATGCTGCGCCGACCAGACCATCAGCGCCAATGCTGCCAGTACCAACAACCAGCCAAGGGCGACGAAAAGATCAGCGCCAGATGGCAGGACGCGCCCGATCAACCAGATCGCCAGTGCGAAAACCGGCAGCCAGATCTGCGGATAATCCAGCGTGATCGGCCATTCCCTGGACTGCTTAGCCATTGACCTCTTCCTCGTCCCAACCGACCCATTCGCCCTCGATCCCTGTGGCGCGCATGATGCTGACGACGCGCCGCGCGGTGCCAAGGGTTGCGGCATGAACAGCCATCACATCGGCGGGGTTCATGTCATCGGGATAGGATTCGCCGCGCGTGTTGATAAAGGTCGGGTGCCAGTAACCGGGCTGTTCGCCCGGTCGCCATGAGGCGTGGCACAGCAGGTTGCGCTGGATCCGGATCTTGGTCAGTGCGTCTGACAGGACATGGCGTTCGTCTATCCCCGCCTGCCGCAGGGCGGCGATAAAGCTGTCGATCAGCGTGCCAAGGCTGTCATCGGCGATATCTTCCATCCGGCGCAGCCATTTCTGCATGGCCTTTTCAGACACATCCTCGCCCAACCTCTGCCGGGTCAGCGAGAATATCGCGCGTTTCAGCGCCTCTTCCAGAAAGCCAAAGGCGGATACGGCGTGGCCGATGGCCTGAGCCATGTCATCAGAAAGTCGATCAGGTGCGCGTGGCAGGCTCATGGTTCATCTTGTAGCTGCGGAAAGGGGGGTTGTCTGCCCCTTGGCCTGATCGGCCCTCGCCCCCAGGGTTATTTTGCACCGATGAAACTCAGTACGTTGGGGCAAGGCCGATCGTCGTCAGGCGCTAGGCTGTACGGGCCTTGCGGATCAGTTGCAGGATATCGGCGGCAGCGGCGGGGATATTGGTGCCCGGCCCGAAGATCGCCTTGACGCCCGCCTTTTTGAGGAACTCGTAATCCTGCTGCGGGATGACGCCGCCGCAGATGACAAGAATTTCGCCCGCGCCCTGGGCTTTCAGCGCCTCGATCAGTTTCGGGGCCAGAGTCTTGTGGCCTGCAGCCTGAGACGAGATGCCGACGACATGCACGTCGTTGTCCACGGCGTCCTGCGCGGCCTCATCCGGGTTCTGGAACAGCGGGCCGACATCGACGTCAAAGCCGATATCGGCAAAGGCGGTCGCGATGACCTTGGCACCCCGGTCATGGCCGTCCTGACCCATCTTCACCACCAGCATACGCGGGCGGCGGCCCTCTTCCTCGGCGAATTTTTCGACGTCGCGCTGAATGGCTGCAAAGCCTTCGTCGCCCTCATAGGCGGCGCCATAGACGCCTGCCAGTGTTTTGACCTCGGCGCGGTGGCGGCCGAATACTTTTTCCATGGCCATACTGATTTCTCCGACTGATGCACGGGCGCGGGCGGCCTCGACCGCAGCCTCCAGCAGGTTGCCGCCCTCTTCGGCGCGGCGGGTCATTTCGGCAAGCGCCGCGTCGCAGGCATCCTGATCGCGGGTGGCGCGGATTTTTTCCAGCCGGGCAATCTGACTGTCGCGGACCTTGATATTGTCGACATCCAGAATGTCGATCGGATCCTCTTTTTCCTTGCGGTATTTGTTGACGCCGACCACGACCTCTTGCCCACGGTCGATCATCGCCTGACGGCGCGCGGCGGTTTCTTCGATCCGCAGCTTGGGCATGCCCGTTGCGACGGCCTTGGTCATGCCGCCCAGTTCTTCGACTTCGTCGATCAACTCCCAGGCTTTTTCGGCCAGTTCGGCGGTCAGGCTTTCGATGTAGTAAGATCCCGCCAGCGGATCGACGACATTGGTGATGCCTGTTTCCTCTTGCAGGATCAGCTGGGTATTCCGCGCGATCCGGGCCGAGAAATCGGTGGGCAGGGCGATGGCCTCGTCCAGCGCGTTGGTATGCAGCGATTGCGTGCCGCCAAGGGCCGCCGACATTGCTTCATAGGAAGTGCGGACGACGTTGTTATAGGGGTCCTGTTCCTGCAGGCTGACGCCCGATGTCTGGCAATGCGTTCGCAGCATCAGCGATGACTGCTTTTGCGCGCCGAATTCGGTCATGATCTTGTGCCATAACAGCCGCGCGGCGCGCAGCTTGGCGATTTCCATGAAGAAGTTCATGCCGATGGCGAAAAAGAACGACAGCCGCCCGGCAAAGGCGTCGACATCCATGCCCGCCGCGATGGCCGCGCGGACATATTCGCGCCCGTCGGCCAGTGTATAGGCCAGTTCCTGCACCAGATTCGCGCCGGCTTCCTGCATGTGATAGCCGGAGATCGAGATCGAGTTGAAACGCGGCATCTCGGTGCTGGTATATTCGATGATGTCGCTGATGATCCGCATCGAGGGTTCGGGCGGATAGACATAGGTGTTGCGGACCATGAATTCCTTCAGAATGTCGTTCTGAATGGTGCCCGACAGGACGGATCGGTCATGGCCCTGTTCTTCGCCCGCGACGATGAAGCTGGCCAGAATCGGGATCACCGCGCCGTTCATGGTCATAGACACGCTGACCTTGTCCAGCGGGATGCCGTCAAAGAGGATCTTCATATCCTCAACAGAATCGATGGCCACACCGGCCTTGCCGACATCGCCCTCGACGCGCGGATGATCGCTGTCATAGCCGCGATGCGTTGCCAGATCGAAGGCCACCGACACGCCCTGCTGACCGGCGGCCAGATTGCGGCGATAGAAGGCGTTGGATTCCTCGGCCGTCGAAAAGCCTGCATATTGGCGGATGGTCCAGGGCCGGCCCGCATACATTGTGGCGCGGGGCCCGCGCGTGAAGGGCGCAAGGCCGGGCAGGGTGCCCATATGCTGCAAATTGTCGGTATCTGTTGCGGTGTAGAGGGGCTTGACGGTGATCCCCTCCAGCGTTTCCCAGTTCAGGCTCTCGAGCTGTTTGCCCTTTAATTCCTTCTCCGCCAGCTTGCGCCAGTCGTCCAATGCCGGTTTTGTTTGGTCAGTCATAGCGTTCTGTCCTTTCGCAGCGGCGTATTCACCCTATATTCCAATAGGAAGAGGTGCCGATGAATCTGAGACCCGTTTTGTTTGTGATGCTGGTGGCCGCGATGGGGCCCGGTGAATCCGGTGGGCCGCCCGAGGCGGCGGCCGATCTGCCGCCCGTCGCCCAAGCGCCGGTCGAGCCTGTCGCGGTCGAACCCGAGGCACCCGCCGAGGTCGAGTTCGAGTTGACGGTTCTGTCCGCCGCCGAGACGGAGCCGGATCAGTTCCTGTGGCAACAGCGACCGATGGTGGTTTTCGCTGACACGCCCCAGGATCCGGCCTTTGTAGAGCAAATGCAGGCTTTTGAGCGTGATCCGACCATGCTGATCGAGCGGGATGTGGTGGTCATCACCGACACCGATCCTGCGGCTGAAACTGTCTGGCGTAACACATTGCACCCGCGCGGTTTTTCGTTGGTGCTGATGGACAAGGACGGGCAGGTCAAACTGCGCAAGCCCTTCCCGTGGAGCGTGCGAGAGATCAGCCGGGCCATCGACAAATTCCCGCTGCGCCGGCAAGAGATCGGCCGCGCGGGCATTGCGCCCTGAGGTCCTGCACACAGTTTGCGCCTTGCACAAAATGTTGTGGATTGGTCGCTGCTGGCTTATATTATCTTTTATGGCGGATGAATTCGCCGTGACAGAGGACTTCGCAATGGCAAATTCGGCAGCCGACAAACGTAGCCCACAGAATGAACGGTCAGGCGCGACGCGTGATGTCCGCGAGCGCCGCAAGCCATCGGATGCGGTGCAGCCGCTGCCCAAGCCTGTGCGGCGGCGCAGTGCCAATGAAATTACCGCTGCCATCGGATTGACGCCCATCACAGGTCTCTCGGGTCCGAAGATCGCGTATTAGGCGCGCGCGGCGCCGCCGCCACCAGATCCCCGGCCATATCGCGCTGCCGGCGCACCAGCATCGCCTCGACCTCCTGGCGTCCGCCATGAAGGCTGGCCGTCAGCACCTCGACCGCATCCAGACCGGTTTCCAGCGTTTCCTCGTTCAGGGCGATATAGTCCTGAAACATCTCTGCCGCGCGCCGGGGATAATCCCTCGCATTGCTGCGGATGTCCTGTGCCAGCGCCGCACGCACGGCCAATAGCCGGTAATAGCGCACGACCGGATCAATGGCCCATTCGGGCAGCATGTGAACCTCTTCCACGATGGCGCGAAAGATGCGGTCATTGGCGTCATGCGGCAGGATGGGCAGATAATCCTTATCCGAAATCATGGTCAGGCTTTGCAACCCGCCGGTATCGCGCTGCGCCTCAAGCGCCACGACATGCGCCCGAATTTCAGCCAGCAGGGCCCGCTGGATGTCGTTGATACGTTCGCTGCGCAGCAACTTGTCGCGCCGCCGCGACAGGGCATGGGTCCAGAACCAACCAGCAGCCACCACCCCACCGCCGACAATGGCGGTGACAAAGGACGCAACGACCCGTTCGTTCGATATCAGCGTCTGCCAGTCCAAACCTAAATCCCTCGCCCTTTCATCGAATAACCCAGTCACGGACCGAAAACAGTCCGATCAGCCCGTAAAGCCAGAACGCGGCGGCGGTCGCATGGCCGAAGCCGATCAAGCCGTCGCGCACCATCAGGCCCAAAAGGATGATCGCTGACACCATTCCGGCCCAGAGGACGACGACCCTTGACCACCGGATCGGGCCGCCCAGACCGCGCCAGACCAGCGCATAGGCCAGCGCGCCAGCGGCGCCCCAGATGGGCTGGTTCCAGGCGAGGAACCGGCCGGGGGCACTGGGCCACCACACCGGCCAACCCGTAAGCCCTGCAGGAAAGGTGCGGACAACCGGCGGGTGCCAAACGATCGCATTCGCCACGCCCATGGCAAAATAGCCGCCTAAGCCCCCCAGAAGGGACGCTGCCCCGACCAGACAGGTTTGGCCCTTTGTCCTCATTCAAACTCCATGATCACATCGTCGACCTTCAGGCTTTCACCGGCTTCGGCGTTGATGGATTTCACCACGCCCTTCTTTTCGGCGCGCAGGGTGTTTTCCATCTTCATCGCCTCGACCACGGCCAGTGCCTGACCTTCCTGCACTTCGTCGCCGGCGGCCACGTTGATCTTTACGACCAGTCCGGGCATCGGGCAGAGCAGGAATTTCGAGGTATCCGGCGCCTCTTTCACCGGCATCAGGCGCGCGAGTTCGGCGGCGTGGGGGCGGCGGATATAGGCTTTCAGATCGGCGCCGCGTGTGCGCAGGCGGTAACCAGCGGCGATCTTGTCGACCTTCAGGACCAGCGGGTCGCCATCGACCAGCAGCCGCGCCAGGGACTGACCGGGGCGCCAGTTGCTTTCGACCCGCATCTCTTTGCCGTCGATGGTCACGGTCGAGCCTTCGCGGTCGGCCTCGATCTCAACGGGGATCTCGTGGGCGCCGATAAAGACCACCCAATGCTTGCCCACCCGGCGTTCGTGATTGCCAAGCCGACCGGTGATGCGTGTGCGGCGGATCTCGGCCACGCGGTGCATGGCGGCGGCGGCGGCGGCGATGCGCTTGACGTCGGTGTCAGCGGGTTCAACGCCCTGAAAGCCGTCTGGATATTCCTCTGCGATAAAGGCCGTCGTCATATCGCCCGAGGTGAATTTCGGGTGATCCATCACGGCGCTGAGGAAGGGCAGGTTATGCCCGATCCCCTCGACCTCGAAACTGTCCAGCGCGACGCGCATGGCCTCGATTGCCTCGCCGCGCGTCGGGGCCCATGTGCAGAGCTTGGCGATCATCGGGTCATAGAACATGCTGATCTCGCCGCCCTCATAGACGCCGGTATCGTTCCTGACGGCGACGGGACTTTCGCCGCCCTCGCTGTCATTGACCCAGTTGCCGCTGGTCTTCAGCGGGCCGGCTGCGATCTCGGCTGGCGGGCGGTAACGCGACAGGCGCCCGATGGATGGCAGAAAGCCGCGATAGGGATCTTCGGCATAAAGCCGGCTTTCCATGGCCCAACCGTTGATCTTCAGATCCGCCTGCGCAAAGGGCAGTTTCTCGCCATCGGCCACCCGGATCATCTGTTCGACCAGATCGACGCCGGTGATCAGCTCGGTCACCGGATGTTCGACCTGCAGGCGCGTGTTCATTTCGAGGAAGTAGAAATTCTTGTCACCATCGACGATGAATTCCACCGTGCCCGCGCTGGAGTAATCCACGGCCTGCGCCAGCGCGACGGCCTGTTCGCCCATCGCCTTGCGGGTGGCTTCGTCGAGGAAAGGCGAGGGGGCCTCTTCGATGACCTTCTGGTTGCGGCGCTGGATCGAACATTCGCGCTCGTGCAGATAGACGGCATTGCCGTGCTTGTCGGCCAGCACCTGAATTTCGATATGGCGTGGCTGCGTGACGAATTTCTCAATAAAGATGCGGTCGTCGCCAAAGCTGTTCGCGGCCTCGTTCTTTGAGGAATCAAAACCTTCGCGCGCCTCTTCGTCATTCCAGGCGATGCGCATGCCCTTGCCACCGCCGCCGGCGCTGGCCTTGATCATCACCGGATAGCCAACCTCGTTCGAGATCTTCACCGCCTCATCAGCATCGGCGATCAGGCCCATGTAACCCGGCACCGTGGAAACGCCGGCTTCCTTGGCCAGTTTCTTCGACGTGATCTTGTCGCCCATCTTTTCGATGGCACCGGCGGGCGGGCCGATAAAGGCGACGCCTGCTGCTTCCAGTGCCTCGGCGAATTTCATGTTTTCCGACAGAAAGCCGTAACCGGGATGCACGGCCTCTGCGCCGGTCTGGCGGATCGCGTCCATGATCTTGTCGATCACGATATAGGACTGGTTAGCGGGCGGCGGGCCGATATGGACAGCTTCATCGGCCATCTTCACATGCAGCGCGTTGCGGTCGGCATCGGAATAGACGGCCACGGTCTTGATGCCCATCTTGCGGGCGGTCTTGATGACGCGGCAGGCGATTTCGCCCCGGTTGGCGATCAGGATTTTCTTGAACATGGGCTATCCCCGAGGCTGAAAACGAGAAACGCCGTCCCCGCAGGTGGCGGGAACGGCGTTGATGAAGCTTGCTGCGGCGGCGAAAGGGCCGCGCAGGGTCAGCTGCGTGTTACTGGCACAGGCGAACGTCGTCGCACAGCGCGCCAGCAGCGGCGCCGGCAGCAGCGGCCTTGTAGTAGTCGCTTTCTTCGCGATCACCGACATGGGCTGCGGTCGCACCGACGGCTGCGCCGATGATGGCACGGTCGGTGTCGGTCGGGTTGATGCCCTGGGTGCAGCCAGCGACGGCGAAGCCCAAAGCCGCAATTGAAGCGAACGTGGCGGATTTACGCATGGATCATATCCTTTGTCATTTTCCGAACACTCAGCGCGCGGGGCGCCCTGTCCTGTCCAGAGCGAAACCCGCGCGACGGTCTGTCGTTCCGCCGCGGGGGCTTCACGGTTTCGTAGATCAGTAGCCCGTCTGGCAGACGCGTGCGTCGTCGCACAGCGCGCCAGCAGCCGCACCGAGCGCCGCGCCGGTTGCGATGTCTTCGTCAAGTGCCTTGGCAACAACAGCACCGGCAACGGCGCCACCGGCGGCACGCTGCGTATCGGCCGACAGGCCGGTCTGGTAGCCAGGTGCGCAAGCCGACAGGGCTGCTGCGACGAGGACGGCGCCCGAGAGGCGGAAGAAGGTCTTGGTCTGCATGTGGTCTTGCCTGTATTTAGGACCCTGTTGCGGGTCGTTGCTGTATAACACGGGACTATGCCATGCCGGACTGCGGCGTCAAACTGACAACGCTGTGACAGAAACGCGATAAGCGGCAAATCGCGCATCAGCGGCTGCCCCATTGATCTTTTTCATCCGTGTCCTCTGACCAATTCTCTTCGGCCTCTTCGCCTTGAAAGATCAGGGGAAAAGACGCCTGCGCCGCCGCAAGGTCAACCCTGAGCATCTGCTCGTAATCGACCGGATCCAGATCACCGATCGCCAATACCTCGCGGTCGATCAGCCAGGACAGGCGACCGGCATCCAGATTGCCGCGCTCGAACGGCTCTTCGCCGAAATGCTCGATCAAGGCAGCCAGAAAGCCCTCGTCGGCGCGACGGTCAGCGGGTTTGCGATGGCGGAAACGCTCGCGCTTGATGATTGGCGTGGCGCCTTTTTTGTCCACCGCGCGGCGAATGGTGAACTGAAAGTTCGTGCCCGGCAGGCGCGACGGGAAATTGCGGTGCTTTATCATGCCAGGCCCCCTGTTGACTGGATCAGACGCAGGGCCGGCAGAATGCGCGGGCGGCGATCAGGCCCCCCGCGCGAGGCAAGGTCAGTTGCCGTATTTGCCCTGATAGACGGGCTCTTGCGAGACCGGCACCATCGGGTCGGTGACAACGACGTCGGGTTGCTGCGGTTGGCAGGCGGCGACGACGCCAACCAGGATAAGGGCGAAGGCAATTTTCTTGGCCATGAATTGATGCTCCTGTTTTGCGGACCGAAAGCGGCCCGACTGCTCACGTTGATACCGGCATCTTCATGCGCCGGACGCCTCATGATAGCCGTGAGAACAGCGCCGATACAGCGGACCGTATCGGCAACAGGCAGATGTCCGCCGCCCTGTGGCGGCGCTGCATCATTCACGGATTCGTGCAAAAGCGACATGTTTCAACCCGTTACGGTGTTTCTACAAGGGAATGTTGTCGTGTTTCTTCCAGGGGTTCGTCAGCTTTTTACCGCGCAGGCTGGCAAATGCCCGTGCCACGCGCTTGCGCGTCGAGTGCGGCTGGATCACCTCGTCGATAAAGCCCTTTTCGGCCGCGACGAAGGGATTGGCAAAGCGATCCTCGTAATCCTTGGTCCGTGCGGCGATCTTTTCCTTGTCGCCCAGCTCGCTGCGATACAGGATCTCGACCGCGCCCTTGGCGCCCATCACGGCGATTTCCGCTGTGGGCCATGCATAGTTGAAATCACCGCGCAAATGCTTGGACGCCATCACGTCATAGGCCCCGCCATAGGCCTTGCGGGTAATGACCGTGACCTTGGGCACCGTCGCTTCGCCATAAGCGAACAGCAGCTTGGCGCCGTGCTTGATGACGCCGCCATATTCCTGTGTCGTGCCCGGCAAGAAGCCCGGCACATCGACGAAGGTCAGGATCGGGATCTCGAAAGCATCGCAAAAGCGCACAAAGCGCGCGGCCTTGCGTGAACTGTCGATATCCAGACAGCCTGCCAGCACCATCGGCTGGTTGGCGACCACGCCGACAGTCTGGCCCTCGATGCGGATAAAGCCGGTGATGATATTGGCGGCATAATCGCGCTGGATCTCGTAGAAATCGCCCTCGTCGGCGACCTTCGTGATCAGTTCTTTCATGTCATAGGGCGTGTTCGGATTGTCCGGGATCAATGTGTCCAGACTGGTCTCGACGCGCGCCACATCATCGAAGAAGGGCCGGGTCGGGGCCTTTTCGCGATTGTTCAGGGGCAGGAAATCGAACAGCCGACGGATCTCGGACAGAGCCTCGACATCGTTTTCAAACGCCCCATCCGCGACCGAACTTTTCTTGGTGTGGGTCGATGCACCGCCCAATTGTTCGGCGGTCACCACCTCATTCGTCACCGTCTTGACCACATCGGGGCCGGTCACGAACATATAGCTGGTATCCTTCACCATGAAGATGAAGTCGGTCATCGCGGGGCTATAGACCGCGCCGCCTGCGCAGGGGCCCATGATGAGACTGATTTGCGGGATCACGCCCGAGGCCATGATGTTGCGCTGAAACACCTCGGCATAGCCGGCAAGGCTGGCGACGCCTTCCTGGATCCGCGCACCGCCCGAGTCGTTGATGCCGATGACCGGAGCGCCGTTCTGCATCGCCATATCCATGATCTTGCAGATCTTCTGGGCATGGGTTTCCGACAGCGAGCCGCCGAAGACGGTGAAGTCCTGCGAAAAGACATAAACCATGCGGCCGTTGATCGTGCCCCACCCGGTGACGACGCCATCGCCATATGGCTTTTCGGCGTCGATGCCGAAATCCGTCGAGCGGTGGGTCTTGAACATGTCGAACTCTTCAAAGCTGTCCTCGTCCAGCAACAGTTCGACGCGCTCGCGGGCTGTCAGCTTGCCGCGTTTGTGCTGCGCCTCGATGCGGCGCTCGCCGCCCCCAAGGCGGGCCTGATCGCGGCGGCGCTCAAGCTCTTCCAGAATGTCTTTCATGCGAAGCCTCCCGGTGAAGTTGCGCGAAACTACGCCTGCCGCACCGCAGAGAAAAGAAAAATCGGGAAAATTTGCAAACTATGCCGGGGTGACGTTGTGCAAAATGCAAATAAGCTAAATCAATCGAGCTTGCCTGCCGCGCGTTTTGTCGGACACAGGAAATAATGTCCAATTTGGGGGGGTTTTGACCATTTTCACACATGGTTGCTGTCCACCCAGAAGTTCGAATTCTGAATTCAGTTTTTGAATCAACGTATTATGGGAAGTCGCGTTGAGCAGAACAACAACGGCTGAACCGGCCGCGTGGCCCGCCTCCCCCGGTTGACGTCAGCATCGCCAGCCCTCAATCCTCCCCCATCACGCCGGCCTTGTTCGCACTGAACAAGGGGCCCTGCAGGCCCGGTCCTTTCCTTTTTTCTGCGCCCTTTCCACGGGGATAGGGTGCAGCGCGGCCTCGCCGCATCAACCGCCACAGGACATGCCATGCCACCGTTCCGTTTCATCCAAGCACGCCTTCCGGACCCCGCGCGTTCAAGGGCGCAGATCACCGCACGCCTCCTTGCACATCGTCGCAAGCTTCTTGCGGCCCGACAGCAGCAAACTGCTGCTCTGATTGAGGCGGCGGCCAAAAACGATCTGGACTGGCTGAACCAAAAGGATCCTCTCCGCCCCGACCCTGAGGAAAGTCGCAAAATCGAGCGCCGCGCCACCAAGATAAGCGACCGCTTTTCACAAGGCAGCGGGCTATCGCATTTGAAACCCGATGACCTGAAGAAGCTGGAGGCATTGCGCGGAGGCGTTCGTCTGGTGCAGATCGAGACCGAACATCAGGCCGATGAACTTGCGGCGGCTCTCCACGCCGAATTTCCATGGATGGGTCCGGCTACCGAAGCCGTCTGGCACGGTATGCGCCTCTCCGCACGAGATGGCGATATCGGCCTGCGCCTGCCCCTAATGCTGTTGGACAGCCTGCCGGGCATTGGCAAAAGTGCCTGGGCCCGCACGCTGGCCAACCTGATCAAAGTGCCAACCATCGCCTATGAAGCAACCGTGGAGAACGCGTCCTTTGGCCTCGTCGGGTCGTAGCTCAACTGGGGGAATTCAAATCCCGGCCGCTTGCTCAACACCATCCTTGCGACGCGGGTCGGTAACCCCGTCGTGGTGGGTGATGAAGTGGAAAAGAGCGGGCGAGCGGAATCGAAGAGGGGCGAAGCCTATAGCTTGACCGATGCGCTGCTTCCCTTGCTGGAGCCGCTTAGCGCTGCAGGCTGGTCTTGCCCCTATTTCGAAGTCAAATTTGATATGAGCTATGTAAACTGGGTGATGACATCGAACAACGCGGCCAGCTTGCTGGAACCGCTTCTAAGCCGCTGCCCCCCGATCCGGCTGCAGGAAATCACTACCGCCGAACTGGTCGGCTTCGCCCGACGCGAAGGACAAAGAAAGGCTCTGGACGAGGTTTCAATCGAGGCGGTTATTGAAGCCATCGAACGCCATGATCAGTTCAACTTGAGCCTTCGGACTGTGGTGCGGATGATCGAAAGGGCTGCGCAGCTTCAGGCAATTGGCGTCCGACTGCACTGACAAAGCATGCGCAGGAACGGCCCCCATACACACGGTGCTGCAATGCTCGATGTTCACCTGCTGTTCATCGTGACGATACAAGTAAGCGCGTTGTTTGACTCTTGCGCCATGCGGCCCCGTCGGACTTTAGGCTGACGGTTGATGCAGGCATGCCAATCACCTGCCCAATCCTTCCCCCCACCTTTTCCACATAAATCCGCGCGCCCTGCGTTGTCATGCCCGCCCCCACTGCCTAAGAATACCGCATGACCCAAGCGCGGGCCGGTTTTCCGAGCATTATCCGTATTTTACCCCGGCGCGCCCAGATGACTGACGAGCAGAAAAAGAAGCTGGAGCAAAAGCTCTGGGACATCGCCAATACCCTGCGGGGCAAGATGGGCGCGGATGAGTTTCGCGACTATATTCTGGGGTTCATCTTCTACAAATACCTGTCGGAACGCATGAACCTCTATGCCGACCGGATTCTGGCCGAGGATGGCGTGGCCTATACGGACATTGCCGAGGGCCAGCCGCATGGCGATGCCGTTCTGGATGCAGTCCGCGATGCCGCGCTGGAGGCGCTGGGGTATTTCCTGCGCCCGTCCGAGCTTTTCACCGCCGTCGCCCGCCGGGGTGCCGAAGGGCAGTTCATCCTGGGCGAATTGCAGACCATCCTGAACAATATCGAACGCTCCACGATGGGCACCGAATCCGAGGAAGATTTCGACCATCTGTTCGAAGACCTTGACCTGTCTTCGACCAAGCTGGGCCGCGCCGAAGAGGCCAAGAACGATCTGATCTCACGCGTGCTGACCCACCTTGATGCCATCGACTTCGCGCTGGACGATGCCGACAGCGATATTCTGGGCGATGCCTATGAATACCTGATCGGCCAGTTCGCATCGGGCGCCGGCAAAAAGGCGGGCGAGTTCTATACCCCGCAAGAGGTCTCCACCATTCTGGCGCGCATCGTCACCACCGGCAAATCGCGGCTGCGGTCGGTCTATGATCCGACCTGCGGGTCCGGGTCGCTGCTGTTGCGCGTCGCGCGTGAGGTGGGTCAGGTCGATGACTTCTTCGGTCAGGAAATGAACCGCACCACCTATAACCTTGCGCGGATGAACATGATCCTGCACGGGGTCAGCTACCGCAATTTCAACCTGCGGCAGGAGGATACGCTGGAACACCCCCAGCATGAGGGGATGCTGTTCGAGGCCATCGTGGCCAACCCGCCGTTTTCGGCCAAATGGGCCGCGCGCCCGGTGATGCTGTCGGATGACCGCTTTGCGCAATACGGGCGGCTGGCCCCGGCGTCCAAGGCCGATTTCGCCTTTGTACAGCACATGCTGGCGCATCTGGATGACAATGGCACCATGGCCGTGGTGCTGCCCCACGGCGCGCTGTTCCGGGGCGGGGCCGAGGGGGCGATCCGCGAATTCATCATACGCGAAAAGAACTGGCTGGATGCGGTGATCGGCCTGCCCGCAAATATCTTTTACGGCACCTCCATTCCCACCTGCCTGATGGTGTTCAAGAAATGCCGCGAGACGGAGGATGTGCTGTTCGTCGATGCATCCGGCTGTTTCGAGAAGGCCAAGAACCAGAACTATCTGCGCGAAGGCGATATTGACCAGATCGTCAGCGCTTACCGGTCGCGCGCGGTGGTGGCGCGGTTTTCGCACGCGGCCAGCCGGGAGGAGATTGCCGGAAATGACCATAACCTGAACATCCCGCGCTATGTCGAGACGTTTGAGGCGGCGAAGGCGATTGATCTGGCCGCCGTGACGGCAGACCTGCGCGGGGTTGAGGCGGAAATGGCCGACATCGACGCCCAACTGCGCGCATTTTGCGCTGAGCTGGGTCTGGAGTCCCCGGTATGAGCGGGGTGGTGCCAGCCCTGCGGTTTCCGGGGTTTGAGGGGGAGTGGGTTGGATCAAGGTTCTCGTCTGTCGCGCAATTACAGTCCGGTTATGCATTTTCGAGTGAACTTTTTTGTGACGAAGGTAGCCTACTCGTCATTCCAAAGAATTTCAGCAAGAATGGAAGGGGTAAATTCGCAGCAGCTTTCTGCAAGCGAACCACTGAAAAAGTGGACAAAAAATTTCAATGCAAGTCTGGCGACCTGCTTGTCCTTCTGACGGACCTAAATCCAAGTTGCGAATTGCTCGGGCGTCCCCTTCTTCTAACTAAAGACGATGAGCCTGTTCTATTGAATCAACGTATTGCACAGATCGAAGTAGAAGAGTCGCTTGCTCGCAAAGACCTCATTCTACAATTTATGCAGACGGCGGCTTTCTTGCTGCGAATACGCGAAACGGCTACTGGTTCAACTGTTCGTCACACGTCGAACAAGACTATTCTTTCCACGCATTTGTTTCTTCCCTCCCTCCCTCCCCGAACAAACAAAAATCGCAGCGTTTTTGGGGGTGGTGGATGCCAAGCTGGCGGGTTTGCAGCGCAAGAAGGGCGGGCTGGAGGCGTTCAAATACGGCCTGATGCAACAGCCTTTCGCCCAAACCCTCCGCTTCACCCGCGACGACGGCCAACCCTTCCCGGATTGGGAGGAGAAGGCACTGTCGGACGTTGCCCCACTACAGCGTGGGTTTGATCTGCCAAACGAAAAAATTGAACCGGGTTCAGTCCCAATTGTTTACTCAAATGGTATTTTGAAGCACCACAACGAGGCCCGGACCAATGGGCCAGGTGTCGTGACAGGACGCTCTGGGACAATTGGAAAAGTTCACTATATTGAAGAAGCGTTTTGGCCTCATAATACTTCGCTATGGGTCGCTTTGAGCTACTCCCCATCTCTTGGACAGGATCTGGCGTAGATTAAGCTACTCGTTGCACCTGCTGATCGGGTTGGTTGATATCATTTCTCTTCCAGTAGACCAGCGCCGGAGGCTTGCCGCCGAGGGCCGAGTGCGGGCGCTGGTGGTTGTAGAAGGTCATCCATTTCCGGATGGCCGCCTTGGTCTCTGATCCTGTATCCCAGGCATGCAGGTAGACGCACTCGTATTTCAGGGTGCGCCACAGCCTCTCGATGAAGATGTTGTCCAGGAAACGGCCTTTCCGATCCATCGAGATCCGCACGCCCGACCGGCGGAGCCGATCCGTCCAAGCGAAGGACGTGAACTGAGATCCTTGATCAGTATTCATTATCTCGGGCGGGCCAAATTTGTGGATGGCCTCGTTCAGCGCCTCGACACAGAAGTCGGCCTCCAGCGTGTTCGAGATCCGCCAGGACAGGACCTTTCGAGTGTGCCAGTCCATGATTGCGACGAGGTATAGGAAGCCGCGCCGCATGGGCAGATAGGTTATATCCGAGCACCAGACCTGGTTCGGGCGTTCCACACGCAGCCCTTTCAGCAGGTAGGGATAGGTCTTGTGCCCTTTCGCCGGCCTGCTGGTATTGGGCTTCTGGTAGATCGGCATCAAGCCCATGAGGCGCATTAGCCGGCGTATCCGCTTCTCGTTCACGAGATGCCCCTCATTGCGCAGGTGCCAGGTCATCTGCCGGACGCCGAAGAACGGGGTCTCAAGGAATTGCTCGTCGATCTGCCGCATCAGGCCGAGGTTCTGTTCGGTTTCTCCCTTGGGCTCGTAGTAATAGGACGAGCGCGCGATCGAGAGCAGTTTGCACTGCTGACCGATGGACAGCTGGGGATAGTCCGGCTCGATCATGCCGCGCCTCACTTCCCGCCCCAGGGCTTCAGCTTTCGTTCCAAAAAAGAGTTGGCCACCGCCAGCTCCCCGATCTTGGCGTGAAGCTCCTTCACCTGCTCCTCGTCAATCTCGGGCTTCTTTCGACCGCCGCGCTCGAACACGCCGGAGGCCCCTTCCAGCAGGGCTCGCTTCCATTGATGGATCATCGTGGGATGCACCCCGAACCGGCTCGCCAGCTCGGCCGCCGTCTCCTCGCCCTTCAGGGCTTCCAGCGCGACCCTCGCCTTGAACTCAGGCGCGTGCTGTTTGCGTTTCGACATTTCTGATCTCCTTCTCGTCGAAGATCAGCAGACTGCAAATCCTAGCTTATGTCAGTGTCCGAATTTCGGGGAGTAGCTCACCAATCATGATGATCGTGGGCCGATCCGGGATGTGCTTCGCAAACATATTGTTGCGACCGAGCCCGTGACAACCGAACGCAAAATCCTCGGTGTGATGGTTCAACGCAACCACATCCGGCACCCGAAACGGCTCAAGCCAGCGCGGCGTTGATTCTACACTACACCGCCAAGTTCGGCGCCCTTCCGACCTTTATCCTTACCAGTGTTCAATGCCGCCTTCGGGCGGCATTTTTCATTGAGAAATCGATGGACAAGAACTGCGTGTTTAATGGACAACCTGGCCGCTCAAGCGGGTGAGAATCAACTATTTACATAATAATTTCAATTACATATAATCTTCATATCTTCCCCAATGGTCATTATTTCATGGGTTCGACACCGCGCGTTTCGTTGGCCACGTTTTTTTCGTAAGCTCCACCCTGACTGACAAGCTGGATGGCGCCGAGATGTTCAGTTAGACGCTTGAACAGCGAGTGATCACGCAAGGTGTCTCTGGCTGTTGACGCCGAGCAGCTTATCCGAAAAGGCGATGCAGATGGGTTTGCAGATAGATCTTGGTGCCGTTCAGGCGAATTACCGGGCGCTGGCGGGCAAGGCGCCAGGCGCGCGTGCGGCAGCCGTGGTGAAGGCCGATGCTTATGGGCTGGGTGCGCCGCGCGTGGTGCCCGCGCTTTATGAGGCCGGGGCGCGGGATTTTTTTGTTGCGCTGGCCAGCGAGGGGCAGACGCTGCGGGCGTTTCTGCCGGATGACACGCGCATTTTCATCCTGTCGGGACATATGGAGGGTGCGGAACTGACCGGGGTGATCCCGGTGCTGAACAGTCCGCGCCAGTTCTTCCGCGACCGGACAATGCGGCCGGGCCAGCCCTTTGCGATCCAGCTGGATAGCGGCATGAACCGCCTTGGGATCGAGCCCGCGCAATGGGCCGTCATCCGCGATGAGGCGCTGGCCGACCAGCCCGCCCTGATCATTTCGCATCTGGCCTGCGCAGATGAACCTGATCACCCGGCAAATGCGATGCAACTGGCGGCCTTCCAGCAGATGACCGCTGGCTGCGACGTGCCGCTTTCGCTGGCGGCGACGGGCGGTATCTTGCTGGGGCCGGACTATCATTTCGATCTGGTCCGGCCCGGTGTCGGCCTTTACGGCGGGCAACCCTTTGCCGAGGCACAGCCGGTCGTGCGCCTGTCCTTGCCGGTGATCCAGACCCGTGATGTTCAGGCCGGCGAGTTCGTGGGCTATGGGGCGACCTGGTCGGCCGACAAGCCGTGCCAGATCGCCACGGTGGCGGCGGGTTATGCGGACGGCTTGTTGCGCACGATGTCCGGGCAGGGGGCCAACCTTTACGCGGCGGGGACTGCCTGTCCCATCGTTGGCCGCGTTTCGATGGACCTGATTACTGCCGATGTCACCGCACTGGCCCAAGTGCCCGAGACGCTGGACATTATCTGCCCGGCGCAAAAGATCGACGATCTGGCCGGCTTGGCTGGCAGCATTGGATATGAGATCCTGACCTCGCTTGGGCACCGCTATGAACGGACCTATTTGTGAACCCTGTCCGTCTGATTGGTCGCGCTGCGCTGCGGGTGACGCGCGGGATCGGCGGGGTGACGCTGTTCACGATACGCGGTCTGTTCGGGCTGCGGCCTTTTTATGGCCGCGCCTTTGCCGCGCAGCTTTTGCAGATCGGCTGGCTGTCGCTGCCGGTCGTCGGGCTGACGGCGCTTTTCACCGGCGCTGCATTGGCGTTGCAGATCCATTCGGGCGGGGCGCGGTTTCAGGCCAGCGATGTGGTGCCCGCCATTGTCGCCATTGGCATGGTGCGCGAGCTTGGCCCGGTGCTGGGTGGGCTGATGGTCGCCGCGCGCGTGGCCAGTTCCATCGCAGCCGAAATCGGCACGATGAAGGTCACCGAACAGATCGACGCGCTGGTCACGCTGTCCACTGACCCGATGCGCTGGCTGGTGACGCCGCGCCTCTGGGCCGGGCTGTTGACCGTGCCCTTACTCGTCGCAGTGGGTGATGTCGTGGGCATCATGGGCGGCTGGCTGGTCGGGACGCAGTCGCTTGGGTTTACCTCGGCCGATTACATCTCGAACAGCGGGGCCTATCTGGAAAACTGGGATATCGTTTCGGGGCTGCTGAAGGGCGCGGCATTCGGGCTGATCGTGACGGTCAGCGGATGCTGGTTCGGAATGCGTTCTGGTCGCGGTGCGGCGGGCGTGGGGCGGGCCACTAAATCCGCTGTGGTGGCCGCCGCCGTGGCCATTCTGGCGGCGAATTTTCTGCTGACCGGGGTGTTCTTCTGATGATCGAGACGCGCGGACTGGTCAAAACCTTTGGCACGAAACCTGTGTTGGACGGCGTCAGCATCGGCGTCAGGCAGGGGGAAAGCCTCTGCGTGATCGGTCAGTCCGGCACCGGAAAATCGGTTTTGCTGAAATGCATCCTTGGACTGGAGACGCCCGACGCAGGCGAGGTTTTGTGGCGGGGTCAGACGCTGACCGCCGCGCGGCGACGCGATTTTCTGGCCAGCTTTGGCATGTTGTTTCAGGGCGCGGCACTGTTCGACAGCCTGTCGGTCTGGCAAAATGTCGCCTTTCGTCTGCGCCAGCGTATGCCCGATGCCGAGGCTCGCGCCATCGCGCTGGACAAGCTGGCCCGCGTGGGACTTGGATCTGAGACCGCCGATCTGATGCCGGCCGAGCTGTCGGGTGGGATGAGCAAACGCGCCGGGCTGGCACGCGCCATCGCTGACGACCCGGCGGTGATCTTTTTCGACGAGCCAACCACCGGACTTGACCCGATCCGCGCGGCCCGGATCAACGCGCTTATCCGGGGCATCGTCGATGAGACGGGCGCGACCGCGATCACCATCACCCATGACATGAGCTCGGTGCGCGCCATCGGCGACAGGGTGGCGCTGTTGCAAGAGGGGCGCATTGCCTGGGATGGCCCGGTCGCGGATATGGATCAGGCTGCGGCGCTGCGGGGATTTCTGGGCACAGAGTGACGCTTTCTGTGCGGCCGTGTGGCAATAAACCGCGGATTGACGAAATCCTGTCACATTCGTTTGCCAATTTTTATGCAATCCCTTGCGAAACCGGCCGGCGCTTGCCACCATATATGCATAAGCCCGTTTCAGGAGTCGCATTTGGGTCTGAATCCCACTCCCCCCGTTTCCCCCGCCGCCAGCGAAACCTTGCTGGAGTTCCCCGACAACCGTCTGCTGATTGATCTGTGCGGTGCCAATGACCGGCATCTGGCGCGGATCGAAGAGGCATTGGGCGTCCATGTGCTGCGCCGGGGCAACCTGCTGGCCGTGGTCGGCGCACCCGATGCCCAGGCCGAGGCAGCGCAGGTCTTGCGCGCGTTGTATGCACGGCTGGAACAAGGCCGCACCGTCGAGATGGGCGAGGTCGATGCCGCGCTGCGCATGGGGCCTGAGACGATCACCGAAACCGCGCCCACCGATCAGTTGGAGATGTTCCAGGCTGGCAATTACGAATTGCGCACCCGCAAGAAATCGGTCGAGCCGCGCACCGAGGCGCAAAAGGCCTATGTCCGGGCGCTGTTCGAAAATGAGCTGGCTTTCGGGATCGGCCCGGCAGGCACCGGCAAGACCTATCTGGCCGTGGCCGTCGGCGTGACCATGCTGATCAACGGCCATGTCGACAAGATCATCCTGTCGCGTCCCGCCGTCGAGGCGGGCGAACGTCTGGGCTTTCTGCCAGGCGACATGAAGGAAAAAGTCGATCCCTACATGCAGCCGCTCTATGATGCGCTGAATGATTTTCTGCCCGGCAAGCAGATGCAGAAACTGATCGAGGAAAAGCGCATCGAGATCGCGCCCCTGGCCTTTATGCGTGGCCGCACGCTGGCCAGCGCCTTTGTGGTGCTGGACGAGGCGCAGAACGCCACGACCATGCAGATGAAGATGTTTCTGACCCGCCTGGGCGAGGGTTCTCGCATGGTTATCACCGGCGACCGAACTCAGATCGACCTGCCGCGCGGGGTGCATTCCGGGCTGGTGGATGCCGAGCATATCCTGAACGATATCAAGGGCATTAGCTTCAGCTACTTTACCTCCAAGGACGTGGTCCGGCATCCGTTGGTCGCCCGGATCATCGAAGCCTATGATGGCGAGGCCGAGGCAGCACTCGCCCGTGGCGAGGGCGAACCGATCCGTGGTACCTATCCGCCCCGGCGGGGACGTGGCGATGGCTGATCCGGTCGCAGATTGCGGAACGGTTGAAACAGTCATCGAGGATGACAGATGGGAAAGCGCGGGATTGCCGGCACTGGCACAGCGCGCGACGCGTGCGACCCTGAACTGGCTGCAGGCGGACCCGGTCGAGATCGTGGTGATGGGCTGTGATGACGAACGCATTGCCGCGCTGAATGCCGATTTCCGTGGCAAGCCCCGCCCGACCAATGTGTTGAGCTGGCCCGCTATCGAACACCGTGCCCACGCGCCGGGCGCGCGGCCCGAACTGCCCGGCGGCGATGAGTGGGGTGATATCGCCATCTCATACGATACCTGCGCCGCCGAGGCGCAGGCGCAAGGCAAGCCCCTTGCCGATCACGCGACGCATCTGCTGGTCCATGCGATTTTGCATCTGGCCGGCTATGATCACGAAAATGACCCCGACGCCGAAACCATGGAGGCGGCAGAGCGTTCAATCCTTGCCGGCCTTGATATTTCAGACCCTTATACAGAGACAGTGACATGAGTTCCGAACCCCGATCTAGCACCCCCCCTCTCGACGAGCCGGCCGGCACGGCCGATGGCGTGGGGGGGGATGGGCGCGATCTGCCCAGCAACCGAGGGTTCCTTGGGCGCTTTTTCGGCGATATTTTCGGCAGCGAGGAAGAGGGTTCCGACGAAGAGGAAACGCGCGAAGACGGTCGCCCGACGACCCATCCCGCGCCGGGTATGGTCAACCTGCGCCGTTTGCGTGTCGATGACGTTGCCATTCCCAAGGTCGAAATTGTCGCGGCGCCGATCACGACCTCGCTGGACGATCTGGTCGAGATGTTCCGCGAGCACGGTTTTTCCCGCATTCCGGTCTTTCGCGGCACGCTGGACAGTCCGGTCGGCCTGATCCACCTCAAGGATCTGACGCTGAAACACGGCTTTGGCAAGGGCGGGCGCTTTACCCTGCGCCCGATGCTGCGGCCTTTGCTTTATGTGCCGCCATCCATGCCCATCGGCGTGCTTTTGCAGCAGATGCAGCAGAAACGGATGCATATGGCGCTGGTCATTGACGAATATGGCGGCGTGGACGGGCTGGTCACGATCGAGGACCTGATCGAGCAGGTGATCGGCGAGATCGAGGACGAACATGACGAGGCCGAGGGCGGCCTCTGGGTCGAGGAAAAGCCCGGCCAATGGCTGATCCAGGCCCGTGCGCCGCTGAATGAGGTCGAGGCCGAAACCGGTTTGCGCCTTGGCAGCGATGATCAGGACGAAGAGATCGACACGCTTGGTGGGCTGATCTTTATGATGACCGGCCGCATTCCCTTGCGCGGCGAGGTGATCGGCCACGATTCGGGCGCCGAGTTCGAGGTTGTCGATGCCGATCCGCGCCGGATCAAGCGGGTACGGTTGCGCGCGCCGAACGTCCCTGCCGAATAGGTCCGGACCGGGACCAATCCGTCAGCCCAGACTGGCGAAAGCCGGCGCGAAAGTGATGCCCGCGCCTTTTGTGATGCCGGGGCCGGTGGCCTGCAAATAGGGGCCGGCATAGGGCGATTGCAGATCGGCGGGTTGAAAGCCAAAGCGCGCATAATAGGCCGGATCGCCCAAAAGGATGATCGCGTGGTCGGGGCGCGCCGCGATGGCGGCGGTGACCAGTGCCGCGCCGATGCCGCGATGCTGCATGGCCGGATGAACCGACAGCGGTGCCAATCCCAGTGCAGGGAAAGGTGCGTCTATGGGCGACAGTGCGATATGGCCCAGGACGGTGCCGCCCTGGCTGGCGACCAGCGACAGATCCAGATCACCGGCGCGGCGCAGGGCGTCGACCAGATCGGCCTCATCGGTTTGACCGAAGGCGGCGACGGTCAGCGCATGGATGGCGGCATGATCGGCGGTGCTTTCGGGGCGCAGATGCGGCATGGCCTCTGTCTTGGTGAAATCGCGCTTGATCTCGGTCGACGCCTGTCCCCACGCGCTGTCTCTGCTGCGCGCCTGATGGGCGGCGAAGGCGTCGGCATCGGCGAACAGCTCGGTTAGCTGCCAGATCAACGGGTCCTCGTCCTGCGTCAGGTCAAAGCGCAGGTTTCCGGGCTCGGCGCGGCTTAGCGTGGTGTGATCGGGCAGATGTGCCAGCGCGGTCATCATCTGGGCGGCATCGGCGCAGATCAGGCGTCCGGTCAGTGCGATCATCGGGCGTTTCAGCGCGATTGGGGCGCCTGTGTCGTCGCAGGCGGTAGGGGCGTGATGGTGTCCGCAGGCGCAGCTCATGTCAGTCTTTCCATCAGGGCCTGCGCGCAGGCCGGGTTGCGGTGTTTTTCGCCAGAGATAACATAGAGATACAGATCGCGGCCAGCGGCCATGCGGCGGGCATCCCTCGCGTGACGGTCAAGGGCTGCATCGTCATAGCCCCTTTCGATATCGGTGGTGCCCATCAGCCGGACATAGGCGAAATCGGCGGTTTCGGCGTCGATATCGGGGAATTTGCTGTCGATGGAACGGATCAGCGCGATGTTGCGGTCGCGGCAGAGATCGGCGGCCTTGGGATCGGCGAAAGTCTCGTGCCGCGCCTCGATGGCGTGGCGCAGGGGCTGGCCGTCCTGACTGTCGGGCAGCAGGTTCAGGAAGGCCGCGAAATCATCGGCGTCGAATTGCTTGGTTTCGGCGAATTGCCAGTTGATCGGGCCCAGCTTTGGGCCAAGCCGGGTGATGCCAGAGGTCAGGAAACGCTGGACGCTTTCGCCCGCATCGGCCAGCACGCGGCGGTTGGTGGCAAAGCGGCTGGCCTTGACGGCGAAGGCGAAATCATCGGGGGTTTCGTCATGCCATTTCTGAAAGCTTTCCGGCTTTTGGCTGCGGTAATATGTGGCGTTGATTTCGATGCTGCCCAGCGCGCGGCTGGCGAATTCAAGCTCTTGCCGCTGGGGCAGGCCCTCGGGATAGAACACACCCTTGCGCCATTCCGGAAAGTTCCAGCCGCCGATGCCGATGCGGATCATGATGCGCCTCTTTTGGATGGTGTTGCGCGGAGCGTAGTCGGGCAGTCCCAGGCGCGCAACAGGGGCGCGCGTTGCGTGGCGAAACTGTTGCGCGAGGCGATGTGGTTCGGGCCAGTAAATGCTGGGTTTCAGGCTGCACAGGGCGTGCACAGAAGAGGCACAGGGCGTGCACAGGCTGTACACAGGCAGCGGGCGGTGGAGCAGGTTTTGCTACAGACTGCGAGTGATCATCTGACGGGCCTCTTTCATCACAAGCATGTCTTCGTATTGTAAGTCGGACATTTCATTGCGGGGAAAGCAAATCGTGAATCGATTTGACTACATACTCAGGTCACTTTCAAAGACATCAAAGAAGCGTTGGGAGCACTATGCGGTCAACCGGATCTATCATCGCCTTGACGATCCCGGCCTGGAGTTCATTTGTCAGCAATGCAGTCGCGGAAAAGACAAGTTATATCTCGTAGACCTGTTTTTTCCACAGCTTGGGCTGTATCTTGAAATCGACGAAGGACATTACGACGTAGATCAAGCGAAGATCAAAGATGCCAAGCGCAGCTTTGATATATTAGGCGCTTCAGGGCTTGAAGAACGAAGAATAAAAGCAAGCCAAGTGACAATAGAAAAGTTCAATGAATGTATCGACAATTTTGTTGAGCTTGTTCGGCGGCGGAAGAAAAACGCCGTGGATGATAATCGTTTTCGACCATGGGACTACGAACGGCGCTTTACCGCAGCGCCGCACTTGGAATCCGGGTTCATCGAAATTGGCCCCCATGCCGCGTTTAGGACACATAAAGATGCATTGAACTGCTTTGGCTACAATAAGGGGCACTGGCAGCGCGGCGTATGGGATCTGCCGATTGAGGTGGCAAAGTCGATTGGTCATCCAGGTAAGTGCATGGTCTGGTTCCCAAAGCTTTACGAGCAACCAAACTGGATCAACTCACTTTCGGACGACGGTGAAACAATCGTTGAAATCAACAAGAACCCTGAACACGTCTACGAAGAACCCTACGATACGCGCATCGTAATGGCGCGCTCGCGTGATGAATTAAACAGGACGCTATATCGCTTTGTTGGCGTATTCGAGGCCTTGCCAGACTTTCGCACCGGGAATGAACACAGATTCAAAAGAATCGCGACCAAAGTTAAAACATATCCATCCAGCGATTCAGCGAGGGGGTAAGAGGCCTCGGCATTCTGCCCGCTGGCGCAAGCTGATCGCTTTCCGTCAGGTCCGGCCTATTCCCACTCAATCGTGCCGGGAGGCTTTGAGGTGATGTCATAGGTGCAGCGGTTGATGCCCTTGACCTCGTTGATGATGCGGGTGGCGGTTTCGCCCAGGAAATCGTGGGTGAAGGGGTAATAATCCGCCGTCATGCCATCGACCGAGGTGACGGCGCGCAGGGCGCAGGCAAAGTCATAGGTGCGGCCGTCGCCCATGACGCCGACGGTGCGGACGGGCAGGATGGCCACGAAGGCTTGCCAGATATCGTCGTAAAGGCCGTGTTTGCGGATCTGGTCGATGAAGACGGCATCGGCCTTGCGCAGGATGTCCAGCTTTTCGCGGGTGATCTCGCCGGGGCAGCGGATGGCCAGGCCGGGGCCGGGGAAGGGGTGGCGACCGATGAAGCTGTCGGGCAGGCCCAATTCGCGGCCAAGGGCGCGGACCTCGTCCTTGAACAGTTCGCGCAGGGGTTCGACCAGTTTCAGGCCCATCTTTTCGGGCAAGCCGCCGACATTGTGGTGCGATTTGATGGTGACCGAGGGGCCGCCAGAGAAGCTGACGGATTCGATCACGTCGGGATAGAGCGTGCCCTGGGCCAGGAATTCGGCGCCGTCGATTTCATTGGCGTATTTCTGGAACACGTCGATGAACAGGCGGCCGATGATCTTGCGCTTGGTCTCGGGGTCGCTGACGCCGTCCAGCTCTCCGATGAACAGCTCGGATTCGTCGGCATGGATCAGCGGGATGTTGTAATTGTCGCGGAACATTGTCACGACTTCTTCGGCTTCGTTCAGGCGCAGCAACCCGTGATCGACAAAGACGCAGGTCAGCTGGTCGCCGATGGCCTCGTGAATCAGAACGGCCGCGACGGAGGAATCCACGCCGCCTGACAGCCCGCAGATGACCTTTTTGTCGCCCACCTGATCGCGGATCTTGCGGATCGCCTCTTCCTTGTAGGCGGCCATGGTCCAGTCGCCGGTCAGGTCTGCCATGCGGACAAAGTTTTCCAGCATCAGCTTGCCATTCGGGGTGTGATGCACCTCGGGGTGGAACTGCACGGCAAAGAAACCGCGCGATTCATCGGCGGTGATCGCGAAGGGGGCGTTGGGCGAGGTGCCGATCACCTCGAACCCCGGTGCCAGTTCGGTCACGCGGTCGCCATGGCTCATCCAGACCTGTTCGCGATCGGACAGTCCGGCAAAGATGCCGTCTTTCCTGTGACCAGCCGCCGGGGTGACGAAAGCGCGGCCATATTCGGCGTGATGGCCCGCTTCGACGTTACCGCCAAGCTGCTGCATCATCACCTGCTGACCGTAGCAGATGCCAAAGATCGGCACGCCCATGTCCCACAGGTTATCGGGGACGCGGGGCGATCCTTCGCGGGTGACGCTGTCGGGGCCGCCGGACAGGATGACGGCTTTGGGCGCGAAGTCCTGCAGGAACGCGTCGGTCACGTTCTGATAGGGGTGGATTTCGCAATAGACGTTCAACTCGCGCAGGCGACGCGCAATAAGCTGCGTGACCTGAGAGCCGAAATCGATGATGAGAAGGCGCTGATGCTGGGTCATGGATGCGCTTTAAGCGGCGCCTGAGGGCGGTGCAAGGGGCAGGCGGAGCAAGGGAACCCGGAAAGCCCTTGGGGCGTTGGATTTTATCAATTGAAACAGATCACTGTGCAAGGAACGCGCCGATGGCCTTCATTCGACTGACCGCTTTGACAGCTTGTGCCGGCCTTTTGGCGGCTTGCCAGCCCGGCACCAATACAACCGCGATCACGCTGGATGGCGGCGATCTGGCGCCGATCGAGACCGGGATTCCCGCCGATCCTGCCGCCGAGACGCTGGCCGGGTCCTGTGTGCGTGACGATGTTCAGGCCAATGCGCTGATCGAGGCGGTGAACGCCGTGCGCGGGGCCGAGGGCAAGGTGCTGCTGACCGAGAATGCGCGTCTGAACACCGTCGCGCAAAGCAATTCCTGCGACATGGCGCGGATCGGGCGGGTGCAGGTTGCCGGGTCCAACGGGTCCAGCATCGTCGATCGGGCGCGCTCGGTGAATTATCCGACCTGCGGTGTGATCCAGATGGCGTGGCTGGGGGGATCGGCCTTTGAGGCCGTGGCGACCGGCATGCGCTCGGATGCGCATCGTGAGCAGTTGCTGGGTCAGCTGAGCGATGAGATCGGCGCCGGCATTACCCGCGGTGCCGACGGGCGCAACTGGTGGAGCCTGGTGATCGGCGATAACTGCCGCTAGGACGTCAGGCGCGCTTGCGGCGCGCAACCAGCATCAGCCGGGCCGCCAAGAGCGCGATCATCAGTGCGACGATGGGCCAGTCGCCCCACCGCAGCCACGGTGTGGGCGGCAGCGCGCCGGGCAGGGGGGCGTCGATCACGCCCGTCTCGCCCAGGGCCAGCGTGCCGCGCAGGCCGCCGCGCGCGCCGATCACCGCAGAGACGCCGGTATTGGCCGCGCGCACCAGCGGCAGCCCTGATTGCACCGCGCGCAGCCGCGCCTGGGCCAGGTGCTGATAAGGGCCCGAAAACTGGCCGAACCAACTGTCATTGGTGATCTGCAGCAGCCAGCCGGGGCGTTCGTTGAGGCCGCGCAGGTGCTGGGGAAAGATCGCCTCGTAGCAGATCAGCGGCTGAAAGGGTGCCGTGCCCTCGACCGTCATGACCTGCGGGCCGGGGCCGGGCGAATAGCCGTTGCCCTGCTGGGCGGCAAAGGCCGAGATGCCGAACCGGGCCATGGCGTCGCCCCAGGGAATATATTCGCCAAAAGGCACGAGGTGGAACTTGTCATAGAGGCCTGTCACCTGACCGGCGCGGTCCAGCGTGACGAGGCTGTTGTAAAAGCGGCTGCCATCCAGACGCTGGATGCCCATGATCAGCGGCGCATCGGCGGCGCGGGCCATATCGGGCAGCACCGCGCCCGCGTCATTCAGGAGAAAGTTTACCGCCGTTTCGGGCCAGATGACCAGATCGCGCGGGCCGGGGCTGGCTGACAGGTCCAGCAGGCGCTGATAAAACACCTGCGCCCAGTCCGGATCCCATTTCAGATGCTGTTCGGCATTGGGCTGCACCACACGCAACTGTGTCGGGCGGTCCGGGGGCAGGGGATTTGACAGGCGTGCCATGCCGCCGGCCCAGACCGCGCCGATCAGCAGCACCGACAGGATGGTGCCGGGGGCAAAGCCGGCGGCGCGGTTTTCAAGCGGGCGCCACAGCAGCGCGGGCAGGCTGGCGGCCAGCAGGGTCAGCGCCGACAATCCCGGCGCGCCCAGAAATGCTGCGGTTTGATCGACGGGCGTGCCGATCCAGACATGGCCGATCAGCGCCCAGGGAAAGCCGGTGAAAATCCAGCCGCGCAGCCAGTCCGACAGGACCAGCGCCGCCGCGATGGTGATGACATGACCGCGCCAGCCGCCGCCGATCCGCCACGCAGCCCAGACCGGGATGGCCCAGAAGAGCGCACCGCCCAAGGCCATCAGGATCAGCGCGAAGGGCGCCATCCAGCCATAGATTTCGGGTTGAACCAGAAACGGCTCGACGATCCAGCTGAGGCTGAGCGCAAACCAGCCCGCACCGGCGGCAAGGGCCTGCCAGAAGGCGACCCGGCGGTCGCGGGCGCGCGCCAGTATCCACAGCAAAACGGCCAATGCCACCGGCGTTGCCGCCCAGACCCCGTAAGGATCAAGCCCAAGCGCCGCCATCACCCCCAGTGCCAGCGGAACAAGCGTCGCAGCCACGCGGTGGTGCCACGGCGCGCGAACACGAGGCGGTTTGCTGGGCTGGATCATGGCCGCAAGCCCCGGATCATGCCTGGTCGGAGGCGCTTTCGTCGGTTTTCTTGCGGCGCGTCCGGCGCGGCTTGGCAGGTGCGTCAGGCGCGGGTTCGGCAGAGCTGTCGGCTGCTGCCTGATCTGCCGGTGCCGCGGCTTGCGCATCGGCGTCGGTCTTTTTGCGACGCGTGCGCTTGGGCTTTTCTGCCGGTTTGTCGGCCTCTGCCTGCGCCTCGGGCGCTGCTGCCGTATCTGCGCCAGCCTCTGCCGTATCGGCGTCTTTCTTTGCCGGGGACTTGCGGCGGCTGCGCGTCGGCTTTTTGGGCTTTTCGGCTGCTGCGTCTGCCTCGGGTGCGGCTGCCGTATCGGCCGTGCTGGCGTCTGCGGCCTGCGCCTCGGTGCCGGTTTCGGTGCCGGTTTCGGCGTCGGGCTTGGGCGCGGCTTTCTTGCGGCGCGAACGCTTGGGCTTTTCGGCGGGCTCCTGATCGGAGTGTGCCTCGGCTGTTTCGGTTTCGGCGTCGATGCCCTCGGGCATCAGATCGGAGGTGCGGAAGCTCTGGGTCAGGAATTCGGGCACATGATTGCCCATCCCGATCACGTCGTTGCCGCGATCCTGATCGCGCCGGCGGTCACGCCCGCCCCCATCGCGGCCCCCGTCGCGGCGGTCGTTGCGGCGATCATCGCGCCCGCTATCCTGCTTGCGGTCCGAATTGCGATCGGAATTGCGGTCGGAACTACGATCTGTTTTCCGTTCAGCCGCGCGGGGCTGCGGTTGCGGCTGCTCTTCGCGGGTTTCGGGCTGGGCGCTGGCGGCTGCCGGCGCGGCCTTTTCTTCGCTGGCGGTTGCGTTGTCTTCACTTGACCGGCGGCTGCGGCTGCTGCTGCGGTCCCGGTCGCGTCCACGCCCGCCACGGTTGCCGCGACGGTCGTCCTTGCCGCTGCTGCGGGGTTCGGCTTGCGATCCCTCGGACAGCGAAAAGCCCTCGGGCAGTTCGCCGCGCGGCAGGCTTTGCTTGACCAGATTCTCGATGCCCGTGAGGTATTTTTCATCCGAGGGCGTGCTGAGGCTGATTGCGGTGCCCTTGAGGCCCGCGCGCCCGGTGCGCCCGATCCGGTGGACATAGTCCTCGGAATGGCTGGGCAGGTCGAAATTGATCACATGGCTGACGGCCGGGATATCCAGCCCGCGCGCGGCCACATCCGATGCGATGAGAAAGCGCAAGCTGCCGTCGCGGAATCCGTCCAGCGTGCGCATCCGCTGCGACTGGTCCAGATCGCCATGGATCGGCGCTGCGTCATAGCCGTGCTTTTTCAAAGACTTGGCGACGATATCTACATCCGTCTTGCGGTTGCAGAAGATGATCGCGTTCTTCAGATCCGTGCCTTCGGCGTCGATCAGGGCGCGCAGCAATTCGCGTTTCTGCTTGGCCGTCTGGTCGCGGCGCGTGGGCGTGATCTGGATCAGCCGCTGCGTGATGGTTTCGCTGGTGGTGGCCTGACGCGCGACCTCGATGCGTTCGGGGCTGTGCAGGAAGGTGTTGGTGATGCGTTCGATTTCCGGCGCCATGGTGGCCGAAAAGAACAGCGTCTGACGGGTAAAGGGCGTCAGTTGGAAGATGCGTTCGATATCGGGGATGAAGCCCATATCCAGCATCCGGTCGGCCTCGTCCACGACCATGATCTGCACGCCGGTCAAGAGCAGCTTGCCGCGTTCGAAATGGTCCAGCAGACGGCCGGGCGTGGCGATCAGCACGTCAACGCCGCGGTCGATCAGCTTGTCCTGTTCGCCAAAGCTGACGCCGCCGATGAGCAGCGCCTTGGTCAGTTTGGTGTGTTTGGCATAGGTGTCGAAGTTCTCGGCGACCTGCGCTGCCAGTTCGCGCGTCGGGCACAGAACAAGGCTGCGCGGCATCCGGGCGCGGGCGCGGCCACGGCCCAGCAGGGTGATCATCGGCAGGGTAAAGCTGGCGGTCTTGCCGGTGCCGGTCTGCGCGATGCCAAGCACGTCGCGCCCTTCCAGAGCGGGCGGAATGGCACCGGCCTGGATCGGTGTGGGGTTTTCGTAACCTGCCTCGGCAATGGCTTTCAGGACCTTGAGATCCAGTTTGAGGTCGGCAAATTTGGTCATAGGGCGCTTTCTCGATATGCGACGCCCTGCTCGGGCGCGGTGCGTTCCATGCCGTGTCCCCGAGGCGGGGTTTCTAACGGCGAAATTGGGACGCATGATCGCACGCCCCTCCTTGCGCCCGCCGGATGCGGGCAAGGTTGGCCTAGACCAAAGCGGCGTATGCGTCAATATTGCACGGATAACAGTGGAAAAAATGCGCGCCATTGGTGGAACCGTGACCTATAGGTTGCTGTTTGGGTGCTAGAAAAAGCGCGCATACAACCGGGACGGTGGAAAAGATGGCGACAGAAGCAACTGGCGGGCTGAGTCCTGTCGAGGCATTCGCAATGGTCGGCGTTGCCGGTGTGGCCGCGCAATGGCTGGCCTGGCGGTTCCGCTTGCCAGCCATTGTTCTGATGCTGGCGGTGGGCCTGTTGCTGGGCCCCGTCACGGGCATCTTTGTGCCGTCGCGCGATATAGGTTCGCTGGTGGCGCCGATGATCTCGCTGGCCGTTGCGGTGATCCTGTTCGAGGGCGGGCTGACGCTGAGCTTCAAGAAGCTGGCAGATGCGCGCCCCGCCGTTCGCAGGCTGGTATATATCGGCGCGCCTCTGGGCTGGATCACCTCTTCGCTGGTGCTGGTCTACGGTGCCGGACTGAGCTGGGAGGCCGCCATCGTCTTTGGTGGCATCATGATCGTGACCGGCCCGACGGTGATTGCGCCGCTGCTGCGTCAGGCCAAGCTGACTTCGCGCCCGGCGCAGATCCTGCAATGGGAAGGCATCGTCAACGACCCCATCGGCGCGCTGGTTGCGGTGCTGGCGATGGGTGTGGTGACAGTGCTGCGCAGCGATTTGCAGGCCAGCACGGCGGTGTCGCAATTCGTGCTGGGCATCCTGTTCGCCTTTGCCTGCGGTGCCGTGGGCGGCTGGTTGATCGTGACCGCGTTCCGCCGCAACTGGGTGCCCGAATACATGAAGGTGCCGCTGCTTTTCGTCAGCGTGCTGGCCGTCTTTGCCATCTCTGATTCGCTGCTGCATGAAAGCGGGCTGCTGGCCGTGACGGTCATGGGTCTGGTGATCGCGAACGCGGATCTGCCCAGCTATAACGAGCTGTACCGTTTCAAGGAACATGCGACGATCCTGCTGGTTTCGGGCGTGTTCATCCTGCTGGCCGCCGGGATCAAGTTCGAGACGCTCGCCCAGTTGAACTGGTGGCGGACGGGTCTGTTCGTGCTGCTGGTGATCTGTGTGGCGCGGCCCTTGACGGTGCTGATCTCACTGGCGGGCACGGATCTGCCATGGAAGGAAAAAATGCTGATCGCCATGACCGGGCCGCGCGGTGTCGTGCTGGTCGCGGTATCTGGCGTCTTTGCCGAGCGTCTTGCCGCCGAGGGTGTGCAGGACGGTGCGCTGATCGCGCCCCTGGCCTTTGTGCTGGTGCTGGCCACCGTGGTTCTGCACGGCTTTACGCTGGCGCCGCTGGCGCGAAAGCTTGGCCTGACCTCGGGCGACAAGCCGGGTCTGTTGATCGTCGGCGGCTCGTTGTTCTCTACCGGGCTGGCCAAGGCGTTGGAAAAGGCCGACGTCAATGTGCTGATCACCGATACCAACCGCGACCACCTGCGCACCGCGCGGGTGGCGGGTGTGCCGATCTTTTACGGTGATATTCTGGGCGAGGCGGCAGAGCATAACGTCGAGTTCATCGCCTATTCGGCGATCCTCGCGGCATCGGATAACGACGCCTACAACACGCTGATCGCATCCGACCTTGGCCCGGAATTCGGCCGCGATGTGATCTGGCAGATTTCGCGTCACAAGGAAGGCCGGGCCCGTTATGCGCTGCCCAGCCAGTTGGGCGGGCAGTCGATCGCCGGGCAGCGGACGCTGGCGCAGTATCTTGAACTGCTGGCCGAGGGCTGGACCTTCCGCACCACCCGCCTGACCGATGAATACAGCCAGGAGGATTGGCGCGCCGCGCGCGAGGGCGCCGTGCCCTTGGTCGTGGTCAACGGCGATGGCATGCGCTTTGTCGAGGATGCCGAGACGTTCGAGGCGAAATCCGGTGCGCGCATCGTGTCGATGATCCCGCCCGATCTGGCCGAACAGATCCGGCAGGAAAGCGAGGAAGAGGGCAGCATCAGGCAAAAGGCCCGCGCCATTGCCCGCGAAGAGGCCGAGTCCGCGCGCAAGATGCAAGAGGCGGATACCGGCTCTGCCGGGAAGCCCACGAACGGGTCCGACAATGGGGAAGACGACGGGGAAGACGATGAGACCGACATCGATGCCGACATTGGCACTGATGACGATGATGTCGCTCCGGTCGAAAAAACCGACAAGACCTGATCTCGACGCTGCGCCCGGTTTGGCGCAGCGGCTGCACGGCCAGGCGAGGCCCCGCGCAGTGATAAACCTGTCACTGCCGGGGCTGGCGCTGTTGACCTTTGGGCGGTGGCGGCGTTAACCGGCATCCAGATTTCAGGATGCGCATGATGAACCTTTTCTCCGATATCCGCGGCGTCGTGATCGCCGCGCTGGACCAGATGGCCGAGGCGGGCGAACTGCCTGCCGCCTTGGATTACGGCAATGTCACGGTAGAGCCTCCGCGAGACGCAGCCCATGGCGACATGGCGACCAATGCCGCGATGGTGCTGGCCAAGCCCGCTGGAATGAAGCCGCGCGATATTGCCGATAAACTGGCCGCGCGGCTGATCGATGACCGGATCACCAGCGCCGAGGTGGCGGGGCCGGGCTTTCTGAACCTGCGGCTGTCGCCCGACGTCTGGCGGCAGGTCGTTGCGGGGGCGTTGCAATCGGGCGCTGATTTTGGCCGTTCGACCGCTGGTGCGGGCAACAAGGTCAACGTGGAATTCGTCAGCGCCAACCCCACCGGCCCGATGCATGTGGGCCATGTGCGCGGCGCGGTCTTTGGCGATGCGCTGGCCAGCCTGCTGGATTTCGCCGGCCACGAGGTGACGCGCGAATATTACATCAATGACGGCGGCGCGCAGGTCGATGTGCTGGCGCGCTCGGCCTATGAACGTTACCGCGAGGCCAACGGGCTGGAGCCGCAGATCGCCGAGGGGCTGTATCCGGGCGACTATCTGATCGGGGTGGGCGAGGAACTGAAGGCCAAATATGGCGACAGTCTGATCGACAAGCCCGAAGCGGACTGGCTGGCCGATATTCGCGAATTCGCCACCCGGGCCATGATGGCGATGATCGGTGAAGATCTGGCCATGCTGGGCGTCAAGATGGACGTCTATTCCAGCGAAAAGGCGTTGTTCGGCACCGGCAAGATCGAGGCGGCGATTGACCGGCTGAAATCGGCGGGTCTGATCTATCGCGGCACGCTGGAGCCGCCCAAGGGCAAGCTGCCCGATGATTGGGAGCCGCGCGAACAGCTGCTGTTCAAATCGACCGAGTTTGGCGACGATCAGGACCGCCCGATCCAGAAATCGGATGGCGACTGGACCTATTTCGCGCCCGATATCGCCTATCATTATGACAAGATCGAACGCGGCTATGACCAGTTGATCGACGTGCTGGGCGCGGATCATGGCGGTTACGTCAAGCGCGTGCAGTCGGCGGTCAAGGCGCTGTCCAACGGCCGCGTGCCGCTGGACGTCAAGCTGATCCAGCTGGTCAAGCTGTTCAAGAATGGCGAGCCGTTCAAGATGTCCAAGCGGGCAGGGACCTTTGTCACGCTGCGCGATGTGGTCGAGCAGGCGGGCGCTGATGTGACCCGTTTCCACATGCTGACGCGCAAGAATGACGCCGCGCTGGATTTCGATTTCGCCAAGGTGCTTGAGCAATCCAAGGATAACCCGGTCTGGTATGTGCAATATGCAAATGCGCGGGTGCATTCGGTGTTGCGCAAGGCCGCCGAAATGGGCGTCGATGTCAGCGACACGGCGCTGGCGGGGGCGGATCTGACCCGGCTGGACCACGAGGCCGAGCTGGATCTGGCGCGGAAAGTTGCAGAATGGCCACGGCTGGTCGAACATGCCGCCCGCGCCCATGAGCCGCACCGGGTCGCGTTTTTCCTTTATGACATTGCCTCTAATCTGCATTCGCTGTGGAACCGGGGCAATGACGACACCTCGCTGCGCTTTGTTCAGGATGGCGATAAGGACACAACAGCCGCAAAAATCGCGTTGGCGAGGGCAGTTGGCGTTGTCATTTCATCCGGGCTGGGTATCCTTGGCGTCAATCCGGTGGAAGAAATGCGCTGATAACAGCCGTCGCCGCCGGGCCGAGCAGAGCAGTCAACGGTAATGCCGGATCAACCGGCGGGCAGGCAGGCAATGGCAGTGATGGATTTCCGCGATGGCGGACATGTATTTTCGCGCGGCGACAAGCGGCGGGAATTTTCTTATCGTGACAATGGCGAAGATGGCGATGCCGAGGGCGCGCCCTATGCGGCTGAACCCGCAGAACCGAGCCTGTCGGTGCGGCTGGGGCGGCTGACGCATTACCTGGGCGCGCTGGTTTCGGTCGCGCTGATGGTGGGGCTGATGGCCTGGGGCTGGCAGCTTGTCATGCGCGATGTCTCGGGTGTGCCGGTGATCAAGGCGGTTGCCGGTGCCGCACGCACCACGCCTGATGATCCGGGTGGGGAACTGACCGGGCATACCGGCTTTGCCGTCAATAACGTATCGGGCGGCGCGCAGGACGTGCCTGCCGATCAGGTTGGCATTGCGCCCGCCGCGACCGCGCTGGACGACACCGATGTCGCCATGGGTGAACTGGGCGCGGCCGCCCATGAGCCGCTGGCCGCGACCGACCAGGCGCTGAACTTTGACGGTGAGGCACAGATCGCCACGCAAGACAGCGAAGTCGCCGCAGCCCGTGCCGCCTCTGAGGCGCTGGCCGAAGCCGCCAATCTGGAAGCCCTTGCCGAGGCCGCCGCCGCAGAGGCGCAGGTCGCCGCTGCCACGGTCACCGATGAGCCGGCAGAAGAGGGGGCGATCACCAGTGTCGTCACCGACGAGACCGGCAATCCGACCCAGACCGATGCCATCCGCGAGGCACTGGAACAGGCCCAAGAAACTGCCGCGACGCCCGCCGTGGCCCGCTCGGCCCGTCCCGCACCGCGTCCGCGCCGTGTGGCCTCGGTCGCGCCGCCTGCTGCCGCGCCCGCCCCGGTTCAGGCCGCAACCGCCGAGGCTGACGCGGCCCCCGCACGCCGCCCGGAGGCCGCGCAGGCCGCAGCCGACGCCGATGCGCAGGCACCAGCACCTGCACCCGCGCCTGCCCAGACCGCACAAGTGTCGTCGGGTGCGCCGCTGGTGCAGATCGGTGCCTTTGACAGCGATTCGATTGCTGCCAATGAATGGGGCCGCCTGTCGGGCAAGTTCGGCAATCTGTTCTCGGGCAAGGGTCAGGTGATCCAGCGCCACGAGGTCAATGGCCGCACCTTCTGGCGGCTGCGGGTCGCCGGCTTTGAAACGCGCGCCGCCGCACAGGATTTCTGCGCCAAGCTGAAGGCCGGCGGAACCGACTGCATCCCGGCCACCGCGCAATGAGCCACAGCGCGACGATCCTTGGCGGGATCGAAGGGCCTGACCTGACCAGCGCCGAGCGGGATTTCTTTCGCTCGGCGGACCCTTGGGGCTTTATCCTTTTTGGCCGCAATATCGACAATCCCGAACAACTGCGCCGCCTGACCGGCGATCTGCGCGAGGCCGTGGGCCGCGACGCGGTGATTACCATCGACCAGGAGGGCGGGCGGGTGCAGCGGATGCGCGCGCCGCATTGGGCCGAATGGGTGCCGCCGCTGGATCAGGCCGATCTGGGCGCACGCGCCATGTGGCTGCGTTATCGTCTGATCGGGGCGGAGCTGCGCGCCGTGGGCATCGACAGCGATTGCGCCCCGACGCTGGATGTCGCGCAGGCCGAAACGCATCCTTTTCTGCGCAACCGTTGTTTTGGCTCTGACCCGGCGCAGGTTGCCCATCTGGGCCGGGCTGCGGCGGATGGATTGCTGGCGGCTGGTGTGCTGCCGGTGGTCAAGCATATGCCGGGCCATGGCCGCGCGGTGGCTGACAGCCACAAGGATCTGCCGACCGTGACCGCATCATTGGAAGAACTGGAGCGGGTGGATTTCGCGCCGTTCCGCGCGCTGGCCGATCTGCCGATGGCGATGACCGCCCATATCCGCTTTGCCGCGCTGGACGATCAGCCCGCGACCTCATCGCCGCGCATGATCGACCTCATCCGCAATCGGATCGGCTTTGACGGTCTGCTGATGAGCGACGACATCACCATGAATGCCCTGCCGGGCAGCCATGCCGAACGCGCCGCTGCCACCATGGCCGCAGGTTGCGATCTGGTCCTGCATTGCAACAGCACGATTGCCGAGATGGAAACCGTCATCGCCGCCACCGGCCCGATGACCGATGCGGCGCTGCGCCGCGCGGCGGCTGCGCTGGCGATGCGCCAGGCGCCCGACGCGGCGGATCTGGTGGCGCTGATGGCCGAATATCGCGACCTGGTTCCGGGCGGCGGGGACGCGCTGGCCTAGCCTTTGCAGGGGGCGTCAGACAGCGCAGCTTGACTCGCAGGGCCATTGCGCCGACCCTGTCAGCCTGACCTTTGCGGATGGCTGCCATGTCCCGAACCGGCAAGGATGTACCCTATCTCAAACCCGTGCCGGATGAGGCGGGGGCGCCGGATGACGAGTTCGACGCCGTTGCCGCACGTCGTGCGGATGAGGCGTTGATCATCGATGTCGAAGGGTTCGAGGGCCCACTGGACCTGCTGCTGACGCTGTCTCGGACCCAAAAGGTCGATCTGATGAAGATCTCGGTGCTGAAACTGGCCGAGCAATATCTGGCCTTTGTCGAACAGGCCCGCAAGCTGCGCATCGAACTGGCGGCCGATTATCTGGTGATGGCGGCCTGGCTGGCCTTTCTGAAATCGCGCCTGCTCTTGCCGCCCGACCCCGAGGCCGAGGGGCCATCGGCCGAAGACATGGCGGCGCATCTGGCCTTTCAACTGGAACGCCTGCAGGCGATGCGGCAGGCGGCCAGCCGGTTGATGGGGCGTGACAGGCTGGGCCAGAGCCGGTTTCAGCGCGGGTCGCCGGAAACCGTGATCCGCAAGCGTCGCACCGAGTATCAGGCCGGGCTGATCGACCTGATGCGCGCCTATGCGCGGATGAAGACCAAGGATGAATTTCGCCCCTATGCCTTTGACCGCAAGGGCGTTTTCACCATGGAACAGGCGCTGGAGCGGGTGCGAAAGCTGATCGGCTTTGCCGGCGACTGGACCGAGCTGGCGGATTTTCTGCCTGAGGGCTGGGAAACCGATCCTGAACGGCGGCGGTCGGCGACGGCGGCGACCTTTGCGGCTTCGCTGGAGCTTGCGCGTCAGGGAAAGTTGGAATTGAAGCAGGACGGGAGTTTTACCCCGATAACGATAAGGCGCAGGCCACATTAAGTGAGTGCAGTGAACGAATTGAGTGATATCGAACCCGACCCCGAGCAGTCGGACCAACAGGACCCGAACGAATTTCCGCCCCCGCCGATGGACACGCAGGAGCGCATGGTCGAGGCGTTGCTGTTTGCATCCAGCGGGCCGATGAGCGTGCGCGAAATGGCCCAACGCCTGCCACGCGGCTGCGATCCGGCCGAGGCGGTGCGGGCGCTGGCCGCGCGGTATCGCGACCGTGGCGTTGTCCTGGAAAAGCTGGGCGATGCATGGGCATTTCGCACAGCGCCGGATCTGTCATTTCTGATGCAGGACGAGACGGTCGAAAGCCGCCGCCTGTCGCGTGCGGCGACCGAGACGCTGGCCATCATCGCCTATCATCAGCCCGTCACGCGCGCCGAGATCGAAGAGATTCGTGGCGTTGCCGTCTCGCGCGGGACACTGGATCAGCTGATCGAAATGGAATGGGTGCGCATGGGCCAGCGGCGGATGACGCCGGGGCGGCCGGCGACCTTTGTGGTGACCGAGACATTCCTTGATCATTTCGGGCTGGAATCGGCGCGCGATCTGCCCGGCCTGTCGGAATTGCGCGCCGCCGGTCTGCTGGAAAGCCGGCCACAGGCAGAAGGCATGCAGGTGCCCCTTGTACCGCAGGATGAAGATGACGATCTTGACGACGGATCGCCAGCAGACGATCTGTTCGAAGATGATTAGGGCAGGGACATGAACCGCTTTCTGAACCAGATGATGCGACAGTTGATCAACCGACTGACCAATCGCGGCATCAATTCCGGCATTGATTACATGTCCAGGCGCGGCTCTGGCGGGAAGGCCACGCCGCAAAACCGCCAGCAGGCCAAGGTGACGCGCGACGCAGTCAAGCGCGCCCGTCAGGCGGCGCGGATCACCCGGCGCATCGGGCGCTGATCCGCACGGCGGGGGATAGCGCCGGGCGGCAAAGCGCACTATGCCGACCCGATGAGCAGCGATCCCTTTGAAATCTTTCTTGTCGCCACCCCCGGTCTGGAGGCGCCTCTGGCCGCCGAGGCGGCGGGTCTGGGCTTTGAGCCCGAAATCCAGCCCGGCGGTTTGACGGTCCACGGGCACTGGCCCGATATCTGGCGTGCCAATCTGATGCTGCGCGGGGCCACGCGCGTGTTGGTGCGGATCGGCGCGTTTCGCGCCATGCATCTGGCGCAGCTGGACAAGCGGGCGCGCAAATTCCCCTGGGATCAGTTCCTGCGCCCTGATGTGGCGGTCCGGGTCGAGGCGACCAGTCGCAAGTCGCGGGTTTATCATGCCGGTGCCATCACGCAGCGATTCGAACGCGCCATCAGCGAAGAACTGGGCGCGCCGATTGCCGCCGATGCGCCGATCACGATCAAGATCCGCATCGAGGATGATCTGTGCACGATCAGCCTCGATACCACCGGCGAGTCGCTGCACAAGCGGGGTCATAAACAGGCCGTGGCCAAGGCCCCCATGCGCGAAACCATGGCCGCGATGTTCCTGCGCGAGATGGGTTTTGACGGCAGCCAGCCGGTGCTGGACCCGATGTGCGGCTCTGGCACCTTTGTGATCGAGGCCGCCGAGATGGCCGCCGGTCTGGTGGCGGGCCGGGCGCGTGGCTTTGCCTTTGAGCAATTGGCGGGGTTCGATGTCGCAGCACTGACGCCTTTGCGCGGCGCCGAGCCTGTGACCCGCCCGGCGACGCAGTTCTTTGGCAGCGACCGCGATGCGGGCGCAGTGCGGATGAGCGGCGAGAATGCCATGCGGGCGGGGGTGGCGGACTGGGTTCGCTTTGAAACCCGCTCGGTGGCGGATCTGCAGCGACCGGAAGGGCCGGCGGGGATCGTGATCATCAATCCGCCCTATGGCGCGCGGGTCGGCAACAAGGGCCCGCTATACGGGCTGCATGCGGCGATGGGGCAGGTGCTGCGCGATCGTTTCGCGGGCTGGCGCGTGGGTATTGTCACCAGCGAAGGCGGGCTGGCCAAGGCCACGGGGCTGCCCTTTCAGCCGGCCGGACCGATCGTGGCGCATGGCGGGCTGAAGGTGCGGCTGTGGCAGACCGGGCCTTTGGGCGGTTGAGCGCCGCCCGTGGCTTAGTCGATCAGCTGGCCTGCGGTGAAGTTGCCCAGGTTGCCCATGAGCTGCCGGATCAGCGACACATCCGCGATACCCGAATCAGTGACCCGGCGCGACAGCGCGACGACCCGTCCGCGTTCCAGCCCGAAACGTTCGACATTAGCGACGGTGCCGGTCTCGGCAAAGGTGACGGCGACAACCTGACGTTCGATTTCTTCGGGCTCATAGGGGCCGTAATGGCGCCAGCGAGAGCCGACGTAATACCAGCCCGAACCGGTCAGAAGCCCTTGCGAACTGGGCCTGCCGATCAATGTGGGCAACTCATCGACCGTGGTCTGGCCGACAATGACCGCCGCCAGGTCCAACTCGGGTGGAACATAGCCGTGATTGCGATAAACGGGGGCACAGGCTGCAACGGCAAGAACGGCCAGGATCAGGAAACGCCGGATGGCTGACATAGAAATTTGGTCCCTCTTTTCCGGTCGTTCTGTTGACGCCGCCGGTCCCGCTTAGCAAACTCGGCCACTACGCTCAAGAATAAGGCGCAAGCCCCAGATTTCATACTGCCGATGTGAAGGAGAGACTCATGACCTCGGCCCCTGCTTTTACTCATCGGTTGCGCGTGGCGCATCTGAACCCGCGCGCCGCCAATCCGGTGCTGCTGGAACCTGATGCGCAGGCGCGCAAGGCGATTGCCGCCGAACTGGGCCTGCTGCGGCTGCCGGCGCTGCGCCTTGAGGGGCGGATCACGGCGCAGGGCAATGACGCCTGGCTGCTGAGCGGAAATCTGACGGCGCGGGTGGTTCAGCCCTGCGTGGTGACGCTGGCGCCGGTGGAAAGCAGCATTGACGACGAGGTCCGCAGGATCTTTTCGCCCCATGCCGCCGCGCCCGTCGAGGAAGAGGTCGAGATGCCCGACGACGAGATGGAACTGCTGGGCCAGTTCATCGATGCGGGCGCGGTCATGATCGAGGCGCTGGCCCTGGCGCTGCCGCTTTATCCGCGCGCAGAGGGTGCCGAACTGCCCGAGCAGGACGACACGCCTGACGAAGAGGACGAGCGGCAAAAGCCCTTTGCCGGGCTGGATGCGCTGCTGTCGAAGACGCGGCAGTAAAGGGGTCAGTCATCCTGCGGGGTCAGCCGCGACATCAGGCGCGGCGCGCCAATGCCGTGGGCGACCACGCTGATGGCGACGATCAGCGCCACGATGGCCCAGAGCAACCGGCCCGATTCCATGCTGTAGGGGGCGTGATTCAGACCGTAAGCCAGATAATACATCGACCCCACCCCGCGGATGCCGAGGACGGAAATGGCAAAGCGGTCGCCGCGCGTCAGCTTTAGCCCCGACAGCGACATCCAGCCGGCCAGCGGCCTGACCACGAACAGAAACAGTCCCGCCACCAGCAAGCCCGACAGGCCAAGCGGCGCGAGGATGCCCTGCGCAATGGCGATGCCGGTGACGAAGACGACGCAGATCAGAAAGATCATCTCGGTCTGTTCGACATAGTGGTGCAGGTCGGTATGAAACGAGTGGTCGCGCTCAAAGCGGCGAAATGTCAGCGCGGCGATGAACACGGCGATAAAGCCGTAACCGTTCACCATCTCGGTCACGCCATAAGCAAACAGCGTCAGCCCAAGCGCCAGAAAGGCGTCCGACACGCCCTTGCGCGGCGCCAGCCGGAACACGGCCCAGCCCAGAAAGCGCCCGATCAGCCAGCCCATGACCAGCCCTGCCGCGATCTTCCAGAAGACATCGATGGCCAGCCATTCCCACAGAACCGGCGGGTCAAAGCTGCCCTCGTCGCCGGGGCCTCCGGTTTCGGCCATCCGGTCGGCGGTGGCGGCAATCGCCAGATAGACAAAGGGAAAGGCCAGCCCGTCATTCAGGCCGGCCTCGGATGTAAGGGCAAAGCGGGCCTCGGTTTCCTTGGCCTCGCCGGGCGGGCCGACCTGAACCGAGGCGGCCAGAACCGGATCGGTGGGCGCCATGACCGCCCCCAGCAGCAATGCGGCGGCCACGGGCAGCCCCAGCGCCGCCCAGCCCAGCCCGGCCAGCGCCAGAATGCAAATCGGCATGGTCAGCGCCAGAAGCCGCCAGGTCGAGGCCCAACTGCGCAGGCCGATGGCGCGGTCCAATTTCAGCCCGCCGCCGGTCAGCGACAGGATCACCGCCATCTCGGTGATGCGCTGGACCAGCACGCCCTGTCCGATCGGGTCGATCACAGGGATGCCGTCAAAGACCAGCCCGACGCCGATGCCGCCGAAAAGGCAGGCAATCGGGACCGAAACCGGCAGGCGCCAGCCCATGCGGCGCGCCAGTGCCGGGACGATGGCGGACGACAGTACACCAAAGCCCAACATGGCCAGAAAGATTTCATAGCTCATCGTCATGACCTGGCAGTTTTGCGCCGTGGCAGATCGGCAGGCAAGGATGAAATCGGGCTTCTGACGCGCAGTTTATCCTTGCGTGGCGCAGTTTGATGGCTTACCTCGGCGCTTCATCCCGGACGGCGCCTTTCGCCCGCCGGCCGAGAACCCGCATCGTGGGGAATGGCCTTGCAGGCCCGGCCGTGATGGCGTATTGGCGCGGCTCGTCCACGAATTCAGGCTTGTACCGGTGTCGCGTCCGTCGCGCCCGGCCAGATATAGAACCGAGGTTGTGACATGGCTGTCCCTCAGAATCGCGTAACCCGCTCCAAGCGCAACATGCGTCGTGCCCACGACGCGCTGGTCGCGGGAAACCCGAACGAATGCACCAATTGCGGCGAATTGAAGCGCCCGCATCACGTGTGCCCGTCCTGCGGCAATTACGCCGACCGTGAAGTGGTCGCTGTTGCCAATGAAATCGACCTGGACGACGACGCGGCATAAGCCGCAACACGTCTGATCCATGGTCAGCAGCAACGCGCAAAGTCCAGCACCACGCGCCCTCGAAAACGGGGGCGACGTGGTGATTTCGATTGACGCAATGGGCGGCGATCGCGGGCCTTCGGCGGTTGTTGCGGGCATCGCGGAAAGCGCCGACAAGAACCCCGAGATCCGGTTCATCGTTCACGGCAATGAGGCAGAGCTGAACAGGCTGATCGCGAAAAAGCGCGGTCTGGCCGAGCGCTGTGATGTCCGTCATGCCGATGGCGTTGTGACCATGGATGACAAGCCCAGCCAGGTCGTGCGCAAGGGCGAGGGCAGTTCGATGTGGTCGGCGGTCGAGTCGGTGCGTCAGGGCGAGGCAACCGTCGCGGTCTCTTGTGGCAATACCGGCGCGCTGATGGCGCTGTCGATGATTCGCCTGCGCAAGCTGCCGGGCGTCAGCCGCCCCGCCATCGCCTGCCTCTGGCCGTCGAAAAGCGCGCAGGGTTTCAACATCATGCTGGATGCCGGGGCCGATATTCGTGCCGAGCCCGGCGATCTGCTGCAATATGCGATGATGGGCGCGTCCTATGCGCGCAACGGTCTGGATATTGATCGCCCGCGTGTGGGCCTGCTGAATGTGGGCACCGAAGAGCACAAGGGCCGCTCTGAGCTGAAAGAGGCGCATGAACTGATTACCCAGGCCGCCGAGGCCGGTGATTTCGATTATCTTGGTTTCGTCGAGGGCGGGGATCTGCCGTCGGACCGGGTCGATGTGATCGTGACGGATGGGTTCACCGGCAATATCGCGCTGAAAACCGGCGAGGGCACGGCCAAGCTGGTGGGCGAACTGCTGCGCGAGGCGTTCCGCAATTCGTTCATGTCGAAATTCGCGGCCGTGCTGGCGATGACCTCGTTGAAGCGGCTGCAAAAGCGCATTGATCCGCGCCGGGTGAATGGCGGTGTGTTCCTTGGGCTGAACGGCACCGTGGTCAAGTCGCATGGCTCTGCCGATGCGACGGGTATCTCGGCGGCGATCAAGCTGGCCTTTCAGCTTGCCAAATCGGGCTTTCAGGAACGGCTGGCCGCGCGCGTGGCGCAAGGCGTCGGCGTTACCGAACAGCATGACGAAGACGGCGCAGAGCCAAAGAATGAGGTGGGCCCATGATCCGTCGCGCGGTGATCCGGGGCACCGGCCATTATCTGCCCGAACGGGTTGTCGAGAACAGCTGGTTCGAAGGCAAGGTCGACACCAACGACGAATGGATCCGCAGCCGCACCGGGATCGAGCGCCGTCATTTTGCCGCCGAAGGGCAGATGACCAGCGATCTGGGCATTCGCGCCGCCCGGGCCGCGCTGGACGATGCCGGCATGAGCGCGGATGATATCGACGCGATCGTGCTGGCCACCTCGACGCCGGACCTGACCTTTCCGGCGGTGGCCACCATGGTGCAGGCGGGGCTGGGCATGACCCGTGGCTTTGCCTTTGACGTGCAGGCGGTCTGTGCCGGTTTCGTCTTTGCGCTGGCCAATGCCGAAGGGCTGATCCGCACCGAGCAGGCCGAACGCGTGCTGGTGATCGGGGCCGAGACATTCAGCCGGATTCTGGATTGGGACGACCGTTCGACCAGCGTGCTGTTCGGCGATGGCGCCGGGGCCGTGGTGCTGGAGGCCGCCGAAGGGCAGGGCACCAGCGATGATCGCGGTATCCTGGCCAGCGACCTGAACAGCGACGGCCAGTATCGCGACCTGCTGTATGTCGATGGCGGCGTCAGCAGCACCGGCACCGCCGGACAATTGAAGATGCAGGGCAATCTGGTCTTTCGCCATGCCGTCGAAAAACTGGCCAAGACCGCCCATACCGCGCTGGACAAGGCCGGGCTGACCGCCGAGCAGGTCGACTGGCTGGTGCCGCATCAGGCCAATGCGCGGATCATCAGCGCCACGGCGCAAAAGATGGGCCTGCCGATGGAAAAGGTTGTCCTGACTGTGTCCGATCACGGCAATACCTCGGCTGCCTCTATCCCGCTGGCCCTGTCGGTCGCGGCCGCCGAGGGGCGGTTCAAGCCCGGCGATGTGATCGTGACCGAGGCCATCGGCGGCGGGCTAAGCTGGGGCAGCGTCGTCCTGCGCTGGTAACAGACGGGCAGCGGTCCGGCCGCTGCCGTTCCATGCCGCTTTATTTCAGCTGCGAATCCTTGCTGCCGCGCCGGTTGATGCCCGCCGTCTTGCGATAGGCCGTGTCGCGCCCTGACTGGCAATCGATGCACAGTTTCACACCGGGCACGGCCTGGCGCCGGGCCTCGGGGATCGGCTCGTCGCATTCCACGCAGAATTCGGCGCTGTCGCCGCCCTGACGCTGCCGCGCACGCATGCGTTCGATTGCCTCGCGGGTCGAAGCTTCGATCTGTTCGTTCACCGCGCCCTCGCGCGCCCATCCACCGGCCATCTTTGCCTCCCGTTACGTCACCTTAGATAGGTATCCACAGTTGTTAACGCAAACGCATGTGGACGCTGTTGACACTAGGGAACCTGACTGAAACATTCTCTGCAACGCGGCAAGAGATCCGCGACAGGGAGGAAATCTTGCCCATTATCCGTCTCATAGACGGCGTGAATGAGGCGGTCGGTCGGGTTGTTTCGGTCGTCGCAATCATTTTTGCCGGCATCATCATCTATGACGTCATCCTGCGCTATGTGTTCGAAGAACCGACGCGTTGGGCCTTTGATGTCACCAAGCAGCTATTCGGCTTTTATTTCATCATGCTGGGCGGATATGCTCTGCGCCATCAGGCGCATGTGAAGGTCGATCTGGTGACCGCGCGTCTCAGCCATAATGCCCGGCGGTGGGTCGAAGCTGCGGGCTATGTCATCTTTTTCTTTCCCTTTACCTATATCTTTGCGCGCGAAAGCTGGAAATTCGCGATGACCTCGTGGAACCAGGGCGAGGTGACCTATGGCGCGGTCTCGCTGCCGGTCTATCCGCTGAAGATGGCGATGTTCGTGGCGGCGGTGCTGCTGCTGGTCCAGGGGATCAGCGAGTTCCTGAAGCTGGTGCTGAACAAGACCGATCACCTCGAACCAATGGAGCCGCTTGATGTCCGGTGAAACGATCGGCCTGATCATGGCCGGAATGCTGGTCGTCGGCCTGTTCATGGGCCATCCGCTGGCATTTGTGCTGGGCGGCACCGCGGTGATGGGCGCGATTATCGCGGGCAAGCCGATGGTGCTGGGCATTGTCATCAACCGCATCTTTGGCGATGTGCTGGACAATTACGTGCTGATCGCGATCCCGCTTTTCGTTCTGATGGCGCGGTTCCTGTCAGATAGCGGCGTCACGGACCGAATGTTCGAGGCGCTCAGGCACCTGATGGCGCGGGTCACCGGGGGGCTGGGCCTTGCGGTGGTGTTCATCTCGATCCTGCTGGCGGCGACAACCGGTATCATCGGTGCGTCGATCACGGTGATGGGCATGATGGCGCTGCGTCCGATGCTGCAATATGGCTATGACAAGCGGCTGGCCAGCGGCCTGATCGCGGCCTCGGGCTGTCTGGGCATCCTGATCCCGCCTTCGATCATGCTGATCCTGATGGCATCCTATGCGCCCGGTCTGTCCGTCGGGCAGCTGTTTGCAGGTGCCATGGTGCCGGGGCTGCTGCTGGGGCTGATGTATGCCGGTTATGTGGCGGTGGTTGCCTGGCTCAAGCCGGAATGGGCGCCGCCGGTGCAAGAGGAAGAACAGATCGAGCGCGGCGCGCTGTGGAAGATGCTGCTGATCGAGGCGGTGCCGCCGCTGGTGCTGATCCTGGGTATTCTGGGTTCGATGCTGGCAGGTGTTGCCACCGCGACCGAGGCCAGTGCCATCGGCGCCGCCCTGGCGCTGCTGATCGTGATCGTGCGCGGCCGCTTCGAATGGCGGACCTTTTATTCGGCGATGCTGGAAACCGGGCGCACCTCGGCGATGATCCTGTTCATCGTGGTGGGTGCCACCGCCTTTACCGGGGTGTTCAACATCACCGGCGGTTTGCGCGCCAGTCAGGATCTGATCCGGGGGCTGGCTGACAACCCGCATACGCTGGTTGCGGTGATGCTGCTGGTCGTCTTTGTGCTGGGCATGTTCCTGGACTGGACCGGCATCGTGCTGCTGTCCTTTCCGATCTTTCTGCCGCTGGTCAGCGAAATGGGCATGGACCCGCTGTGGTTCGTGGTGCTGATGGCAGTGGTGCTGCAGACCAGCTTTCTGTCGCCGCCCTTTGGCTATGCGCTGTTCTATATGCGAGCCATAGCGCCACCCGAGGTCAGTACCGCCGATATTATTCGCGGTGTGCTGCCCTTTATCGCGCTGGTGCTTTTGATGTGTGGATTGATCATGTTCTATCCGCCGCTGGTCAGCTGGCTGCCAACAACCCTTTACGGTCCCGCCCTTTGAGGGTCGGGTGCCGGGAACGAATGAACGATTTCAACAAGGAGGAATAAAGATGAAACATCTTCTGACCGCAGCGGCGCTGGCGACAGCCGCTGCCGCGCCCGCAATGGCCGAAAACTGGACCATGACCAGCACCTGGCCGTCCAGCCTTGAGTTGATCGAGATCGACAAGCATTTCGTCGAACTGGCCAATGCCATGATCGCCGACGAAGAGCTGACCATCGAATTCTTCGAGGGCGGTTCGCTGGTTCCGGCGGGCGAGGTCTTCGGTGCGGTCGAATCGGGCACTGTTCAGGCCGGCGCCGACTGGCCGGGCTATTGGGCCGGTCGTGACAGCGCGTTTTCACCGCTGGCGACGACCTCGGCGCTGTTCAACGCGGTTGATTACATCAACTGGATCCAGGAATGGGGCGGCGCAGAGCTGTATAACGAGGTCTATGGCAAGTTCGGCATGGTCTATCTGCCCTATGGCGTGACCAACAACGAATCGGGCTTCCGCACCGTCGACAAGCCGATCCGCACCACCGAGGACCTGCAAGGCCTGCGCCTGCGCCTGTCGGGCTATGAGCAGGGCAAACTGCTGGAAAAGCTGGGCGGCAACCAGGTCAGCATGGCCGGCGGCGAGATCTATCAGTCGCTGGAACGCGGCGTGATTGACGGGGCCGAGTTCTCGACCCCCAACGTTGACTGGTCGGGCGGCTTCCAGCAGGTCACCAAATACTGGTCAACGCCGGGTTGGCACCAGTCGGCATCGGTGTTCGGTGTGATGATCAACAAGGCAAGCTGGGATGCGCTGACGCCCGAGACGCAGGAAACGCTGAAAGTCGCGGCTTCGGCCAATCTGCTGTGGTCGCTGGCCTTCACCGAAAAGCGCGCGACCGAAGCCTATGCCCAGTTCGAGGAAGCTGGCATCGAGATCACGCGTCTGGACGACGCGACGCTGGAAAACATCCAGACGCTGGCCAATGAGACCATCGAAGAGGCGGCCTGCGAGAACCCGCTTTCGGCCAAGGTCTATGCCAGCATGATCAGCTATCTGCAGGATTACAGCAAATGGCGTGATGCATCGGCGCCCTATAATCTGGGTCGCTCGCCCAATGGTCCCGATCTGGAGAAAATCCAGGGCTGCGCGGGCTGATCGACGGCCTTTCGCAGCGGTATACCGCACAAAAACAATGATAAAGCGCGGGGCGGGGGAACGAATCCCCCGCCCCGCTTGTTGACAGAAGAACCGAAACTGACCAATCTTGAGCACAATCAACAGGGTGCGGGTATGAGTGAAAAGACGCTGACACGGATGGATCTGGCCGAAGCCGTATTCCGCGAGGTCGGCCTTTCAAGGCACGAATCTGCGCAATTGGTGGAAAGTGTGCTGGGGCATATTTCTGATGCGCTGGTCGCCGGACATCAGGTCAAGATCTCGTCCTTTGGCACCTTTAGCGTGCGCGACAAGAACGAGCGCATTGGCCGTAACCCCAAGACCGGGGAAGAGGTGCCGATCACGCCGCGCCGGGTCTTGTCCTTTCGTCCGTCACACCTGATGAAGGATCGCGTGGCGGCGGGAAACAAGGGTTGAGGACCAGATAGCGAATGGCAAAGGGCGCACAGGCATTTCGGTCCATCGGTGAAGTCGCCAAGATGATCGGAGTCGCGCCCCACGTCCTGCGCTATTGGGAAACCCAGTTCAGCCTGCTGAAACCGATGAAGCGCGGCGATGGCCGCCGTTATTACCGGCCCGACGACGTGCGTCTGGCGGCTGGTCTGTGCGAGGTCTTGCGCGATGAAGGCCTGACGATTCGCGGCGCCAAGAAGCTGCTGGCCAAGGATCGCGGCGAGACCGTTCGCCGTCGCGGCGCGATCAAGCTGGGTGAGGCGCTGGAGGACGAGGGTGATCAGCAGGTTGAGGCCGCGCAGGATGAGACGGCGGCAACCGAGCCGCGCGTTCGCACCCGCAAGCGCCCCGCACCCCGCGGATCCGATACCTTGCCGCTGTTTCCCGAGGAGCAGAAACCCGCCGCGGCGGTCGCGCCGGCAGAGGTTGCTGCGCCCAAGCCCGCGCCCGTGCCCTTCTCGCCGGTTGATGCCGCGCAGGCTGGCTGGTTGATGCGGCTGACTGAAACGAATGCCGTGCTGCGCAAGCATCCCGGCGGCGCGCAAATGTCCGATCCGGCGCGTGCAGCGGCACATCGCCTGCTGGACACCATCGCCGATCACTTCTGATCAGCGCCAATGTCGCCCTGCCGTCATTTTTCCGTTCGTCGACCCTTGTGCAGCCCTCTCGGTTCGCTCTATATGGCCGGCGTCGGGCTGTGGCGCAGCCTGGTTAGCGCGTCCGTCTGGGGGACGGAAGGTCGTGAGTTCGAATCTCGCCAGCCCGACCAATTCAGCCAACGCCCACCCCTCGCCGGGTGGGCGTTTGCATATCCAGAGATCGCCTTTTCAGGGGGGATGACATGAACGGTGTTCTGCCAGACGGCGGCTTGCGCGACCTGATCGACAGCGGTGCGATTTCCGCCGAGCCCGCGATCATCCCCGAACAGATCCAGCCTGCCAGCCTTGATCTGCGCCTTGGAACCCGCGCCTATCGGCTGCGCGCCAGCTTTCTGACCGGCAAGGGCAACCGCGTCGTTGACCGGCTGGCCGATTTCCAGATGCACGAGATGGACTTGTCCGGCGGTGCGGTACTTGAACGCGGCTGCGTCTATCTGGTGCCGCTGATGGAACGCCTGCGCCTGCCCAAAGGGCTGACGGCGGTGGCAAATGCCAAATCCTCTACCGGGCGGCTGGACCTGTTGACCCGGCTGGTCACCGATGACGGCACCGAATTCGACCGGCTGCCCGATGGCTATGATGGCCCGCTTTATGCCGAGATCTGCCCGAGATCCTTCAGCGTTCTGGTGCGCCCCGGCATGCGGCTGAACCAGTTGCGCCTGCGCCGGGGGCAGGCGGTCCTGTCCGATGCCGATCTGTCCGCGCTGCATGGCGATCAGCCGCTGGTCACGGGCGGCCCTGCGCTGATCGATCAGGGGCTGGGCTTTTCGGTCGATCTGCAGCCCTCGGATGGTGATCTGGTCGGCTATCGCGCCAAGCCGCATAGCGGCGTGGTCGATCTGGACCGGATCGGGGCTTATGACGCGCGTGAGTTCTGGGACGAATTGCGCACTGATGAGGGCCGGCTGATCCTTGATCCGGGGGCCTTTTATATCTTGGTCAGCCGCGAGGCCGTGGCGATACCAGCCGATTACGCCGCCGAGATGGCCCCCTATCTGGCCATGGTGGGCGAGTTCCGGGTGCATTACGCGGGTTTCTTTGACCCCGGTTTCGGTGTCGGCGATGTCGGACGGGGCGCGCGCGGTGTGCTGGAGGTTCGCTGCCACGAGGCGCCCTTTGTGTTGGAGCACGGGCAGGTGGTGGGCCGTCTGGTCTATGAGCGCATGGCCACGCGGCCGGACCGGCTGTACGGCGCGGGGATCAAGTCGAACTATCAGGGGCAGGGGCTGAAACTGGCCAAGCAGTTCCGCTAGCCCGCCCAGATCGACGGATCGGCCAGTTCGATGGAATTGCCTGCGGGATCGCGGAAGTAGATCGAGCGCGCGCCGTTGGGCCACAGGAAATCGGCCTCGATCGTCACGCCTGCCTTTTCCAGATGCCCGCGCCACTCGTCCAGCCTGTCGGGCGCAACGGCCAGGCAGAAATGCCCCGGCCCGGTCGCGCCATGGGGCGGCACCGGCAGACGGGCATCTGCTGCGGGTGGCTGCTGCGTTACCGCGGCGCGAAAGACCAGCAAGACCTGCGGGCGCGGCGCGTTGCTGACGCGAAAGAAGGCATGGCGTCCTTCGTTGTGCTGGAAACAATCGAGCCCCATCACATCCTGCCAAAAGCCGATGGCCGCATCCAGATCATCAGCATAAAGCGCCGATTCCAGCGTTCCAAGCAAAGGAGGTGTGGCGATTTCATCAGACATGCACCCAGCCTGCCATGGCAGGCTGCGTGCCGCAATCCGTCATGGCGCTGTCACAGCCGGGCGCTATCAGGTGGTGCCAATACATGCAGGGGCTTGTCAGATGCTGGACGCGATATATAGTCGGCGCAATGGATCAGTGCTTTGCCCCAGACCTGGCCCGTTGGGGCGGACGGGAACGTAGCAATGCTTGACGATCACGGCGACTTTCGAACCCATTTCGTGCGCGAGCCTTCGGGCCTTCGCCAGCACCCGGCGCTGGTGCTGAACGCGGATTATCGACCGCTCAGCTATTACCCGCTGTCGCTGTGGCCCTGGCAAGAGGCGATCAAGGCGGTATTTCTGGACCGGGTCAGCATATTGGCCGAATATGACGAGGTCGTCCGAAGTCAGCGGCAGGCCTTTCGGATCCCCTCGGTCGTTGTGCTGAAAGACTATGTAAAACCCAGAAAGCGCGTGGCCTTCACGCGCTTTAATCTTTTCCTGCGGGACGAATTTTCATGTCAGTATTGCGGGTCCAAGGGCGATCTGACCTTTGATCATGTGATCCCCCGGTCGCGTGGCGGGATCACCAGTTGGGAAAACGTGGTTGCGGCCTGTTCGCCCTGCAATCTGAAAAAGGCCAACAAGTCGCTGCGCCATTCCGGGATGCGCCTGCGCCAGACCCCTCGCAGCCCCAGCAGCGAAGAGATGCACGCGGTTGGCCGGCGCTTTCCGCCAAACCACCTGCACGAAAGCTGGATGGATTTCCTTTACTGGGACGCCGAACTGGAAAGCTGACTGTCAGAACAGCCACTTATGCATGCGAAATCGCGTCAGCTTCTGGCCGTCGCGTTCGACATGTTCAGTGCGGTCGGTGACAAAGCCCGTGGCCTTGAACGGACCCTCGGCCATCAGGCTGGCATTGGTCCAAAGCTGGTCAATGCCGGCGTCCCTTGCGGCAAGCTCGATCCGGTCCAGAAGATCGCGAAACAGTCCGTGATGGCGGTTTTCGGGCAGGATAAAGGCCAGGTCGATATTGCCGTCATCGCCCATCGTCATGAAACCGACCAACTGGCCCTGTTCTTCGGCCACGACGACACGCTGCCGCGCAAGACGCCCCGACCAGGCACGGCCCGAATAGGGTTCGGGCAGCCAGGCGCGGCGTTGCTGGGCGCTATAGGGGCTGTCGCCCCGGTGGATCGCATCGAACATGATCTTGCCCAGGGCGTCGCTGTCGCCCGGCTCTGCCCATCGGATCATACGCGGCCCGCCGCTGCCAGAATGCCCGGCAGATCGCCATAGCCGCTTTGGCGCCGCACATAACGCAGGCCAAGCCGTTCGGCGGCCTCCTGAGCCTTGGCGTCCAGTGCCGCGTCTTCGGTCTGGGCCAGATAGATCAGCCGGTCGTAATTGCCGAACATCATTTCGATCAACTCGGGATGGCGGTCGAAACCCATGGCGCGCCAGACGAATGCGTCGAACTGGCGAACCAGAAAATCGGTCAGATAAAAGGCGGTGAATTCATCCTCTTGCCGCGCCTCGAAATCGCTCAGCCCGTCAAAGAAGGCGTAGCAATGCGGGCCGGGGATCATCTGCACGCCAAGCGCCTCGCAGCGCGCCTGCAACAACCCGCCGGTGCCGCAATCGGCGTAGACGACGATGATCTGGTCATAGGCTGCGCGGTTCTTGGCGACGGCCGCCTCGACCGCATCGGGGATCTTTTGCGGATAAAGATGCAGTTCGGCGGGCAGGCAATGCAGGTCCATATGCGCCCAGCCATTGGCATTGCGGATGGCGATGATTTCGCGCGCCAGGGCACCGCAGGCCAGCAGCAGCGTGCGGGGCAGCGCGGTCGGTGCCGCGGTCAGGTGGTTGATGTCAGCCTTCATTGTCGCGCATCGACAGGTGCAGCACAGCCGCCCCCGTCAGCGCGATCAGGGCCAGCGCAGCCAAGGGCACACCCGCCGACAGCGTGGCCCAGATGGTCAACGCGGCCGCCAGAATAACAGCGGCAATCATCAGCAGAAAATGTGGCAGCGGCATGATGTCCTCTTTCATCTTGCCCCTCTAATATGGGGCGCAAAGAGCTGGATGAAAAGGGCAAGTTAGGTTCAGTTTTAGGATTCAGGCTGATCACAAGCCTGTGCGCGATGTTTCGCCCATGGCCCCCGGCGGGCAGTCCGACGTGCTCGGTGCGGGCCGCCGGCGCCAGAGGAGGCAGTTGTGCCAACGCGTGATCACCTTTGACCGGCTCAGCCGCCGGCCAATTGGTTATGCTTGCGCAGGATGAATTCCTTGGCGGTTTCCACCGTGACCGCCGCGTCGCGGCAATAGGCATCGGCACCGATGGCGCGGCCGAACTCTTCGTTCAGCGGTGCGCCACCGACCAGCACGATGTAATCGTCGCGCAGGCCTTTTTCCTTCAGCGCGTCGATGACCACCTTCATGTAGGGCATGGTTGTGGTCAGAAGGGCGGACATGCCGATGATGTCGGCCTCTTCGCGGGCGGCGGCCTCGAGATAGGCGTCGACCGCGTTGTTGATGCCCAGATCGACCACCTCGAAGCCGGCGCCTTCCATCATCATCGAGACCAGATTCTTGCCGATGTCATGGATGTCGCCCTTGACCGTGCCGATCACCATCTTGCCCATGCGCGGCGCACCGGTTTCGGCCAGCAGCGGCTTGAGGATGAACATGCCGCCTTTCATCGCATTGGCGGCCAGCAGCACCTCGGGAACGAACAGGATACCGTCGCGGAAATCGTGGCCGACGATGGTCATGCCGGCGACCAGCGCCTTGGTCAGCACGTCATAGGGCGCCCATCCGCGTTCCAGCAGGATATTGACCGCCTCTTCGATCTCTTCCTTGAGACCGTCATAGAGGTCGTCCATCATCTGTTGGACAAGGTCGTCGTCGCTGAGCTCGGACAGGATGATTTCGTCGTTTTCGTCAGCCATGATGCGGCCTCCAGTTCACTTTATTGCCCTTTGGACGGCTTTTCGTCAGTTGAATAGCCAAATTCCGACATGGCGGCGCATGCGGGCGACGTGGCGACGGATTCTCTGGCAATTGTTCCTGTTATGTTCTATTTTTAGGCCATGCTGCCGACCCGTAACCCTGATGAACGCCTCAAGGCACGCGGTGCCGATACACGGCCCGCGCCGCGGTTTGACCGCCTGTCAGCCGAGCGCGAGGCCGATGGCTGGGACATCCCCGAGGATGACCATCTGCTGCGCACCGAGATCGTGACAGAACAGCCGCGCAGCATCATCACCCGCAATACCAGCCCGGATGTGCCCTTCGATCGGTCGATCAACCCTTATCGGGGCTGCGAGCATGGCTGCATCTATTGCTTTGCGCGGCCCAGTCACGCCTATGTGGGCCTGTCTTCGGGGCTGGATTTCGAGACCAAGATTACTGCCAAGCCCGACGCCGCCCGTCTGCTGGAGCAGGAAATCGGGCGCAAATCCTATAAGGTCGCCCCGATTGCCTTGGGCACCAATACCGACCCCTATCAGCCCGCCGAGGCGAAGTTTGCCATCATGCCGGGCATCCTGCGGGTGCTGCGCGACTGGAACCATCCCGTCACGTTGGTCACACGCGGTCAGACGGTGCTGCGCGATCTGGATCTGTGGGCGGAACTGGCGGCGAAATACATGGCGGCGATCGGCATCTCGCTGACCACGCTGGATGCGGGTCTGGCCCGGCAGATGGAGCCTCGCGCACCCACGCCCGCCACGCGGCTGCGGATGATCCGCGAGTTGTCGCGGGCGGGCATTCCGGTGCGCGTCATGGTGGCGCCGGTTATCCCGGTTCTGACCGAGCCCGAGATCGAATCCATCCTGACGGCGGCGCGCGAGGCTGGCGCCACCACCGCCAGCATGATCCCCGTGCGACTGCCCAATGAGGTGGCGCCGCTGTTTCGCGACTGGCTGGATCGCCATCATCCGGGCAAGGCGGACCATATCATGAACCGCATTCAGGCCATGCGGGGCGGGCGCGACAATGATCCGCGTTTCGGTGCCCGGATGCGCGGGCAGGGGATCGAGGCCGAGTTGATGCGCCAGCGTTTTCACCTTGCTCGCAAGCGCTTGGGCTATTGGGATCGAACCCCGATGCTGGATTGCAGCCGCTTTGGCCCGCCGCCGCGCAAGGGTGATCAGTTATCCTTGTTTTGAAACCGAACTTCGGTCAGAGAGCGTTGATTTGTTTGACCGGTAGCGCTATCGTAAAGGTATGAGGGACGGCCGCGATCCAAGGAGGAATGGCAATGTATCCGACGCTGACCGAGATGGGGATCACCTCCCCCGGTGAAATCAGCTCGTACGAATTGTTCGAGGATATCGGCGAAGAGGATGTGTTGCGCGTCCGCTATCGCCGCAAGCCTGGCTCTTTGTTGCCAGAGATCCGGGTCTATCGTTTCCGTCGCATCGGGGTGCCCGCGGCGCAGACAGGGGATAAGGCGGCCACGGAAATCTCGCCCAAGCTCAGCAAGGCTGTGGTCGAGCTGGATGAACTGCTGGCCGCGCACGGCGAGGTTTCATCGCTGGCAGCCCAGATCAACGATGCCATGACGGCAATTGAGATGGAAATGGCGCGCGTGCGCAGCCTGACGCGGCAGATCCGCGAAACCACCGGCGGTTAGACGGGCAGGGACCGGCCGGCGCAATCCTTTCGAAGATTGCGCCAGACGGATCACCCGCGGCGGCGGTTGCGGCGTTCGCGGGTTGGGCCGGAATCGTCGGTGCCGTCGCTGGTCGAGGAAAAGCCACCCAGTTTCGAGGCGATCAACTCCAGTGTCGGGCGCTCGCCGCGCGGGCGGCTTTCCAGTGCCTCGCGCATGGCGCGCAGGTGCTCGGGCATGGTGCCGCAGCAGCCGCCGATGATGCGGACGCCCAGATCACGCGCCAGAACGGCATATTCGCCCATCAGTTCGGGCGTGCCATCGTAATGGATATGGCCATGCTCAAAGCGCGGGATGCCGGCATTGCCCTTGGCGACGATCGGGCGTTCATTGCCGCTAGCGACAAAGCCCATCACCGTGCGCAACAGGTCCGATGCGCCGACGCCGCAATTGGCACCATAGGCCAGCGGGGGATTGGGCAGCTTTTCGACCATGGCCGACATCGCGGCCGAGGTCAGGCCCATCATTGTGCGTCCGGCGGTGTCAAAGCTCATGGTGCCGACCCAGGGCATGCCGGCCAGATCGCAGGCTTCGGCGGCGGCCCTGTATTCCTCGGGTGCGCTGATGGTTTCCAGCCACAACACGTCGGCGCCGCCCTCTTTCAGGCCCTCGGCCTGTTCGTGGAACATCTCGACCGCGGCATTGTGGGTCAGGCTGCCCATCGGCGCCATGATGTCACCGGTCGGGCCCATGCTGCCGGCAACGACGACCGTGCGGCCAGCGGCATCGGCCAGTTCCCGGCCCAGTTCCGCCCCAACGCGGTTCAATTCGCGTACCCGGTCCTGGGCGCTGTGCAGCTTGAGCCGGCTGGCATTGCCGCCGAAGGTATTGGTCAGAAACAGATCCGAGCCCGCATCGACGGCGCCACGATATAGCGCGCGAATATTGTCGGGCTGATCGACGTTCCACAATTCGGGCGGCTCACCGGCGGAAAGGCCCATATTGAACAGGTTCGTGCCGGTCGCCCCATCGGCCAGCAACCAGTCGCGTTCCGCCATCAACCGTGTCAGCGCATCGCTCATCATGTGTTCCTCTGGCTGTTCCATCTGCTTTTCCATGGCTGGATTGGCAGGTCAAATTCATATCCCGCGACAGATACACGCAGGTCTTGCGTGCCTGAAAGGGAACAGCCGCGCCGGTCGCCCGGCGCGGCTGAAGATTAACGTACCGTAAGCCTGATGGCTTACTGCGCCTGTTCCTCGTCCTCGTCGGCAGTGGCCGCGGGCGCGTCGTCGTCCAGATCGTCCGCAGCAGCACTGCCCAGATCGTCGAACAATTCGGCGATCTCGAACTCGGCTTCTGCATCGGCCTCGGCGGCCAGATCCTGGATCGACTTGCCCTGAGCCTGCAATTCGGCCTCTTCGGGCGACCGCGCGATGTTCAGCGTGATCGTTGCCTCGACCTCGGGGTGCAGCACGACAGCGATGTCATGCAGGCCCAGATCCTTGATCGGGTTGCCCAGGACGACCTGTTTGCGGTCGATCTGATGGCCACCATCTGCGGCGACGGCTTCGACGTCGCGCGGGGTGACCGAACCATAGAGCGCACCAGCGTCGGATGCCGAGCGGATGATCACGAATTTCAGACCGTCCAGTTCGGCTGCCAGCTTTTCAGCTTCGGCGCGGCTTTCGGCGTTGCGCGTTTCCAGATTGGCTTTCTGGGCTTCGAAGGCGTCGATATTCGCCTGGCTCGCACGCAATGCCTTGCCCTGAGGCAAAAGGTAGTTGCGGGCATAGCCCTGCTTTACATTCACGACTTCGCCCATCTGACCCAGCTTGGCCACACGTTCCAGCAGGATGACTTGCATTGGTCTTCCTCCTTATTTCACGGCGTAGGGCAGCAAGGCCAGGAAACGCGCGCGCTTGATGGCACGAGCCAGCTCACGTTGCTTCTTGGCCGAGACGGCGGTGATCCGCGAGGGCACGATCTTGCCACGCTCGGAGATGTAACGCTGCAGCAGCCGCGTGTCTTTATAGTCGATTTTCGGCGCATTCTCACCCGAGAACGGGCAGACCTTGCGACGGCGGAAAAACGGTTTGTTCGCCATGGATCAGTCTCCTCAGTTCCGGTCACGACGCTCGCGGCGGTCGCCACGCTCGTCACGTTTCTGCATCTGGATCGAGGGGCCTTCCTCGTGCGTGTCGACCTTGATGGTCATCACGCGCATCACATCGTCATGCAGGCGGGCCAGGCGTTCCATTTCATGCACGGCATCGGACGGTGCGTCCGTGCGCAGAAAGGCGTAGTGGCCCTTGCGGTTCTTGTTGATCTTGTAGGCGAGGGTACGGATACCCCAATATTCGTTCTCTACGACCTTGCCGCCATTATCGGCCAGCACGGTCGAGAAATGTTCGATCAGCCCTTCGGCCTGTGTGTTAGACAGGTCCTGACGAGCGATCAGCACATGCTCATAAAGCGGCATGGCGATCCTTTCTCTTCTCAAGATGCGCTTCAACGGCGGGTATCCAGCCTTCCGCGCCCCGCCACGAGAGGCTGCATCGGTTTCGCAAATCTGCGGAAGGATGCGGCCTTATAGCGGCAATTGCTGCGATTGCAAGGTGATTCCCGCGGCGCGGCAGGGGCGCGCAGGGTTCCCGCGCGCACCGCACAGGCGATGTGCGCTGTGGCACCGAATTCCTGCGGCGCGGGGGCTGAAAATTTGTTATTGACCGTTGCAAATACAACGATCACCATTTCCTCGGGGCGCGTGCCCCTTGGTCTAAACAGGAAGAAGATAATCATGAAATTCGCTCTGACGACCGCAGCAGCACTTGCCGCCTTCGCCATGCCCGCCGTTGCACAGGAAACCACCGTCTGGAACCTTGACCCCAGCCACAGCCAGATCGTGTTCGAGTACAACCACCTGGGCTTTTCGACCACCACCGGCATGTTCAGCGGGTTCGAGGGCGTCATCAATCTGGATGAAGCCGAGCCGCAGAATTCCTCGGTCGAGGTCAGCTTTCCCGTCCGCACCATGCTGACCGGCTGGGAAGAGCGCTTTACCCATTTCATGTCCGATGATTTCTTCGGTGCAGCCGAAGGCGATGATCAGATGGTGACGTTCACATCGACCTCGGTCGAGCTTGAGGACGAAGACGAAGCCAAGATCACCGGCGATCTGACCCTGAACGGCATCACCAAGCAGATCGTGCTTGAGGCAGAGTTGAACCAGCGCGGCGATCATCCCGCCTCTGGCAAGCCCACGATGGGTTTTGACGCGGAAACCACGATCAAGCGTTCGGAGTTTGACCTGGGCATGTTCGTCCCGGCAACCAGCGACGAGGTCGAAATCAACATCTCTGTCGAGGCGATCAAAGCCGAATAACCGACACGATCACAACCGATCCGTATTCGGGCGCGCAGAGGTCATCTGCGCGCCCGTTTATTTATGTCGAAGTATCAGTAAATTTATGGCGAAGTTTCTCGCTGCAGGTTATACGCCCGATCTTGTGCAAGGTGTTTTTGTAATGGGGTGTCGCTATGCCTGATCAAACGATCCAGATTTACTCGGTCGGTAGCATTCCGATCTTTCGGACCGACAATGGCAATTCGCTGCAAGGAAACAACCCGCTGAGGAATGCGGTGAATGGCGACGCCTTTTCGTGGCAGAACCCCAGCAATGTCGCGCTGACTTTTGACGCACCCAATGCTTCGATCACGTTTGATGAAGCCGGCGATGTGCTCAACAGCGCGCCCGTCAACGGCAATACCGTCACCGACCAACTGCTTAGCCAGCCGACGACAATTGATGGTGTGACATACCAACCCGGCAATAGCGATATTCTGTGGCAATCGGCGGTCTATGTTCGCGCTGAATTCTCGGTTACGCTGTTTGACGGCGCGGGCAATGAATACACCATGCTGGGCGTTTCCATTGTCGAGGGCTATACCATCCGCGTCGCCGGCGTGACCTTCATCGGTGATCCGCCGCCCCCCGGAACGACGCTGACCTATATTCAGGGCCAGTCCAGCTTTGGCGGCAGCCCCGAGGTTCCTTTCAGCGCCATCTGCTTTTCCGCCGATGCGCTGATCATGACCCAAGTCGGTGAAATCCGCATCGGCGATCTGCGCAAGGGGATGATGGTTCAGACCCGTGACAACGGGTATCAGCCAGTGCGCTGGATCGGTTCTCGCAGGGTTGGCGCCGGTGAACTGGCCATGTTGCCGCGTTTGCGTCCGATCAGGATCAGCAGGGGCGCGCTTGGTGCGGGAACGCCGTCGCGCGATCTGGTCGTGTCCCCGCAGCACCGCATTCTGGTTCGCTCGAAAATCGCGCTGCGCATGTTTGGCGCGGCGGAAATTCTGGTCGCGGCGAAACACCTGCTGGATATCGACGGCATCGATGTGGCGCAGGACCTGTCGAACGTCACCTATGTCCATATCCTGCTGGATGACCATCAGATCGTTCATGTCGACGGTGCCGAGGCCGAAACCCTTTATACCGGGCCCGAGGCGCTGAAAACGCTGAGCGCGGCGGCACGGCAAGAGATCTGCTCGCTTTTCCCGCAGATGGACGTCGCAAGCGCAGGATTTCCCCACGCCCGCCAGGTTCTGTCAGGCCGAGAGGGCCGCAGCCTGGCGGGGCGACACAGCAGGAATCGTCAGCCTCTGGTGCAGTGACAGGCGGTGTGAGGGCCGTTTGGTCTTGCCGTCGTCTTTATGATGCGATGTGATCGACGCGAGGCGCGGTCTTGATGGCTGCGGGTGCGAGATATCGTCGGGGGTGCAGAGCATGTCGCTGGAAGACGCTAAAAATCAGGTAGATCAGGCCTTTACACGCGAAAAATGGCGCGGCCTCAGCTTTGAGAATGCCTTTGGTGGTGCGACCAGTTTTCTGCGCCGCCGTTACAGCAAGGACCTTGCGGGTGTGGATCTGGCGGTCACGGGCATTCCCTTTGATCAGGCCGTCACCAACCGTCCCGGCGCCCGCTTTGGTCCGCGCGCCATCCGCGAAGCATCGACCCTGCAACCCTATGATCCGCCCTATGGCTGGGGCTATGATCCGCTGTCGCTGTTGAATATCGTGGATTATGGCGATCTGGCCTTTGACTATGCCAATACGCGCGATGTGCCAGGCCGGATCGAGGCGCATATCGGCACCATCATGGATGCAGGCGTTGTACCGGTGACGTTGGGAGGCGACCATTTCGTGACCTTGCCGATCCTGCGCGCGGTGGCGGCACGACGCGGCCCGGTGGCCCTGATCCAGTTTGATGCGCATTCCGACACCTGGGTCGATGATGATCCAGAGCGGATCGACCACGGGACGTTTCTTTACAAGGCGATCCGCGAGGGTGTGGTTGATCCTGCGGCCAGTGTCAGCATCGGTATTCGAACCGACAATCCCGATACGCTTGGCGTGACCATCCTTGATGCGCCCTCGGTTCATCAGCTTGGTACGGATGCAACCCTGGCCGGTATTCGCAAGGTGATCGGTGATCGGCCGGTCTACATCACCTTTGACATCGACGCGCTGGACCCGGCATTCGCACCCGGCACTGGCACCCCGGTCTGGGGCGGGCTGGCCAGCTGGCAGGCAGCGGCGCTGCTGCGGGGTTTGGCGGGCATCGACCTGATTGGCGGCGATGTGGTCGAGGTTTCACCCCCCTATGACTACACGGGTGCGACGGCCATTGCCGGGGCGCATGTGGCGATGGAATTGATCGCGCTATGTGGCTGGAACCGGCGCGGCTGAGCGCGAACGGCGCCGTCGATATATGCGTCCCGCGATGGCCGGGGGGCTTTTGCAGCCCCCCGGACCCCCCGCAGGATATTTGCGTGAAGAAGAACTGCGCTTTTCTGCGCGATGCGGTTCTGTCTTGCCCGAGACCGCCCGCGCAGGTAATCCCCGCCCCATGTTGCCCGAAGAGCGCCTCAGACAGATTACGGAACGTTTCGAGTTTCTCGAAGCACAGCTGAACGCGGGCGCGGCACCTGACAGGATTGGTGCGATCAGCCGGGAATATGCCGAGTTGAAGCCTGTGGTCGAGGAAATCGCCGCATGGCGGGACGGCCGTTCCGATCTGGTCGATGCGCGGGGGATGCTGGCCGATCCTGAAATGCGTGAACTGGCAGAGGACGAGGTTGAGCGGCTTGAGCGCGCGATCCCGGCGCTGGAACAACGTTTGCGGATCGCCCTCTTGCCCAAGGATGCCGCTGATGCCCGCCCGGCGCTGATCGAGATCCGTCCCGGCACCGGCGGTGACGAGGCGGCGCTGTTTGCGGGCGATCTGTTGTCTATGTATCGCCGTTACGCCGAGGCACAGGGCTGGCAGTTTCAACTGCTGGATCTGACCGAAACGGAACTGGGCGGCGTGAAAGAGGCCATTGCGCGGATCGAGGGCGAGGGTGTCTTTGCGCGGTTGAAATACGAATCCGGTGTGCACCGCGTTCAGCGTGTGCCCGAAACGGAATCGGGTGGCCGCATTCACACGAGCGCAGCAACTGTCGCCGTGCTGCCCGAAGCGGAAGATGTCGATATCGATGTCCCCGCAGGCGATATTCGCATCGACACGATGCGCGCCAGCGGTGCGGGTGGGCAGCATGTGAACACGACCGATTCGGCGGTGCGCATCACCCATCTTCCGACCGGAATTGTCGTGACCAGCTCCGAGAAATCGCAGCACCAGAACCGGGCCAATGCGATGGCTGTCTTGCGTGCGCGACTTTACGATATGGAACGTCAGCGGGCCGATGCCGAACGGGCGGCGGACCGGAAATCACAGGTCGGCAGCGGTGATCGCAGTGAACGGATCCGGACCTATAACTTTCCGCAGGGTCGGATGACCGATCATCGGATCAACCTCACGCTTTATTCGCTGGATCGGGTGATGGCCGGTGACCTGACCGAGATCATCGATGCGCTTGTTGCAGATGATCAGGCAGCAAAGCTGGCCCAGCAGGAATGAGCGCGCCGACCGGCATGCAACTGTGCCTGGACGCGCAGTCGCGATTCGAGGCGGCGGGGATTGCCGATGCCTATAACGATGCAACACGCCTGTTTCTGCACGCGCTTGAGCAATCCTTGGGAAAAAGAGTGCCTCGCCACCAGCTTGCCCAGCATCTGAAACAGCAGGCCCCCGCGGAATTGAGTACAGCCTTTGCGTCGATGGTTGCCGCCCGCGCCGCCCGCCAGCCGGTCAGCCAGATTATCGGCCGCCGCGCCTTTTGGGAACACGAGTTTCAGGTCACGCGCGAGACGCTGGACCCGCGCCCTGAAACAGAAACGCTGGTCGAGGCAGCGCTGGCGCGGCCCTGGCAGAGCGTATTGGACATGGGAACCGGCACCGGCGCGATCCTGATCTCATTGCTGGCGGCCCGGCCTGACGCGACCGGGCAGGGCACCGATATTTCCACAGCCGCGCTGGATGTGGCGCGGGCCAATGCAGCGAAAATTGGCGTCACCGCCACGTTTACCCGGGCGGATTGGTATGCGGGCGTCGAGGGACGCTTTGACCTGATCGTGTCGAACCCGCCCTATATCGCGCTGGATGAGATGGCCGGGCTGGCCCCCGAAGTGCGAGACTGGGAGCAGGCATCCGCGCTGACGGATGGTGGCGACGGTCTGGCGGCCTATCGCGCGATTGCGGCGGGCGCGCGTGCGCATCTTGCGCCCGGAGGCAGTGTGCTGGTTGAAATAGGGGCAAGCCAGGCCCCGGCGGTCAGTGAGCTCTTTGCCGCACAGGGTGCTGTGACTGATGTGCTGCGTGACCTCGACGGGCGGAATCGCGTCATTTCTGCGGTATTTCCGGCGAAATAACGCCATAATTGCTGTGGTTGGCAATAAATTGTTCACTTTGGACTTGTAACAGCAGGGGCAGCATGTTTATTCGGTCTTGTGACGGGGGCGCAGCGCGCCAACGCACGGGTCAGCCTGACAAGACATAACGCTGAATAGGGTATCTGCCCTGCCTTGATAGGCAAACAGTGGCGCAGATACTGACGGGCGGCCCCAACCAAATCCAGACCGACAACTGGAAGCACTGACAGACAGATTGATGAGATCATCCAAATCCCGATCACGTAATAAGTCGAACCGCCAGCGTTCGTTGGGCAATGTCGTTAACCGGGTCTTCGATTCGTCGGGACCCGAAGGCAAGGTTCGCGGTACGCCGCAGCAAATCATTGACAAATATCTGACACTCGCCCGCGATGCGCAGCTGTCGAATGACCGCGTGGCAGAGCAAAGCTTTCTGCAACATGCAGAGCATTATACCCGGATGCTAGGCGAAGCACTGCGCGAGCAGGCAGAACGTCAGGCACAGCATCAGCAAAACAACAATAATAATAACAACAATAACAATCCGCATCAGAACCAGCGCAATTCCGGCGATGAGGATGGGCGCGGTGGCAACGGAGGTCCACAACAACAGGACCCGCAGTCACAGAATGCCGAGCCCAACCAATCCGAGGATCGTCACCAGCAGCGGGCGCCGCGCGACGAACAGAACGCCTCGCAGGGCGGTCTGCCCGATGCGGTCGCGTCTGAGGACGAGAAGGATAGCGGTCTGGTCGAGACGCCCGAGGCCCAAGCCAAGCCCAAGCCAAAACGGACGCGTGCACCACGCGGTGAAGGGGCTGCGACGCGGACGCCCGCGGCACCCCGTAGCCGTCGCAAACCTGCGGCCAAGGATGGTGATAATGCGGTTGGCAGCGCGCCAGAGGCCGCGCCGGGCGAATAATCCGCATTCCAGGCAGAGATGATCGCATGGCGGGCCTTTTTGCGGCCCGTCTTGCGTTTTTGGGGGGCGGGTTTTTCGTCCACTATCGCACCATAGGCGCGATCTTTAACGTGACCTTTGCGATGCCGGTGCCGGGGTCAACGGCCGGGATTGCGTTCCAGCAGCCGTGCCAATGCACAGAACCGCGCCAGGTCGATTTCCTCGGCCCGTGCGGTGGGCTTGATTTCGACCTGCAGCAGCATTGCCTCGATGTCGGGGTGCAGACCCCGCAGCGAGGCGCGCAGCATCTTGCGGCGCTGGTTGAAGGCGGCGGCGGTGACGCGCGACAGGACCGCCGGGTCCGCAGGATAGCGGGGCTGGGGCAACGCGGTCAGTTGCACGACGGCGGAATGTACCTTGGGTGCCGGCACAAAGGCCTCGGGCGGCAGGGTCATGACGATTTGCGCATCAGCGCGCCATTGCGCCAGCAGCGCCAGCCGGCCATAGGCCTTGCTGCCCGGTTTGGCCACGATCCGTTCGGCGACCTCTTTCTGGAACATCAGGGTCAGCGATTGCCAGAAGGGGGGCCATTCGGGCGGCGTCAGCCAGCGGATCAGCAATTCGGTGCCGATGTTATAGGGCAGGTTGGCGGCGATGCGGATCGGCGCTGTCAGGTGCTCGGACGGGTCGATGGCCAGCGCGTCGCCGTGGAGAATGGTCAGGCGACCGGGATAGGCCTCTGCGATTTCGTGCAAGGCGGGCAGGGCGCGGGCATCCTTTTCGATGGCCAGAACATGCCGCGCCCCTTCGGCCAGCAAGCCGCGTGTCAGCCCGCCCGGGCCGGGTCCGATTTCCAGCACATCGGTGCCGCTCAGATCGCCGGCCTGCCGCGCGATCTTGGCCGTCAGGTTGAGATCCAGAAGGAAATTCTGCCCCAATTGCTTTTTTGCCCGCAGATCATGGCGGGCGATGACATCACGCAGGGGAGGCAGGTCGTCGATCGCGCTCATGATATTGCGATCCCCTGAAAACACGCGCCTGTTCTGCTGGTTGACGTCAGCCTCATCTGCGGCCAGCCGCCATGTCGCGGGCCATGGTCAGGGCGGCGATGGTCGAGGTGGGGTCGGCCTTGCCGGTGCCTGCGATGTCAAAGGCTGTGCCGTGATCGGGCGAGGTGCGGATGAAGGGCAAACCAAGGGTGATATTCACACCGCCGGCGAAATCCAGCGTCTTGATCGGGATCAGTGCCTGATCATGATAGGCGCAGATGGCGGCATCGTAGCGCGCGCGGGCCGGAGCGTGAAACATGGTGTCAGCGGGCAGGGGGCCGGTAATGATCAGCCCTTCGCCGCGCAGGCGGTCCAGCAGCGGCCCGATCCAGTCGCTTTCCTCGCGGCCCATCCGGCCACCTTCGCCAGCATGGGGATTGATCCCCGCGACGGCGATGCGCGGCGCGGCGATGTTGAATTGCGCGATCATCGCGGCATGGGTGATGCGGATGGCCTGTTCCAGCGTTTCGGGCGTCAGCGCCGCTGGAACCAGCGAGAGGGGGATATGGATCGTCGCAGGCACGACGCGACAGGGCGGCGAAACGGTTGTTGAACTCAGCATCATCGCCACCGGCACATCGCCCGCCAGATGCGCCAGATATTCGGTATGGCCGGGATAGGCGAAACCCGCGCCCTCCTGCAGAGCCTGCTTGTTGATGGGCAGGGTGCAGATCGCGCTGGCCTGTCCGGCCATGACCAGATCGACGGCGCGGGCGATAACGTCGATGACGCCCTCAGCATTGGCGGGATCGGGCTGGCCCGGTTGGTTCGGCGCGGTGAAATCATGGCGCAGAACGGGCAGGCTGCCCACTGGCACCGGATCGCCCGGTGCTTCGATCGGGGTCCAGTCGGTGCCGCAGGGCAGGTGGCGTGGATCGCCCAGATAGGCGAAATCGACGCCGCAGCCCGCCACCTTGGCGGCCAGTTCTGGGCCGATGCCGGCGGGCTCACCGCAGGTCAGGATCACCCGGTCGATCATTGAGCGCTCCTCAGGGCCGGCGGATCACCGCATCAGCATGGAGTTCGGCCAGATAGGCATTGGCCATGGCGTTGATCTTTTGGTTCAGCAGTGACTGGCGCAGGGCTTCGCGGTCGGGCAGGGCATTGGCGTCGGGCACTGCCGCCTCGACCCCGTCCTCGGCTTCGGCGGTCACCGGGATATCGGCCTGAGACTGCGCCAGCAGCGCAGGTTGGCGCGAGCACAACATCAGCACGTCGACCGCACCGCCCATATTGATCTGCGTTGTCTCATCGGCATCCAGCGAGGCCAACTGCGTGGCCACCAGCGTCGGAATGGCGTTTTGCGACAGGGTCTGGCGCAGGGTCTGGCCATTGCCGCGCGCCTCGAGATCGGCGCAGGTGTCGACACGGGCGACGACATTTGCTGCATCCTGCGCGGACGGTACGCGCAGCGTTGCGTAATCCAGCACCTGTTCGGTTGCACCGGGGCGCAGCGTGCCCTGCGAATCGCGCAAGTAGAACAACACCACCGCACCGGGGACGGTCAGGGGTTGCGACGCCTGGCCTGGCCGCAGCGCCTGAATGATCGGGCGCAGGGTGGGCGGCAGATTGTCCAGCGCCACCCAGTCCAGCCGACCGCCTTGCGAAGCCGACGGGGTGGCCGAGAGGCGGCGGGCGGAATCGGCAAATGCGGCCTCGCTGGTGGCATTGGCCGCGGCCTGCCGCGCGGCGTTCATCGCGGCCTCTTCCTGACCCGGAGGCGCGGGAATGATGATTTCCGACAAGAGCACCCTGTCGATGATCGGTGTCTCGATCTCGCGCTTGAAAGCCTGATCGATCTCAGAATCGCGCACCTGCACGCCGGGAACGATCTGCTGGCGGATCACCTCGCGCCAGACCACGCCGGCCTCGACGAAATCACGGAACGCCTGACGTTCGACCCCGGCCTGACCAAGCGCATCAATAAAGGACAGCGTATCCAGATTGGCACGACCGGCGAATTCGGCCAGACCTTCGTTCAGCGCCTCTTCGCTGACGGTGATGCCCAACCGGCGCGCGGCCTGCATCCGCAAACGGTCCTCGATCAGGGCCTTTTCGGCGGCCTCGGGTGTGGCGCCGGGCGCGTTCAGCAGCTGCATAAAGCGGATGCGCTGGTCGACCTCGTACCGGGTGACCGCCGAGTCGTTGACATAAATCACCGGCTCGAAAAGATTCTGCGCCATAAGGGGGCTGGCCATCATCAGCGTCGTTGCCAGTGCCAGGCCGGAAAGAAAATGCCGCATCATCTGCCTCTGAATTCTTTGCGTTTGGCGCGACACTAGCGCATGCAGGATCGCCGCGCCACTGTGCCGGGACCGTCTTTCTGTCGGCCAAAGCCGCCCAGTCTTACCGAAAGGTCGAAATCGGTCTGCGCATCCAGCATGTCCGATGTCGAAAAGCGCCGTTGCACACCCATATCCAGGGTGATGCATTCGTTGCGGTAGGTCAGGCCCAGTTGCGCGTTCTGGGCGCGATCGGCGACGAAATCATAGCGTGTTTCGGCCGTCCCCCACAGCCCCGGCGCGACCTGCCAGCCAACCGAGGCCGTCAGTTCCGAGGCGTCGATGGCGCGGCTTTCGCCTCGGTCACGGTCAATCCAGAGATAGCCCGCCGAGAGCTGCAGATCGGGCCGCACCCACCCCAGACGCAGCTCGTTTCGCGAAAAGTTGAAGCCGTCGTCAAACAGCGCGCGATTGGCGACGGCCAGACCGTTCGGACCAGAGTAATGCGCGGCCAGCAGCCAGTCGGAGCGGCGACCTGCCAAGGGCGAATCGGGTGCAAATTCGGTTGCCGGATCCGCGCGAAAGACCCGCCCGCCCGTGACGCCAAGCGACCAGCCCGTCGGGTCCATGCGGGTCCAGCTAAGGCCGACATTGGCACGCAGCCCGGTTTCCTTGACGTCCCAGCCCGGAAAGCGATTGTCGCTGAAGAGGTTGCCCTCGTCGAACTCGATCAGCCGGCTATCCTCGTTGGGGGTATCGCTGTCTTCGTCGCGCGGTGAATACAGCAACTGAACCACAGGCTCGACCAGATGCGTCGCGCCACCGGACTGGCCCATCAGCGGCCAGCGCAGTTCGGCGCCGATGCTGGGGGTCACGCGGGTCACCACGTCGTCATAGCTGCTGTCCTGAGCGATCCGGTAGATATCGGCGTCCAGCCCGACCAGCGCCGCGCCAACCACGCCGCCGGGCAGGATCTGACTGCGCCGCCAGTCCAACCCCATAGAGCCACGTGCCACGTCGCGGCCATCCATATCGGCGGATGAGGGACGCCGATGCGCATGCAGCGACCATTCCAGCAGCGCCTCGCCGCCGATCAGCCCGGGCTCGAAACGGCGCAACCAGATCACATCGGCCACCTGAGCGGGCGAGGTGGCGTCGTCTTCGTCCTCGCGCATCGATTCGTAATTGCCCACGCGCGCGGCCACCAACTTGTCACGGCGCACCCGTTCCAGGGTCACCCCGCTCCACAGGCGGTCGGCGTCGGTGACGTCGTAATCCAGCAGATAGGCCCGGTCCGAGGCCGTCTGCACCTGCACCCCAAGCCGGTAGTCGCGGGGCAAATCAATGCGGGCCGCCCCGAACAGATAGCCGCGTGTTTCGCCGCGCTGGATGTCGTCGCGGCTGATCGCGCCTTCCAGTTGCAGCGCGCCATTGCTGAAGGCCTGGCGATACCGCGCCTCCAGCGTGCTGGTGCGGCTGGCGGCCAGATAGGGGGTCAGCGTCAGGTCGGCATGACGGCCAAGGGTGATGAAATAGGGGATCTTGATGCCGAATCCCAGATTGGAGGTCGTGCGCAGCTGTGGCCGCAGAAAGCCCGTGCGCCGTTCGACCGTCGGGTCGGGCGCGCTGATGGTAAAGGGCAGACCGCCCACCGGCAGGCCGAAGGCGCGAAATTGGGGATGTTCGAATGTCAGTTCGCGCTGCTCGGCATCATGGGTGATCGAGCGCGCACGAATTTCCCATAGCGGGATCGGGTTTTCGGCACAGATCTGGCAGGATGATGCCACCACTTGGGTCAGCCGTGTCATCCGACCGCCGCCGGTGCGCTGCAATTCGCGGGCGGCCAGCTGCAACTCTCGTGCGATGACCAGCCGCGCGCCGCGGATGATGCCGTCCTGCAGCTTGCGGTCCAGTTGGGCCGAATCCGCGATCAGGGTGGCCTCGGCATCGGTGCCGGCCTTGCCCGGTTCGGTCAGATGGATCGGACCTTCGATGGTCAGATCGCCGGTCGCGCCCTCGACGATCAGCCGCGAGGCCACCAGCCGCGTGCCCTGATACCAGATCACGACACCGCCTGCGGCGATCAGGGTCCGGTCACCCTGCAGAACGATATTGTCGGCCAGCACGGTTGCCGCGTCGTCAGGTGCAGCACCAGCGGGCGTGCCGGTCAGTGTCACATCCGCCGTGGAGGCCACGGTTTCGGGCGCGGTCGAGGCCAGGGTGCCATCTGCCAGCGGCGAGAAGTCCAGCATCGGTGCGGTCGGCGCCAGGGCCGGGCCGCTGCCAAAATCGCCGCTGTCCTGCGTGCGCCCCGGCTGTGGCAATGCCAAGCCAAGCGCCAGTCCCGCAACGATTGCCAAACGCGTTCTCATCCGTCCTCCCTTTGCAGCACCAGCGCCAGCGCCAGCAGTGCAGCCACTGCCGGTGGGGCCCATGCCGCAATCCAGGGCGCGACCTGCCCGCTATCTCCCAGAACCTGCGCCAGATTGCGCAAAAAGAAAACGCCAATGCCGGCGCCAAAGGCCAAAAGCACCGCGACCCCGGTATTTCGGCCACGCACATGGCGCATGGTGAATGCCGCTGCGATCACCACCATGGCCGCCATCAGGAAGGGCAGAGCAAGCTCTTGTTGAAACCATGTGCGGTGGCGCGTTGCAGAGAAACCCGCCCGTTCAAGCCCCGCGATAAAGGCCGGCAACTGCCAGATCGGCACCGCATCGGGCCGACCAAACCCTTCGCGGATGCGCTGTGCAGTCAGTTCCGAGGGCAGGGTAAGCACATCGCTGCTGCGCGCGGCTGCCTGGGGGTTGGGTTCGGTCAGGGGATAGTCGGTCACGCCGCTCAACTGCCATTCGCCCGGCAGCAGCACTGCCTCACGCGCCTCTATCCGCCGGATCGGACCGGCCTCGGTCGCGAAGATGATGAAGGTGGCATCATACAGCGTGGCCGCGTCCGGGCTGGCCCGACCTGCGCGGATCATCAGCTGGCCGTCCTCGTTGGTCGCGTCGGAAAGACCCTGACGCAGCCAGACGGCGCTGTCGCTCAGGCTGACGGTCTGGCTGTTGTCGCGTTCGATATTGGCCGCAGCCGTATCGAACCGACTGCCCGTGGCCGCGACAAAGGGGTTCATCAGCGCCACCGCCAGCGCCCCGATCACAAGCGCCGTTAGCACCGGCGCGATCAGCGTTTTCAGTGCCGAGCGGCCCGAGGCGCGGATGGCCACCATCTCGGAGGTGCGCGCGAGCCCCAGAAACAGCGCGATGCCCGACAAAACGGCGATCAGCGGCAGAATGGCGTAGAAGCTGCCGGCGATATTCAATCCGGCCAGACCCGCCGCGCCCGCCAGCCCGACGCCGTCATCGGAAAAGCGCCGGATCATCTCGATCATTTCGATCAGGAACAGGATCAGCCCGAACACGCCGCCGATCAGCAGAAAGCTGCGAAGGAACCGTCTTGCGATATAGAGCGACATCGTCATGGCGCGGCCTCCGTCGTCGCAGCCGCCCGGCGCGGTTTGCGCGCGCGCCCGGCCAGCCAGAGAAGCAGCAGACACAGCCCGGTTCCGGCCAGCGCGGGAATGTAGAGCAGGGGCCAGCGCGACGGATCGGACGCCGCCTGATTGGCGGCAGCGTTGGTCAGGAACTGCACCGCGATCAGCCCGACGATGGCCCAGACCACCTGCCGCCAGACACCAAATCGCGAATAGCCGCCGATCAGCAGCGTGGCAAAACCGATCATCGCGGCGATGGGCGACAGCAGCGGTTGGGCAATCCGCTCATGCGCCTCGACGCGCGCTCGTTCTGGGGTGGCGCCTGTCGCTGACAGCAATTCCTGATCGGGGTCCAGCAATCGAAGGGTGGCGTAATCGCGCAGGTCACGCCCACGGGCACTGCCGCCCGCGATCATGGCGCCGATGTCATAGCTAAGCTCTTCGAACCGGGTCACGTCCAGCCGGCTGTGGTCATCGCCGAGATGTCGCACCTGGATCATGCCCTTCAGCATCACCAGAACCGGCCCGGCTTCACCGCGTACGACCAGCGCCTCTTCGGCCGTATAGGATGCCTGCCGCGCGGGATCGCGCGCATCCTCGAGGAACAGATCCAGCAACCTGCCATCGCTGGCAATCGAGCCGATGAAAATCGTCACACCATCCGATGGGTATTGAAAAACGCCGGGGCGCAGGAATTGTGCGGTGACGTTCTCGGCCAGTTCGGCCTGGCGGTCTGCCAGTTGCGCCCGTGCCGCAGGAACAAGCCCGTGGACCAGCACCGCCACCATCAACCCGACGAAGAGGCCAAAGATCATGATTGGCCGCGCCAAACGCCAGGGCGATAACCCTGCGGCCTGCATCGCGACCATCTCGGATTCGTTGGCCATCCGGTTGGTGCCATAGGCCGTTGCCGCAAAGGCCGCGACCGGCAGCACGACCGAGATCACCAGCGGCAGCGTCAGCGCGGTGAATTCCAGCACCACCAGGGCCGTTTGTCCGTCGCTCATCAACTGCTCGAACAGACTGACGGCGCGGTTGATCCAATAGACGGAAACCAGCACCAGCGCGAAAAAGCCAAACAATGTCAGCATTTGCGACAGGATATAGCGGTCAATACGGGGCATGGTGTCCTGAACGGGATCGGTTGACCCTGATTAGCGTCAAGGGCGGCTCTGGCCAAGGGGCTGCGGTAGGGCTAGGCTTTTGCGCAACCAGAAGTGAGGACCATCCATGACCCATCCCGTCGAGATCCAGTTCACCGAAGCCGACACGGACAAGATCCCTACCCATGACGGTCGAATCGCGGTCCTCGTGACGCCCGGTTCGATGCCGCGCCTGCCCGGTTTTTCCCGGCCCGCCCGCGATGCGGTGCGCCGCGCGATGAACGCGAAGGATGTCGGCAAGATGAAACCGGGTCAGGCGATAGAGCTGGCCTGGCCTGCCGGAATGGAGGCCGAGGCGGTTCAGCTGGTCGCCCTGCCCAATGGCGCAACGGTCGATGAGGCCCGCAAGGCCGGCGCAACCATCGGCGCGAAACTGGGCAAGACCCATACGCTGGTGCTGTCCGGCAATCACAAACGCGCAGCCGAGGTCGCGTTGGGGCTGGCGCTGCGGGGATATGATTTTGACGTCTACCACACCAAGCAGCAGGATGATGATGACGGTGCGGCGGGCGATGATGACGCAGGCGCCGTGCCGCAGACGCTGGCCGGGCGTGGCGGGCAGGGCGATGCCTTGCTGGGCGACGCACAGGGCGGCGAGAGAAATCCCGCCAGCGGCAGCGATGCCGATGCGCCCCAGCCCGAAAAGGCCCGCGTGACCTTCATGGCCAAGGACCCCGAGGCGCTGGCCAGCGCCGCGCGCGATGGCGCTGCCGTGGCCGAGGGCGTCTTTTTCACCCGCGATCTGGTGAACGAGCCCGCCAATGTGCTGACGACGACCGATTTCGCCAACCGTCTGGCCGCAATGGAAGAACTGGGCCTCAGCGTCGAGGTGCTGGAAGAGGCGGAACTGGAAAAGCTGGGTATGCGCGCGCTGCTGGCCGTTGGGCAGGGCAGCGAAAGCCCCTCGAAAGTGGTTGTCATGCGGTGGCAAGGCGGCGCCGAGGGCGAGGCCCCGCTGGCACTGGTTGGCAAGGGCGTCGTCTTTGACACCGGCGGCATCTCGATCAAGCCGGCCGCCGGCATGGAAGAGATGACCATGGATATGGGTGGCGCCGGCGTCGTGGCTGGCGTCATGCGCACGCTGGCGCTGCGCCGTGCCAAGGCGAATGTCGTGGGTCTGGTCGGTCTGGTCGAAAACATGCCCGATGGTCGTGCACAGCGCCCCGGCGATATCGTGAAATCCATGAAGGGTGACACGATCGAGGTCATCAACACCGATGCCGAGGGCCGCATGGTTCTGGCGGATGTGCTGTGGTACGCGCAGGATCGTTTCAAGCCTGCCGCGGTGATCGACCTTGCCACCCTGACCGGCGCCGTGATTATCGCGCTTGGCCACGAGAACGCAGGGATATTTGCCAATGACGACGCGTTGGCCGGCAACCTGCTGAAAGCCGCCAAGGCCGAGGGCGAGGGTGCCTGGCGGTTGCCACTGGGTCCGGGTTATGACGCGCTGATCAAGTCACGCTTGGCCGATATCAAGAACACCGGCGGCCGCGCAGCGGGCTCTATCACGGCGGCGCAGTTCCTGCAGCGGTTCATCCGCAAGGGTCAGGCTTGGGCGCATATCGACATCGCCGGCGTGGCACTGCCGCCTTCGGCCACCGATCTGGCGCCAAAGGGCGCGACGGGTTGGGGTGTGATGACGCTGGACCGTCTGGTTCGCGACAAGTACGAGACGGAATGATCGTACACCCCAATGCCAACGCAGCCCGTGTCAGGGCTGCGCGCTCAGCCCTCGAACTGGCCTAGGGGCGGGTGGGGCATGGGGAATGCGATGTTCTATCACCTGACCCGCTCGCCTGCGGAATCGCTGCTGCCGGTGCTGATCGACAAGTCGCTGCAGGCCGGCTGGCGGGTAGAGCTGCGCGGCACCGACCCCAAGCGCCTGTCGCGGCTGGATGAACGGCTGTGGATGGATGACGGTTTCATGCCGCATGGTCTGGCAGGCGGTCCGCATGACGCGCGCCAGCCCGTGCTGCTGACGCTGGCCAGCCAGCAGGCCGCGAATGCGCCGGCCTGCCTGATGGCGCTGGATGGGGCGGAGGTCGCGCCGGACGAATGCGCGCAATTACAGCGCGTCTGTATCCTGTTCGATGGCAATGATCCCACGTCGACCGAACGCGCCCGCGACCAGTGGCGCGCTTTGACGGGTGCAGGGGTTACCAGCGAATACTGGTCTGAAGAAGGCGGCGGGTGGGAGCGGAAACGTTAGTTTTATTAGTTGGTTACAGAAATAAAATCATCCAACATGTTAACGTTCAAGTATCAGCAGGTCGCCCTCGAACCCGACCCTCGCAAACCGGCGTAGGTAAGACATACCCAGCAACGAACCAGAGATTTCCGCACCGATTACCACGGCGGGGACATTGGTGTCGACGATGTCGCCGATGGCGAACTGCTGTATCGTGACAGGGGCGGTTTCGACCGTGCCATTGGCAGTCTCGGCCTTCCCGATATAGGCCAGATCGTCGGGGTCGAGGCCGATGCGCCGGGCATCCTCGGGCGACAGCGCGATGGAACTGGCGCCGGTATCGACGATGAATCGCACCGGCTCTCCGTTCGCCTCGGCGGTCAGCAGAAAATGCCCGCTGGAATCCATCGGGACTTCGATCCTCGTGCCGTCCTCGCTGACCATCTGACGCGGCGCGTTCCAATCCTGCCAAAGCCCGGCCAGAAAGATCACCACGCCAAAGATCAGGGCCCAAAGCGCCGCCATGCGCAGCGCCTGGCTGCCGCGGCCCGAAAATTCGATCGCGATCGCGCCGCCGATGAACAGCAGCAACAGCCCGTAATAGATCAGGCTGGCCCAGTCATCCGGCAGCAGATCCCCCATCACACCAATCCCGATCCCATGAGCCCGTCGATGATGAACTGGATCGACAGCGCCGCCAGCAGCATCCCCAACAGCCGTGTCACGACCATCGTACCCGTCCGTCCAAGCGCGCGCGCCAGCGGCCCTGCCGCCTCGAACAGGATCAGCGCCACGGCCAGCACCAGCGCCATGACCACCAGAATCAGCGCCAGATGACCCCAGCCATCGCCCTGACCAACCAACAAGATCATCGTCGCCAACGCGCCCGGACCCGCCAGCAGCGGTGTGGCCAGCGGAAAGACGGACGGGTCGTCGGCATCATCGACCGATTGGCCTTCGCGGCGCTCGGTCCGGCGCTCGAACAGCATGTCAAAGGCGGTGAGCAGCAGCAGAATGCCGCCGGCGATGCGAAAGGCAGACAGCGAAATCCCGATGGCGCCCAGGATCTGCTCGCCCGCCAGCGCGAACAAGGTCAGCAACACAAAAGAGATGCCAACCGCCCGCCAGCCGACCCGACGGCGTTCGGGCGGCTGCATGTCGCGTGTCAGCGCGATAAACAGCGGCGCCAGACCGATCGGGTCGATGACCACGAACAGTGTGACGAAGGCCGTGATATAAGGCGCGATATCCATGGCTCCTTATGGCGTGGCGCTGCCGTACTGCCAAGCAGGTCTTGTTCCGGCGTCGCATCGCCGCAGCCTCAAAATCACGTAATCGGGCTTTGCAATCGGCGGCCCGAGGCCCTAGATATTGCCCGCAGGCGGGCAACAGGCCCGCAATGAGGGAGCAGACAATGCTGAACAATATCGGCCTTCCCGGCCTTCTTCTCATCGCAGTGGTCGTGCTGGTTCTGTTTGGCCGCGGCAAGATCAGTTCGCTCATGGGTGAGGTCGGCAAGGGAATCACCGCTTTCAAACGCGGCGTCAAAGACAGCACCGACGAGATGGAGCGCGACCCCGATGCGCCGCGCGAAGTGTCCGGCGAGACCGCCCGCGACGTGACGCCGACCCCCGTCGAGACCAAGGACAAGGTCTGAGCCGCAGGAGCGATCCGCCATGCTGGACCTTGGCTGGAGCGAGCTTCTGCTGATCGGCGTTGTCGCGCTGATCGTCGTGGGGCCCAAGGATTTGCCACAACTGTTTCGCCAATTGGGGCGGTTCACCGCGCGTGCGCGGTCGATGGCGCGCGAATTTACCTCGGCGATGGACGACGCGGCAAAATCCGCGGACCTGGATGAGGCTGCCAAGTCCATTCACGAGGTCAAATCGCTGACGTCAAAGAAAAATCTTGGACTAGATGCGCTGGACCGTGCCGCGAACAAGTTCGAGAAATGGGATCCGATGAAGCCCAGTGAAAAAACCGGGCCAAAGCGTGATCCGGGCGACACTGCCCAACCGACCCCCGTCGCCGCAGCCAGCCCTGCGGCCGCCGATGCCGGGGACGCGATGGTGGCTGAAAAAAGCCCCGCGACCGGGCAGCGTCGAATTCACGCCGTTCGGCGCTCGGACATGAAAGACGACTGAAGTGGCCACAGCAAACCGCCCCGAGGATCAGATAGACGACAGTTCGGCACCGTTGATCGAGCATCTGGCCGAGCTTCGCACCCGCATCATCTGGGCGATTCTGGCTTTCATCGTGACCATGGTGGCGTGCTACACCGTGTGGAAGCCGATCTATAATTTCCTGACCCAGCCCATCTGCCGCGAGTTGGCAGAGCGCGGTCAGGATTGCCAGTTGCAGATCATCAAGCTGCAAGAGGGCTTTTTCACCGCGATCAATATTTCATTCTTCGGCGGTTTCGTCCTCGCGTTCCCGATCATTGGCTATCAGCTTTGGCGTTTTGTCGCGCCGGGGCTGTATCGCAACGAAAAACAGGCTTTCCTGCCGTTTCTTGTGGCTTCGCCCGTGATGTTCTTTCTGGGCGCGAGCTTTGCGTTTTATATCATCCTGCCAATGGCCTATGACTTTTTCCTCGGCTTTCAGCAGGGCCCGGTCGTCGCCACGACGGACGAGATTACGCAGACGCAACAGGTCGCCGGCATCGCCTTTCAGGGTTCGATGCAGGAATATCTTGGCCTGACGATGAAGTTCCTGCTGGCCTTTGGCCTGTCGTTCCAGCTGCCGGTCTTGCTGACGCTGATGGGCAAGGCGGGGCTGGCATCGGCCGAGGGGCTGGCCAGCATGCGTAAGTATGCGGTGCTGGGAATTCTCGTGCTGGCCGCACTGGTGACGCCGCCCGATGTGATCAGCCAGGTTGTGCTGTTCGTGGTGGTCTACGGGCTTTACGAGATCTCTATCCAGCTGGTGCGCCGCATCGAAAGAAAGCGCGAGGCGGAATTGCGTGCCCAGGGCCTGTGGGTCGAGCCGGTCGAGGACGAGCCCGAGGCCGAGACCGATAGATGAGTGACGCCCTGACCCGCATCGCCAAGGCGCTGGAACGCATGGCGCCCGTGCCCGCTGATCCGCCCAGCTTTACCGAGGCGACCGCCTTTATCTGGCAGCCCGATCCCGACCGACTTGACCCGGTAAGTGCCGTCAGCCGCGTCGATCTGGTGCAACTGATCGGCATCGACCGCGCGCGCGACATCCTGCTGGCCAACACGCTGCAATTCGCGCGTGGCGCGGCTGCGAATAACGCGCTGCTTTGGGGCGCGCGTGGGATGGGGAAGTCCTCGCTGGTCAAGGCTGTCCATGCGCAGGCGGTGTCCGAGGGCTTGCCGCTGATCCTGGTCGAGATCGCGCGCGAGGATCTGGGCTCGGTCGGACGGCTGCTGGCCATTCTGGGCAGTGCCACAGACAGACGCTTTGTGCTGTTTTCCGATGACCTGTCCTTCAGCCATGACGATACGCAGTATAAATCGCTGAAAGCCGTGCTGGATGGCGGTATTGCGGGGCGGCCCGAGAACGTGATTCTCTATGCCACCTCGAACCGGCGCCATCTGATGCCGCGCGACATGATCGAGAACGAACGCTCTACGGCCATCCAGCCCGGCGAGTCGGTCGAGGAAAAAGTATCGCTATCGGATCGTTTCGGGCTGTGGCTTGGCTTTCATCCCTGCGATCAGGATCAATATCTGGCGATGGTTCAGGGCTACTGCGATGCCTATGGCGTCGAGATTGCCAAAGAAGATCTGCGCGCTCAGGCGATTGAATGGCAGGCGACGCGCGGCGCGCGGTCGGGCCGTGTGGCCTGGCAATTCTTTACCGATCTGGCCGGGCGCAACGGCATCCGCGTCTGACGCGGCAAAGCGGCCTCTACTGCCCCAACCGATGCGCGAAGGCGGCAATCTGATCCGGCGCTGCCAGGCGGCTGGCAAAGAGGGTTGCCTGAGACTGCAGGATAGGCTGTTCATCCAGAATTTTCAGATGGTTCGCACGCAGAGTTTCGCCGCTGCTGGTGATGTCGGCGATGGCTTCGGCGGTCAGATTGGCAACCGTGCCCTCGGTCGCGCCCTGACTGTCGACCAGCCGGTAGTCAGCGACCTCATGCTGGGACAGCCAGGCGCGGACGAGGCGGTGATATTTCGTGGCGATGCGCAGGCGAAACCCGTGCTCGCGGTGAAAATCGCGGGTGATGGCCGCAAAATCATCCAGCGTCTCACAGTCGGTCCAGCCTGCGGGCACGGCCAGCACCAGATCGGCATGGCCAAATCCCATCGGCGCGATCTCGGTCACCATGCTGCGCCATCCGGCCAGCTTTTCGCGCACCAGATCGGTGCCGGTCACGCCCAGATCGACGCGGCCTGCACCGAGTTCGCGGGGGATTTCGCCCGCTGACAGCAGCACCAGTGACAGGTTGTCCGCGCCCTCGACCCGGCCTGCATATTCCCGGTCAGATCCACTGCGCGACAGTGTCACGCCGCGATCCGAGAACCAGTCAAAGCACTGTTCCATCAGCCGCCCCTTGGACGGTACGGCCAGTTTCAGCATGGCGCGGCCTCTAGCTCTGCGATCAGGCCGGGGCGGACAATGCCACCCACGGCGGGGATGGCACCGGCTTTGCCCAGTTGTGCCGTCAGCGCGTCATAGCGCCCGCCCGAGGCGATCGGTGGCCAGTCGGACCTGTCGGCTGCCGTGAAGCTGAAGGTGAAGCCGTCGTAATATTCCATCGTCTGGCGGCCGTGGCTGGCGTCGAAGTGCAGTCCGCGCGTGTCGATGCCGCGCGCGGCAATGGCGTCGAGCCGCGCGGCCAATCGTTCGATTGCGGGCTGGATCGCCGGGATGTCATCGCTCAGACGCGCCAGATCATTCATCGCATCGGGTGCCGGGCCGGCGATGGCAAAGAGCCGCGTCAGCCGGTCGCCCCATTCGGCAGGCAGGGGCGCGACATCGGCATCTGCGGCCAGTCGGTCCAGCCGGGTCTGAATTTCATCCATGCCGCGCAGCCCGGTCAACGGTGCCGCCGAGGGCGCGAAGGCGCGTGCGGTCGATGGCGCGGAAAACCGGGTCAGCAATGCGGCAAAGCGCCGAGGGCGCCAGATGTGGTGCAGCAGCGCATCGCGGCGCGGCGCGGGCAGAGGCAGGGCGCGCACGGCATCCATCAACAGGCCCATATCGCCGATCGCCGGGCTGAGCCCATATGCATCCAGCAATCGGTAAAACAGCGCAAAGACCTCGGCATCGGCGTCAGTATCGCGGCTGAACAGTTCGAAGCCTGCTTGCAGATATTCGTTGTCGCGTGGCTGATCGGGCCGGGTTTCGCCGGGATCCTGCTTGCGAAAGATCTCGCCCAGATAGCAATAGCGCGCGGGTTCAGCGCCGTTTTCCATGTGCATCTGCACGACCGGTACGGTGAAATCGGGGCGCAGGGCCACCTCGCCGCGCAACGGGTCATCGGTCAGATAGGCGCGGGCGCGGATATCCTCGCCGTAGAGATCCAGCAGCGTCTCGGCCGGCAGCAGGATATCGGGGGCGACCTCGACGGCACCCGCGTCGCGGAAGGCAGCCAGAAGGCGCTGGCCGACCAGTTGTTTCTCGCGTTTGCCGGTCATCCCAGTATGCGCCTGACTTCGGCGACAAGCTGATCGCGCGGGACCTCGGTCTGGGCGGGCTGGGCCTTCCATTCCTCATGGCTGGCCTCGGCTGCGATACGCGCGCCAAGGACCAGATCCTTGATCTGGACAACGCCGCGTTCGGACTCGTCCCCGCCCTGGATGACGGCGACGGGCGATTGACGTTTGTCGGCGTATTTCAATTGGTTGCCAAAGTTCTTGGGGTTGCCCAGGTAGACCTCGGCGCGGATGCCTGCGGCGCGCAGTTCCGCAGCCATGGCCTGATAATCGCCCATCCGGTCACGGTCCATGACGGTGACGACGACCGGGCCGGCGCTTTCGCCGCCCGACAAGCCCTTGGCGCGCAGGGCCGCCAGCAGCCGGTCCACGCCGATGCTGACGCCGGTGGCGGGGACTTTCTGCCCGGTAAAGCGTTCGACCAGCCCGTCATAGCGGCCACCGCCCGCGACACTGCCGAATTGCCGTTTGCGGCCCTTTTCGTCGAGGATTTCAAAGGTCAGTTCGGCCTCGAAGACCGGGCCTGTGTAATAGCCAAGTCCGCGCACGATCGAGGGGTCGATAACGGCGCGATCCTCGGCCACGCCCATGGCGGCCAGCATGTCTGCGATCTGGGCCAGTTCGTCCACGCCCTCGGCGCCCATTTCGGAACTGCCAACGGCGTCGCGCAGATTGGCAAGTGTCGCGGCGTTGTCGTGGCCTTTCGAGGTCAGAAAGGCCAGCACCGGGGCTGCCTGCGCATCTGCCAGCCCGACGCCGCCGATCTCGGCGCCGCTGTTGTCCTTGCGGCCGGTGGTCAGCAGGGCCAGCACGCCATCGCGTCCGACCTTGTCGAATTTGTCGATCTGGCGCAGGACATCGTCGGCCTGATCGGGGCGGATTTCGGCGGTTTCCATGATGCCGTTCAGGACCTTGCGGTTGTTGACCCGCACGAGGTAATCGCCGCGCGCGATGCCGACGGCTTCCAACGCGTCCACAAGCATGGCGCAAATCTCGGCATCGGCGGCCACCGATGCGCTGCCCACCGTATCGGCGTCGCATTGATAGAACTGCCGGAACCGCCCCGGTCCGGGCTTTTCGTTGCGCCAGACAGGCCCCATCGCATAGCGCCGGTAGGGACTGGGCAGATCGTTGCGGAACTGCGCGGCCACGCGGGCCAGGGGCGCCGTCAGATCATAGCGCAGGGCCAGCCAGTCGCCTGCCGTGCCGCCGCCGGGAACGGCCTCTTCCTGCCATGCGAACACGCCCGCATTGGGCCGATCCACATCGGGCAGAAACTTGCCCAATGCCTGAACCGTCTCGACGGCACTGGTTTCCAGCGGATCAAAGCCGTGGCGATGGTAGACGGCGGCAATCGCATCCAGCATCTGCTTGCGTTCGGTCACGTCAGCGCCGAAATAGTCACGAAAGCCCTTTGGCGTTTCCGCCTTGGGACGGGGCTGCTTTTTTTGATCTTTTGCCATGATGATCGCCTTTGGCCGGTCCGTGGCTGCTTTACCGGAGGGGACCGGCATGGACAAGCGCAGCGAGGCCTTGGAAGAGGCGATGGCCCATCTGACCCGTGTGGTGGATGACCTGTCCGAGGTGGTCGCACGGCAGGACGCCGAGATTGCGCGGCTGACCCGGCGGGTCGAGGCCCTGCTGCGCGCCGCCGCCGAGCGAGAGCTGGATGCCGGTGGATCGGTGCCTGTGGCAGATCAGCGCCCGCCGCATTGGTAGGATCGCCGCAGGCCGGTGCCGGGCTATTCTGCGGCGTGCGCGGTCTCAGAGCCCTGTTTCATGCGGAAACCACGTTCCAGCTGATCGAAGGGGGCGACCGGATAATCGCCTGAAAAGCAGGCGTCGCAATATTGCGGATTGTCAGCGTTGCGTCCGCGCGCCTCGCCCACGGCCCGGTAAAGACCGTTCAGCGATACGAATGACAGCGAATCGACGCCGATCCATGTGCGCATTTCCTCGGTTGTCATCTGCGCGGCCAGCAGCTTTTCACGATCAGGTGTGTCGACACCGTAAAAACAGGGCCATGCCGTTGGCGGGCTGGCGATGCGGAAATGCACCTCGGCGGCGCCGGCATCGAGGATCATGTCCTTGATCTTGCGACTGGTGGTGCCACGCACGACCGAATCGTCGACCAGCACGACCCGCTTGCCCGCGATGAGCGAGCGATTGACGTTCAGCTTGAGCCGGACGCCCATATTGCGGATCTGTTCGCTCGGCTCGATGAAGGTGCGGCCCATATACTGGTTGCGGATGATCCCCATGCCGTAGGGGATCCCCGATTCCTGCGCGTAGCCGATGGCAGCCGGGGTGCCGCTGTCGGGAACAGGGCAGACCAGATCGGCCTCTACCGGGGCCTCGCGGGCCAGTTCGACGCCGATCTGGCGGCGCGTTTCATAGACCGAACGGCCGCCGATGATCGAATCGGGGCGGCTGAAATAGACATGCTCGAAGATGCAGAACCGACCTGTCGAGGGACCAAAGGGGCGGCTGGATTCGATCTTGCCCTTTGAGATGACGACCATCTCGCCCGGCTCTATCTCGCGGACGAACTCTGCGCCGATAATGTCCAGCGCGCAGGTTTCCGACGCCAGCGCAAAGCCGTCATCGCCGATCTTGCCCAGGACCAGCGGACGCACGCCCAACGAGTCGCGCACGCCGATCAGCTTGGTGCGGGTCATGGCGATGACGCTGAAGGCACCCTCGACGCGGCGCAGAGCGTCTTTCATCCGTTCGGGAATGTTGCGCTGGATCGAGCGCGCCATCAGGTGAATGATGCATTCGCTGTCGGATGAGGATTGAAAGATGCTGCCGCGCTCGATCAACTCTCGGCGCAGCGCCGCGGCATTGGTGATGTTGCCGTTATGGGCGATGGCGCAGCCACCCATGTGAAACTCGCCAAAGAAGGGCTGCACGTCGCGGATCGCGGTATTGGCCTTGGTCCCGGCGGTGGAATAGCGCACATGGCCAATCGCCAGCGGCCCGGGCAGCGTGTCCATCACGTCGGATTTGGTGAAATTGTCACGGACATAGCCAAAGCGATGGGCGCTGTTAAAGCCTTGCCCGGCATCATGGGCGACGATGCCGCCGGCCTCTTGTCCGCGATGTTGCAGGGCGTGCAGCCCGAGGGCCACGAAACTGGCGGCTTCGGTCACGCCGGTGACGCCAAAGACGCCACATTCTTCATGCAGGCGGTCCGAATCGAACGGATGGGCCAGGAAAGGTTGCATCTGGGTCATCTGCTTTCCGGGGTTTTGCGCGGGTTCGTTCGCTATGTAGGGGGGCACCGACCAAAAGTCACGCCCCCGCGTGGTGACGGGGGCGTGATTTTGTCATTGGCCTGTTACCAGGACCGGGCCGAGCCTTTGATCAGCCTGGCTCAGTTGCTGGCTGGGGGCGTCTGGGTTGCGTCAACCTCGGTGGCGGTGCCGCCGCAGCTGCCGACCAGTTGCTCGTAGCGGCTTTCGATCCAGCCCGGTGCATCATCCGGCAGGCTGTCATTCATCTGATTGCCGAGGCGTGCAAAAACCTGCGCAGAGCGAGAGTTGTCGACCATGGTGACGCCCTCGGTGGTGATCACTCGATCATAGATGATGAAGGCCACCGCGACCAACAGCACCCCGCGCGCCACGCCGAACAGGAAGCCCATGCCCTGATCGACGCCGCCTAGCGCAGAGCGCTGCACCACTGACGAAAACAGCGGGGTGATGATCGAAAAGACCACCAGTGCCAGTGCAAAGACCACGGCAAAGCCCGCGATCATGCTGAGTTCGCAATTGTCGCCCAGAAAATCACGCAAAAACGGGATCTGCGCGATCAGCGGGCGCATCGTGGCTGCGAACAGAAAGGCCAGGATGGCCGCACCGATCCAGCCCAGAATGGCCAGTGATTCGCGCACGAAGCCGCGCGAATAGGCCAATATGGCCGATAGAATGATAACCGCGGCAACGATGCCGTCGATGAGGGTAAAGCCGTCCATTTATCCTGCCCTTGCGCCGGTTTCCTTGTTTTCAGGGGGTTCAGCCGGCGCCGAATACATCACCCACAAATCCTGTCAGATCGGAAATCCCCATGAGGGACATACCGGTCTCACCCTCGACCTTCCGGGCTTCGGGCAAAATCGCTTGTGAAAAACCAAGTTTTTGCGCCTCTTTCAACCTGTTTTCCGCCTGAGCGACGGGACGTAGTGCGCCAGACAGGCTGATCTCACCGAAAAGGACACAGTCGGCGGGCAGTGCGCTGTCCTCTCGCGCGCTCAACAGCGCGCCTGCGATGGCCAGATCGGCGGCGGGTTCGTTGACCCGCATTCCACCCGCGACGTTCAGAAACACATCCAGCCCCGCGAAGGGAATGCCGCAGCGCGATTCCAGAACCGCAAGAATGGTGCTGACGCGACCACTGTCCAGGCCGACAACGGTGCGGCGCGGGCTGGCCAATGTGGAAGGGGCGACCAGCGCCTGAATTTCGGTCAACACCGGGCGCGTGCCTTCTATGCCTGCAAAAACCGCGCTGCCCGGGCTGGGCTGGCCACGTTCGCTGAGGAACAGGGCCGAGGGGTTTGACACCTCGGCCAGACCTGCGCCGGTCATCTCGAAGACGCCGATCTCGCCTGCGGGGCCGAACCGGTTCTTGACGCTGCGCAGGATGCGGAACTGGTGGCCGCGTTCGCCCTCGAAATAAAGCACGGTATCGACCATGTGCTCGACCACGCGGGGGCCAGCGATCTGGCCCTCTTTGGTGACATGGCCGACTAGCACCACCGAGACGCCCCGGCTTTTGGCAAAGGTCACCAATTCGTGTGCGGCCGCGCGGACCTGTGCCACGCTGCCGGGTGCGGCCTCGACCTGATCGGACCAAAGGGTCTGAACGGAATCGATCACCGCAAGATCGGGGCGTTCCTGATCCAGCGTGGTCAGGATGTCGCGCAGATTGGTTTCGGTGCCCAATCGCATCGGGGCGTCGGTCAGGCCCAGACGTTGCGCGCGCAGGCGGATCTGGGCGCCGGCCTCTTCGCCGCTGATATAGACCGCCTGCAACCCGCGCCGCGCAAAAGCCGCAGCACCCTGCAGCAGCAGGGTCGATTTGCCGATGCCCGGATCGCCACCCACAAGGATCGCGCTGCCCGGCACCAACCCGCCGCCCAGTACCCGGTCCAACTCGGCCATGCCGCTATCAGTGCGGGGCGGCGGTGCCTCGTCGCTGGTCAGCGGCGACAGCGGCACCGCGCGGCCTTTTGCGGCGCCAAGGCCACGGCCGGGGCCTTGCGACAAGGGCGCCTCTTCGCTGATGCTGTTCCATTCGCCACAGGCCTCGCAGCGCCCGGCCCATTTCTTGTGGGAGGCGCCGCAGGCGGTGCAGGTAAAGGCGTTGACGGGCTTGGCCATGGCATATCTTGTGGCATCTGATTGGCGGCACCGCAACATGAGTATTTGCACTGGAAACAAATGCTCACGCCATTGTCGGCTTGATCTTTCGAAGGCGCGCGGTCAGGGTCTGCGCGATTTTTGCAAGGTCAGCCGATGTCCAGCCCAGCACCTTTCTCGCGCTATGAATTCATGATCGCCTGGCGCTATCTGCGCGCCCGCCGCGCCGAGGGCGGGGTCAGCGTGATGACCTGGATCAGCCTGATCGGGATCGCGCTTGGCGTCATGGCCCTGATCGCGACTCTGGCGGTGAGGTCGGGGTTTCGGGCCGAGTTCGTCGACACGATCCTGGGCGCCAATGCGCATACGACGCTGTATATGGCATCGACCAGTTTCACCAATGAACTGACCGATGAGGTCTATACCCAGGCCGGCGTGATCGAGGATTACGACGCGATGACCGCGCAGGTCGCGGCACTGCCCGGCGTGACGCGGGCGGATGCGGTTGTCAAAGGGCAGGTGATGGCCACGGCGGGCGACAGTTCGAACGTGGCCGAGGTGTTCGGCGTCAGCGACGCGGCGCTGGCCGCGATGCCGCGCATCACAGATCCTGCGACCTCGGCGGGCGATCTGGCCAATTTCGATCGGGGCGTTGCCATAGGCAGCGGTATTGCGCGCGAACTGAACCTGGGGATCGGCGACAAGATCAAGCTGATCGCCCCCGATGGCGCCAAGACCGCCTTTGGCACCACGCCGCGCGTCAACGCCTATGACGTGACCTATATCTTCAGCGCCGGGCGCTATGATATCGACCGCACCCGCATCTATATGCCGCTGACCGAGGCGCAGAGCTATTTCAACCGCGAGGGCGCGGTCGATGAAATTCAGGTCTTTGTCGATGATCCCGAAAGGGTGGGCGACTGGACCGTGCCGCTGCTGCAAACCGCGGGCGAGGGAGCGCTGGTCTGGACCTGGAAAGACGCATCGGGCTCGTTCCTGTCGGCACTGGATATGGAGGACGACGTGATGTTCGTGATCCTTTCTGTGCTGGTGCTGATCGCGTCGATGAACATCACCTCGGGGCTGATCATGCTGGTCAAGAACAAGGGCCGCGATATCGGCATCCTGCGCACGATGGGCCTGACCGAGGGCGCTGTGCTGCGGGTGTTTATCCTCTGCGGTGCTTTTACGGGCGTGATCGGAACGATGATCGGTGTGCTGCTGGGGGTGCTGCTGGCGCTGAATGTCGACAGCATCATGGCGGCGCTGAACGCGCTGACCGGGGGCGGCGCGTGGCAGCCCGAGGTGCGCGGCATCTACCGTCTGCCCGCCGATCTGCGAGGCTGGGATATCTTCCGCGCGGTGGCCTTGTCGCTGACGCTGTCCTTCATCGTCACCATCTTTCCCGCGCGCCGCGCTGCGCGGATGAACCCGGTCGAGGCCCTGCGCTATGAGTGATGTTTTGCGACTGGACGGCGTATCCAAGACCTATGGCGCGGACGGCCCCGCGCCCGTCGAGGCGCTGCGCGCGTTCGATCTGACCGTTGCGCGCGGCGAGGTCGTGGCACTGGTCGCGCCTTCTGGTTCGGGCAAGTCCACGCTGCTGCATATTGCCGGTCTGCTGGACACCACCGATACGGGCCGCGTGGTCCTGCAAGGCCGCGACATGACCGATCTTGGCGACAAGGCCCGGACCGAGGCTCGCCGTGTCGATGTGGGGTTCGTCTATCAGTTCCACCACCTGCTGCCGGAATTCTCGGCCGCCGAAAACATCATCCTGCCGCAACTGGCCAATGGCACGGGGCAGGGCGCGGCCGCTGCCCGTGCGGGTGAATTGCTCGACCGGGTGGGTCTGTCGCATCGCGCGGATCACAGGCCCGCCGAATTGTCGGGCGGCGAACAACAGCGGGTGGCGTTCTGCCGCGCTCTGGCCAATGCGCCGGCTCTGCTATTGGCGGATGAGCCGACGGGCAACCTTGATCCCGAAACCTCGGACAAGGTGTTTGGCGTGTTGATGGATCTGGTGCGCGAGACCGGGCTAAGCGCGCTGATCGCGACCCATAACCATGAGTTGGCGGGACGGATGGATCGGGTCATCCATCTGGGTGCGGCTGGTTAACCCTTTGCGGTGCAACCACAGCGCACGCTGTTGCGCAACACCGCCCGGAGGTTGACGCGGAAATGCCAGCAAATGCTGGGTTTTTGGCTGTGACATCCGTACACCGCGCGTACACAGGGCGTACACTACCTGTACACAGGCTGCGCGCGTGCGGTTCGGGATGGGTTAAGAGATGTTGCGCGAATTGCAGGAGTTGGTGGGACGGCGCGACGTTGTTACTTTGAAGCAGTCACTTGCGGGGCAGGAAACCCTTGTGCTGTGACCGCAGCATAATTTTTTAGAAATCGCGTGCGTCTGCTTGAAGGCTGTTTGCTGAACCGTCACCAAAGCCGGGCGGAGACCACGAAGCCGAGAACCGGCGTTTGAAGCGGGAACTGGCCAGGGTGACTTCGAAGTAAGACAGCAGAAACTGAACGAGGCAGGTGTCTGGGAAACCAGGGGCACCTCAAGCATCGCTCTCAGAAGACCGGAACGAAACCGGTGCAGGTCCATTTCGTTGCGAACTTTGTCGTGGAGGTAAGAACCTTATTGTTTCTTCAAAGATCGCGCCGCCACTTCACCGGATCTATTCCACCGTCACCGACTTGGCGAGGTTGCGCGGCTGATCCACATCGGTGCCCTTGGCGACGGCTGTGTGGTAGGCCAGATATTGCATGGGCACCGCGTAAAGGATCGGCTGGAACAGGCCGCCGCCGGTGGGCATGGTCAGCCCGGCGCGGATGCCGTCGCCCGCCTCGGCAATGCCCTGCGCATCCGAGACCAGCAGCACCTGGCCATGCCGAGCCATGACCTCTTGCATATTGGACACGGTCTTTTCGAACAGTGCGTCACGCGGGGCCACGACCACGACCGGCACATTGCGGTCGATCAGTGCGATGGGGCCGTGTTTCAATTCGCCCGACGCATAGCCTTCGGCGTGGATATAGCTAAGCTCTTTCAGCTTTAGCGCGCCCTCAAGTGCAACGGGGTAAAGTGCACCCCGGCCCAGATACAGGACGTCCTGCGCCTCTGCCAGCCAGTCGGCCAGCGCGCGGCATTCGTCGCTGACGGTCAGCGCCTGGTTCAAGAGGGCAGGGATGGAACGCAGGTCGTCGATATGGCGGGCGGCCTCTTCGTCGGTCAGGCGGCCACGGTCCTGCGCGGCCTTGATCGCCAGCACGGCCAGCACGGCCAACTGGCAGGTAAAGGCCTTCGACGAGGCCACGCAGACCTCTATACCGGCCATGGTCGGCAGCGCGATATCGGTATCGCGCGCGATGGCCGAGGTGCCCACATTGACCACGCCGATGGTCTTGGCCACCCGGTCCTGCGCATAGTGCAGCGCGGCCAGCGTGTCCGCCGTTTCACCCGATTGGCTGATAAAGATGCCCCAGCTTTTCCCGGACAAGGGCGGCTCACGATAGCGGAATTCGGACGCGACATCCAGATCGCAGGGCAATCCGGCCAGACGTTCGAACCAGTATTTCGCCACATATCCCGCCAGATAGGCCGTGCCGCAGGCGGCCAGCGTCAGCCGGTCAACGCCGGCGAAATCCAGACCATCGGGCAGGACGATCCGGCCATCCTTGATATAGTGGTTCAGAACATCGCCCAGAACAGAGGGCTGTTCGGCGATCTCTTTGGCCATGAAATGCCGATAGCCGCCCTTGTCGATTGCCGTGGCACCGACGTCGATCCGGGTGATATCGCGATTGGTCTGCTGGCCTTGAGCGTCGAAGATCTTGGCGCCTTCGCGCGTCAGAACGGCGTGGTCGCCTTCTTCAAGATAGGTGATGCGATCGGTAAAGGGCGACAGCGCCACCGCATCCGAGCCCACGAACATTTCGTCATCGCCGTGGCCAATGGCCAGCGGGCTGCCCTTGCGTGCGGCAATCATCAGATCGTCTTCGCCATCGAACAGGAATGCCAGCGCAAAGGCGCCATGCAGCCGTGCCAGCGTGGCCCGCGCGGCCTCGATCGGCGCCATGCCCTGCGCCATGTGATGCGCGGTCAGCAATGCGACGGTTTCGGTATCGGTGTCTGATTCAGGCGTCAGGCCAGCGGCGATCAACTCTTGGCGCAGGTCGCGGAAATTCTCGATAATACCGTTATGCACGACGGCGACGGGACCATGGCGATGGGGATGTGCGTTCACCTCGGTCGGGGCACCATGTGTGGCCCATCGTGTGTGGCCGATGCCCGAATGGCCAGACAGCGGCTCATGCACCAGTCGGTCGCTCAGGTTGACCAGTTTGCCCACCGCGCGCCTGCGATCCAGTTGGCCGCTTGCGTCGATGGTGGCCACGCCGGCACTGTCATAGCCGCGATATTCCAGCCGCTTCAGCGCCTCGACCAGTTGCGGGGCAACTTCGTGCTTGCCCAGAATGCCGATGATACCACACATTTACTTGTTATCCTTCCTGACCCGCAGCGCCGCCATGATCCGCGTGGCAAGGCCGGCCTTGTTGATCTGACGCGCACGGGCCATGCCCAGCGCTTCGTCGGGAATGTTCTGCGTGATGACGCTGCCTGATGCCGTCATGGCACCGGCGCCTACGCGAACCGGTGCAACCAGCATCGTGTCGCTGCCGATAAAGGCATTTGCGCCGATCTCGGTGCGATGCTTCATCACCCCGTCATAGTTGCAGGTCACCGTGCCTGCGCCGATATTGGCGAACTCGCCCACATGCGTGTCGCCCAGATAGGTCAGATGGCCGACCTTGGCGCCCTCGTCCAGGACGCTGTTCTTGATCTCGACGAAATTGCCCACACGCACATCTCCGCCCAGTTCCGCACCAGGCCGCAGCCGTGCAAAGGGACCGACCTTTGCCCCCGAGGCGATATGGCAGCCTTCCAGATGGCAGAAGGGCAGGATTTCGGCGCCGCTTTCGATTGTGGTGCCGGGACCAAAGACGACATTCTGACCGATCACCGCGTCGCGTCCGATGGTCGTGTCCAGCGCAAACCAGACGGTGGCGGGCTCGATCAGCGTGACGCCGTTTTCCAGCGCCTCGGTGCGTCTGCGAGCCTGAAAGGCGGCCTCTGCGGCGGCAAGTTCGGCGCGCGTATTGATGCCAAGCGTTTCGGTCTCGTCGCAGGTGACGACATCGGCGCGCCGGCCTGCCTCGCGTGCCAGTTGCACCAGATCTGTCAGGTAGTATTCACCCGAGGCGTTGTCATTGCCCAGATTGCCGATCAACTCGCGCAGCAGGGCCGCATCCAGCGCCATGACGCCGGAATTCACCAGCGCGATCTGGCGCGTGGCGGCATCGGCGTCCTTGTATTCGACAATCCGCTGCAAACCCTGATCGTTGACGACCAGCCGGCCATAGCGGCCCGGATCGGCGGCCTCAAAGCCCAGCACGACCACATCGGATTTATGCGCGGCCAATGCCTCCAGCGTCGTTTCCGAGATAAAGGGGGTGTCGCCATAAAGCACGATCACCTTGCCCGCAAAGCCCTCCAGCAGCGGCATCGCCTGCTGCACGGCGTGCCCGGTGCCCAGCTGTTCGGTCTGCAGGGCGATCCCGGCCTCCGGTTCCAGCTTGGCGACCGCCTTGGTGACCAGATCGGCGCCATGGCCGGCGACCACGACAACCTGTTCCGGCTCAAGACCGCGTCCCGCGGCCAGCGCATGACCGACCAGTGGCACGCCGCCAAGACGGTGCAGAACCTTCGGCAGATCCGATTGCATCCGGCTGCCCTGGCCTGCGGCCAGGATGATGAGTGCGACGGGTGTATCGGACATGGGATGCCTGTTTGTTTGTCTTTCTTTTCGGCGCGTTCTAACCAAGCACCAGCACGGGCGAAAGGGCCTGTGCGTTCAAACATCTTTACGGAAGGTTACAGCAGCATGGCCGGAACGGTGGTTTTTGACCTCGATGGGACGCTCGCCGATACCTCGGCTGACCTGATCGGGGCCGCCAACGCCTGTTTTCGGGCGCGCGGCCTTGGTGATCTGCTGGACCCGGTGGCCGACAGTCTGATCGCGTTCCAGGGCGGGCGCGCGATGCTGCGCGAAGGTTACGGGCGCATGTCCGGCAACAGCCTGTTGCCGCCGGGGGCCGAGGGTGACGACTACCCGCGCCTGCTGGAACACTACGCCGCCAATATCGCGACCTGTACCCAGCTCTATCCCGGCGTGGTCGCGGCGCTCGATGCCCTGGCGGGGCAGGGGCATCGACTTGCGGTCTGTACCAACAAACCCGAGGGACTGGCCCATGCGCTACTGGACCAACTGGGCATTCGGGACGCGTTTGCCAGTCTGATCGGCGCCGACACGCTGCCCGTCCGCAAGCCCGATCCCGCGCCCTACAAGGCGGCCGTCGCGGCGGCCGGCGGCGAGGTCGGTCGCTCTTTCCTGCTGGGCGATACGGACACCGACCGCAAGACCGCGGCAGCCGCCGGCGTCAAGGTTGCGCTGGTCAGTTTCGGCCCTGAAGGTGCTGGAATTGCGCGGCTTGGCCCAGATGCGCTGCTGGATCACTTCGATGACCTGCCCGCACTGGCCGAAAGCTGGCTGGCCTGACACCGGCAACGCATCGGCATCACACCGCGTTCTTCTTCATCGAAATATCCGCGGGGGAGGCCGGCCAGCGGACGGACGGGGGCGGCAGCCCCCATCTGTGTTTATTCTGCCTCGTCGGCGGGCTTGGCGTTCAACAAGCCATAGTTTTCCGCACCGATCGTAGTGTGCAGTTCGATCTGGGTTTCGAGGTAGTCGATATGACCCTCTTCATCGCCGATCAAATCCTCGAACAATGCCTTGCTGACATAGTCGCCAACCTTTTCGCAGTGATCGCGCGCCTCGATGTAAAGATTGCGCGCATCATGCTCGCCTGCCAGATCGGCCTCCAGCGTTTCCTTGGGGTTTTCGCCGATCCGCAGCGGGTCCAGCTTTTGCAGGTTCGGATGACCTTCAAGAAAGAGGATGCGCTGGATCAGCCGGTCGGCGTGATTCATCTCTTCGATGGATTCGGCGCGGGATTTATCGGCGATGCGGCCATAACCCCAATCTTCTTGCAGGCGGTAATGCAGCCAGTACTGGCTGACGGCCGTAAGTTCAGATCTTAGTGCCGAATTGAGGTATTCGATGACCTTGGCGTCGCCCTTCATGCTGCGTCCCCTTCATGCGATGTGAATTGTCCCGCAGAATCGGCGGGGCCACGCCGAAGCTATCGCAATGACGCATGGTGTCCAGCAAAAGCGGCATGCAGCCGCCGCAATCGGCGCGCCTGCCAAGCGCATGATAGATCTTGCCGGGGGTGATGATCGTCTCGGGATCAGCCGCGCGCATCCAGTCAACCGCAGCGCGGATGTCGTGATCGGTGATACCGGTGCAGTGACAGACGATCATGATGGGCTCCTGATGCGTGAATTCTTAGCAAATCTGTCGGAGAAGTAAAGTCTTAGTCTTTCACTTGGTGATCTGCTGCCTTGACCGTTGCAGTCCGAGGGCGCAGAAGCCCGCCCATGAAACTGAACGATTTCGATTTCGATCTGCCAGACGCGCTGATCGCCACGCGTCCGGCCCGCCCGCGCAGCGCGGCGCGGATGCTGCTGGCCGAGGGGGGCGTGATCTCTGACCGCCATGTCTTTGACCTGCCACAGATTTTGCAGCCCGGCGATCTGCTGGTCCTGAACGACACCAAGGTAATTCCAGCGCGGCTGACCGGCACGCGCAGCCGTCAGACAGGCCAGGGCGAGGCGGTGGCCCGGGTCGAGATCACCCTGTTGGAGCCTGCCGCCGATGGGTGGCGGGCATTGGCCAAGCCCCTGCGCAAATTGCGCGAGGGCGAGGTGATCCGCTTTGGCCAGGCCCTGTCCGCCGAAGTGGCCGAGATCGCGGGCGGCGAATTGCGCCTGCGATTCGATGCCGCAGGCGAGGCTTTTGATGCGGCGCTGCAGCAGGTAGGTGCGATGCCGCTGCCGCCCTATATCGCGGCGCAGCGGGCACCCGATCAGCAGGATCATCAGGATTACCAGACGGTCTGGGCCGCGCGGCAGGGTGCCGTTGCCGCGCCGACCGCCAGCCTGCATTTCGACGCCGCCCTGCTGCAGGCGCTGGCGGATCGCGGCGTCGACTTCGTCCACGTCACCCTGCATGTCGGCGCGGGGACGTTTCTGCCGGTCAAGGTCGAGGACGTAACCACCCACCGGATGCATGCTGAATGGGGCGAGGTCACGGCGGATGCGGCTGCGCAGATCAATGCGGCCAGGGCGGCAGGGCGGCGGGTGATCCCGGTAGGGACCACCGCGCTGCGATTGATCGAATCAGCCGCGACACAGGACGGCCGCGTCGAGGCATTCGAGGGCACGACCGACATCTTCATCTATCCGGGCTATCACTTCATGGTGACCGATGGGTTGATGACGAATTTCCATCTGCCGAAATCGACCCTGCTGATGCTGGTCTCGGCGCTGATGGGCGTAGAAAAAATACAGGAAATATATGATCATGCCGTTCATGAACGGTATAGATTTTTCAGTTATGGGGATGCGTCGCTGTTGATCCCGGACGGTCGCTTTCGGGCTGGCATCGGCGACTGAGCAGGGCTAGGGCAGGCTTTCTGACCCTTTCCCCCTTTTTCTCTTGTCGATGGACGTTGTGACATGAACTCGGTTGTCCGCTCTACCTGGCCTTTGCTTCTTGGCATCCTGCTGCTGATGGTCGGCAACGGCATGCAGGGAACGCTGCTGGGTATTCGCGGCGGGATCGAGGGGATCCCGACACTGCAGATGTCCTTCGTCATGTCGACCTATTACGGCGGCTTCCTGCTGGGCAGTCTGGTCGTGCCGGGGATGATCGGCACGGTCGGCCATATCCGGGTTTTTGCGGCGCTGGGTTCGCTGATCTCGGCGGTGCTGGTCCTTTACGCCGTCGCGCCCAACTGGATCGCGTGGTCGGTGTTGCGCTTTATCATCGGGTTCAGCTTTTGCGGCGTTTATATCACCGGCGAAAGCTGGCTGAACGCGGGCACCTCGAATGAAAAGCGGGGACAGGCGCTGTCGGCCTATATGATGGTGCAGATGATGGGCGTCGTGTCGGCGCAGTTTCTGCTGAACCTGGGCGATCCCAGGGACTTCCTGCTCTTTGTCATCCCCTCGGTGCTGGTCTCTTTGTCCTTCACGCCGATCCTGCTGTCGGCCCAGCCCGTCCCGGCCTTTGAAACCAACAAACGGATGAGCTTTGGTCGCCTCTATCGTGCCTCGCCGCTTGGCTGTATCGGCGTTTTCCTGATCGGTGGCGTCTTCTCGGCGCTGTTTGGCATGTCCTCGGTCTGGGGCGCCGAGGTCGGCATGTCGGTGCGCCAGATTTCGACCTTTGTGGCCGCGATCTATATCGGTGGGCTGGCGGTTCAATATCCGATTGGCTGGCTGTCAGATCGCTATGACCGACGCAAACTGATCATGGGCCTTTCGGTCATCGGTGCACTTGCCATTGTTGTGGTGGTCACGCTGGACCTGAATATCTGGGGCATGACGATCATTGCCGCAATCATCGGCGGCGTGGCCAACCCGATCTATGCGCTGCTTCTGGCCTATACCAACGACTATCTGGATCAGTCCGATATGGCTTCGGCCTCTGCCGGGCTCTTGTTCATCAATGGCGTGGGCTCGATCATCGGGCCGATGGTCACCGGCTGGCTGATGGCAGGGATCGGCCCTGACGGGTTCTGGGTCTATATGGGCGTGCTGCTGGCTCTGTTGGCGGCCTATGGTGGGTGGCGCATGACGCGTCGCCGTTCGCTGAGCGCGCAAGAACAGGGCGGCTATACGCTCATCAACCCGACCGCGACCAGCCTGGCCGTCGGCGCGGCGCTGGACGAGGCGCAATCCTCGGCTGGCGCGGATGAGGAAAACCCGCAAGCGAACTGAACCGCCTGCGGGTTGGCGGCGTCAGCCTGAAAACAGGTCGATGAACATTCGCGTGGCGGTGATTAGAAGAAAGCCACCAAAGGCCAGCCGCAGAGCCCTGCGCGGGATCGAATGGGCCAGCTTGACCCCGAATTGCGAGAAGGTGGTGGTCAGCGGAATGATCACCGCCGCCGCCAGCAGGTTCACATAGCCCAGGGAAAAGGGCGGCAGCCCCTCTGCGCCAAGGCCGCTGAGGGCATAGATCAGCGCGCCGGGCAGACCGATCAGAAAGCCGATGGCTGCCGAGGTGCCGACCGCGCGGCGGATATCATAGCCCAGAAAGTTCAACAGCGGCACACCAATGGTGCCGCCCCCGATGCCCATCATGGCGCTGAGTGTGCCGGTAATGACGCCAAAGAACGCCCAGACGGGTTTGCTGAAGCTGCGCGGTTCCGGATCGGCGCGGCCCTTGCGCAGGATCATGTCGGCTGACACCAGCAGCGCCACGGTCGCGAAGACAGCGATCAGCACCTTGCCCGAGACATAGCCCCCCAAGAGGCTGCCCAACACCACACCGATCAGGATCGAGGGTGCCCATAGTTTGAGCAGCCCGGTATCGATCGCGCCGCGTTTGTAGTGCCCGAGGCTGGAGGCCAGCGAGGTGAAAACTATCGTCGCCAGCGAGGTGCCGACCGCGATTTTCATCGCAATGTCGCCCTCCATCCCCGACAGGGTCAGCGCGAAATAAAGCGCGGGGACAATGACGATGCCACCACCCACGCCCAGCAGACCGGCCAATACACCGCCCGCCATGCCGGCGCCGACGGCAACGGCGGCCAGTTCCAGCAAAGTGCCTGTGCTCAACCCCTCCATCGCCTAGCGCCCCACCGCATAGGCCTGCATCAGGCGCGGGGTGGCAGCGGCGGTCAGCATGCCATTGGGTTCGCGCCGCGCGGCTGTCAGCCGACCGATGGACCAGGGGTCCGATACGGTGACCTTGTGGCCGCGGGCGCGCAGATCGTCGATGACCTCAGCCCCGAAGCCGGGTTCGACCATGATCTCGGCGGGCTTGGCCTGACGCGGGTAAAAGCTGGATTGGAAATGCATCGAATGAAACAGCGGCGCATCCATGCCCTGCTGCATCCCCAGCCCGTGATGGACGTAGCGCAGGAACCAGATCAGTTGCCATTGATCCTGCTGGTCGCCGCCGGGCGTGCCAAAGGCGATGCGGGTGCCATCCTTTTCGGCCAGTGACGGGGTCAGTGTGGTTCGCGGACGTGTGCCGGGGCGCAGGGATGAGGGCAGGCCATCTTCCAGCCAGAACATCTGCGCCCGGCTGTTGAGCGGAAAGCCGAGGCCCGGCACGACCGGGTTCGATTGCAGCCAGCCGCCCGAAGGCGTCGCGCTGACCATATTTCCCCATTGGTCGATCACATCCAGATGCACGGTATCGCCGCGCCGTTCGGTCAGATGGGCCATGGTCGGCTCGCCCGCGCTGGCACCGCGCGCGGCGTTGAAATCACGCCCGGCCCGCGCGATGGCCGCATCGGCCAGATGCTCAAGACCGGGCAGGCGACCGGGGCGCTGTTCATCGCTGGCGGTGTCGCCGATCAGCTTGCGGCGTTCGGCGGCGTAGTCGCGCGACAGCAGCATGTCCAGAGGGATGTCGAAGTGATCGGGATCGCCGTAAAAGGCCTCTCGGTCGGCATAGGCCAGCTTCATCGCCTCGGTCACGGTATGGATGAAATCGGCGCCGAACGGGTCCATGGCGGCGAGGTCGATGTCCTCAAGAAGACGAAGCGCCTGCAACATGACCGGCCCTTGTGACCAGGGTGCGGTCTTGATAACGGTCCAGCCGTGATAGTCGATGCTGATCGGGTCTTCCCATCGGGCCTGCCAGTCAGCCATATCCTCGCGCGCCAGAACCGCCGAATGCGGCTGGCCCGAGACATCCATGACCGATGCATCGGCCAGATAATCGCAGATGGCATCCGCTATGAACCCGCACGACCAGGCCTTGCGCGCGGCATCGATGCGTTGCGTGCGCGTGTTGCCCTGTGCCTCGTCTGCCAGGCGCTGATAGGCGTTGGCCAGATCGGGGTTGCGAAACAGCTCCCAGCCTTCTGGCGGCGCATCGCCGGGCAGCCATGTGGCCGCGCTGCTGGGCCATTCGTCGCGGAAGAAATCTGCGATCCCGGCGATCGTTGCTGCGACGCGCGGCAGGATCGGGTGGCCGTCGCGGGCATAGGTAATGGCCGGTTCGATGACCTGTGCCAGTTCCATGCTGCCGTGATCGCGCAGCATCAGCATCCAGCCGTCGAAGGCACCCGGAACGACCGTGGCCAGGAGGCCCGATCCCGGGATCAACCCATCGCCGAAGAGCGCATGATAGTGATCCATCGTCGCCCCTGCAGGCGCTGTGCCCTGGGCGCAGAGGACGCGGGTTTCCCCCGTACCTGCCAGATGAACGATTGCCGGCAGATCGCCTGCGGGGCCGTTCAGATGCGGCTCCACCACTTGCAGCACCAGTCCGGCGGCCACCGCCGCGTCAAAGGCATTGCCGCCGCGTTCCAGCATGGCCATGCCCGCGGCCGAGGCCAGCCAATGGGTCGAGGTCACGGTGCCGAAGGTGCCGCGAATGTCGGGGCGGGTGGTGAAATCATTCATCTCGGGATCTTTCGAAGGCTCAGGCGCGCTGGCCGGGGAACTGGCGCAGGGTGATGCCCGCGCCTTGCAGGTGATTGCGGACGGCGCCGGCCATGGCCACGGCATCGGGGCTGTCGCCATGCACGCAGATCGTGTCGATGCGGCAGGGGATGGTCTTGCCCGATTGCGTGACGATACCGCCGGCGCGGATCATTTGCTCCATGCGCAGGCCCGCGACGCCCGGATCATGCAACACTGCGCCGGGCTGGCTGCGATCGACCAGCGTCGCGTCGTCATTATAGGCGCGGTCGGCGAAGATCTCATTGGCATAGGCCGCGCCCAGATCGCGTGCGGTGGCCTCTGAGGCGGTGGCGGCCAATGTGACCAGAATGATGTCGGGATCGACCTTCAGCGCGGCCGCGTAACAGGCCCGTGCGATTGCAGCGTCCTCGCTGGCCATGTTGGCCACCGCGCCATGCAGTTTCAGATGCCGCACCCGGCCACCTGCCAGCCGCGCCATGCCCTGCGCCGCGCCCAGTTGATAGGCGACCATATTGCCCAGCTCTTCGGTCGACAGCCTGATCCGCCGGCGTCCAAAGCCCTGCAGATCGGCAAAGCCCGGATGCGCGCCGATGCCGACATCGTTTGCCGCAGCCAGACGCATGGTGTTGGCCATCACATCCGCATCACCGGCGTGAAATCCGCAGGCGATATTGGCCGATGTGATGATCTTGAGCAGCGCATCATCATCGCCCATGCGCCACGGCCCGAAGCTTTCGCCCATATCGGCGTTCAGATCGACTTGCATCAGTCCTCCTCCAGTTCGTCGCCGCGCGTCATGCCGCCAACCAGTTGATAGGATAGCAGGTCTGCCATCATCGCTGGATCGCGGGTCAGGTAACGGCAGCGGGCCGCAGCATCCCGTAGCTGCCCGGCCTCGTCTCGGAAAAGCGCGTCGGCCTGTTCCAGCGTGATGCGCTGAAACCGGATCTGACCGCCGGGCGGGGTCTGGGCGATCTGCGCCAGATCGGCCGGGATGACCGAGCCGATGCGGGGATAGCCGCCCATGGTCTGACATTCGGCCAGCAGCACATAGGGCACGCCGTCGCCGGTCATCTGCAGATCGCCGGGCAGCAGCATATCCGAGGCCAGACTGCCGGCGTGATCCGACGCAAAGCGCGCATCCGCATCCAGCCGCACGCCCTGTCGGTTGCCGCGCGGGGCGCGCGCGAACGTGGTCTGGCAGAACGTCGCCAGCACATGATCGGAAAACAGCGACGTTTGCGGGCCGTCCATCATTCGGATGGTGCCGCCCTGAAAACGCGGGGCGACGGTGATGATCAGGCTGGGCGTTTCGGGCGCGCGATCTGTGCCGATCTTCAGCTTTTGTCCCGAAGTCAGGATCGCTCCGATCCCGATGTTGAGATGGGCGGCGCGGCTGTCCAGCCATTCCGGCGTCAGCACGCCACCTGCCGGCACCAGATAGCTGTAGGCACCGGCTTGCGCACCGCCGATCCGCAACCGCTGACCGGGTGCGATCAGATGACAGGCCTGCCATTGCAGCGGGGCATCGTTCAGTGTGGCGGTCATCGCGGCGCCGGTCAGCGCGATGCGCGTCGGCTGATCCACCGTGAACAGCCCGCCTGTGCCCGCCATCTCGATCCCTGCGACGACCGATTTCAGACCCAGCAGCGCCCCGGCCTCGATCAGCGCAAGCCGGTCCATCGCGCCGCCGCGCGAGAGGCCCTGCGCGATATGGCCGGGCCTGCCCAGATCCTGAACGCTGAGCACGCCTTCGGCGCGCAGGACGTGCAGGGCGTTCATCGCAGCACCTCAAGGCGCGCGCCGCCCAGACCATCCGTCGTTGCCATCAGCCCGGCCATATCGGACGCGCTGACCGCTGTGTATCGGATCGCGTCGCCCGGCCTCAGCGGAATGGGTTGATCGCGGCCCGGATCAAAGCAACGAAAGCCGGTCTGCGCGATCTGTCGCCAGCCGGTCGTGGACGCTGCGGTGAACATCACGAGTTGACGCACCGCCGAGACCAAGGCGCCTGCCGGCACCTGCGGGTTCAATTCGCTCATCCGGGGCAGGTTCCAGGCCTCGGGCAGCAGCCCGACATAGGGCTGGCCGGGCGCAAAGCCGATCGCCAGAATGCGCAGATCAGCGCTGCAAATTTCGTCGATTGCGGCCTCTTCGGATTGGCCGACGGTGCGGGCGACCTCGCCCAGTTGGGGGCCATGATCGCCGCCGAAGGCCGCCGGGATCGTCCAGCGCCGCGCCGGATCGGGCAGGCCGGGGGGATCATTGGCGATGACCGAGGCGCGTCGCAGCATCGCCTTCGCCAGTTGATCGCGGGTCGTAACCGCCGCGTCGAACCGCACGAGGACCGACACCAGCCCCGGTGCGATCTCGACCGTTCCCTTGGGTGGTGTGCGATCCAGTTCAGCCGCCAGCATCTGCGCCGCGGCCATCGCAGCAGGGGCAGGCGTCAGCGCCATCCTTATCAACACGCCGTCCAGCCCGGCGGGCAGGGCGGTGGGGGTCAATTCTGTCGGGTCGCTCATATGGGCTGCGTTCCGCGTACTGGGTCGGATCAGTCGCATCCTGCGTCGCAAGCGGTGCCATGTGCAAGCTGGGGGCATATCGAAAGGTCGAACGGGTCTGGCAACCTTTTGTCAGGACATTTGTCGTATCACCGCTCAAGGCCCGCTGATTCCCCCAGGTCCGTAGAGGTAAATTGAGTATTCTCCCATGTTTAGACCGATGCCCGTCAAAGATCATTCCGCTGAGCCGATCCTCAACACAGAGCGCGAGGAATTTCTGTACTTTGACGGGCGAACCATTGCCTCGCCTGCCTTCCGCATTCTTGTCTGGTGTGAGGGCAGTTGGCGTGATCCGGGCAATCGCGATTCGCTTTGGGCGATTTCGGACCTGTTTTTCGAGCGTTGGGGCGCGCAGCTTCGCAATGCGACCTTTCGAACCGAGGCAGGCCTACACAAGACACTGCCCGTCTCCGATCATGTTCTGAATGCGGCCCGCGAGGCGCTGTCAGGCGGCAAATCGGACGAGCCGCTGGACTTGCGTCTGGCCGGCTGGATCGACGCGCCGCATTTTATCGAATCGACACCCTGCCTGCGGGTGGGAGAAAGCCACGGCCTCGCCTATCTGGCGCTGGAACTGCCGCATGAGGCGGCTGATTTGACGCAGTTCTCTGAGCAGGCCAGTCAGATCATCGAGGCGATGGCACTGCGCTGCGCTGTCGTGGGCTATGGCTGCTTTTTGCCCGATTATATGGAAAGCCTGATGTTCAATTGCCCGGCGATGATGCAGCGCAAACCTGCCGCGATCGAGGTATCGCCGCGCGGTGCCGCCGCCTGCCTGAATCCGGCTGTCCGGGCCAAGGCCGAAGACCGGCCACCGCATATCGCAGATATCGGCTGGCGCACCATGTTGGGGCCGGTTTTTCAGGATACGCTGCCTGATCTGTCGCAATTGCAGTCTCTGGGCTGCGGCATCAGCGTCAGTCGCCGTAACGGCGTCACCTCGATTACCGCCGGTGCCGAGCCGGGCTGGGGGCGCGTCGGGGCTGATGCCGAACTGCTGGCCTATCGCCGGATCGCCGAAATTCTAAGCCCGTTCCAGATCCCCCTTCGCCTCGCCCAAAGCCATCTTTTCGGCGCGCCGACGGATGATCCCGAACGTGAGGCGCGTGTCAGATCCTATCTGCGTCGTTTCGAGTAGTGATCGTCAACCCGGACCACTGCCCGGAACCATGCCGCCCCGTCACACGCGTTCTGGGCAAAGCTGCGCCGTCAGCCATTTCCGGCAATCTCGTCATCCTCCCTTGAGCCGCCCGGCCTGCGCGACTAATCCTGTCAGAACGGCCCCGTGCCGATATCGCCCGGACAACCGGGTGCTCAGGACGACAGGCAGGAGGAACGGAATATGTCATATGTCTCGCGCCATGGGTTGGAAGTGGCAGCGCCGCTTGCCGATCTGATCGAAACGCAGGTGCTGGCCGGTGTCGATGCCGATGCCTTCTGGTCGGGCTATGCCGCCATCCTGCGCGATTTGATGCCTGTGAACCGGGCGCTGCTGCAAAAGCGCGAGGCCCTGCAGACGCAGATTGATGACTGGCACAAGCAGCACCGCTCTGAACCGCATGATGCGGCCGGATATCGCGACTTCCTGACCAGCATCGGCTATTTGCAGCCCGCCGCCGCTGATTTCAGGCTTGGCACCGAAAACGTCGATCCCGAAATCGCGGGAAAGGCGGGCCCGCAGCTTGTCGTGCCGGTGATGAACGCGCGATTTGCGCTGAACGCGGCAAACGCCCGTTGGGGCTCGCTCTATGATGCGCTTTACGGAACCGATGCGATCCCCGGCACGCCTGAGGGCAAGGGCTTTGACGCCGAACGCGGCGCGCAGGTGATTGCCTGGGCGCGCGCGCATCTGGACGATGTCGTTCCGCTGGATCAAGGGAGTTGGGCGGATGTGGCAGCGCTGTCTGTCGCGGACGGGGCGCTGCGCGTGACACTGCCCGATGGCGCAACCGGGCTGGCCGATGCCGCGCAGTTCGCCGGTTACGCCGGGGCCGGCGATATCTTTTTGCGCGTCAACGGCCTCTTGATGCGCATTGTGATCAACCGCGACAGCCCGATCGGCCGCGATGATCCTGCCGGGATCGCCGATGTGGTGCTGGAAAGCGCGCTGACCGCTATACAGGATTGCGAGGACTCGGTCGCGGCAGTCGATGCCGAGGACAAGTGCCTCGTTTACGCCAATTGGCTGGGGCTGATGAAGGGCGATCTGTCCGAGACATTTACCAAGGGTGGCAAGACCCAGACGCGTCGGCTGAACCCCGACATCGATTATCTAGACCCGGCTGGCCGCCCGATATCGCATCCGGGTCGCGCTTTGCTGCTGGTAAGGAATGTCGGTCATCTGATGCTGACCGATGCGGTGCGCCTGGACGGCGAGGATACGCCCGAAGGCATCATGGACGCCGTCGTGACCGTTGCCGCCGCCATGCATGATCTGCGCAAGACCAGCGGGGCGCGCAACAGCCGCAAGGGATCGGTCTATGTGGTCAAGCCCAAGATGCACGGCGCCGAAGAGGCCGCCTTCGCCGACACGCTGTTCGGTCGGGTCGAGGACTTGCTGGGGTTGCCGCGCAATACCGTCAAGCTGGGCGTCATGGACGAAGAGCGCCGCACATCGGCCAATCTGGCCGCGTGTATTGCTGCGGTGAAAAATCGCTGCGTGTTCATCAATACCGGCTTTCTTGATCGCACCGGGGATGAGATCCACACCTCGATGCAGGCGGGGCCGATGGTGCCCAAGGCCGAGATGAAATCCGCCGCCTGGCTGTCGGCCTATGAGGATGGCAATGTCGACACCGGCCTTGCCTGTGGATTGGCGGGACGCGCCCAGATCGGAAAGGGCATGTGGGCCAAGCCCGACGAGATGGCGGCGATGCTGGCAGAGAAAATCGGCCATCCCCTGGCGGGCGCCAATACTGCCTGGGTGCCGTCGCCGACCGCAGCGACGTTGCACGCGACGCATTATCACCGCGTCGATGTGGCAGAGGTGCAAGAGGGTCTGTCGGACCGGCCGCATGCCTCGCAAGAGGCCCTGTTGACGCTGCCTCTGTTGCGCGGGCGCAATCTGTCGGCCGAGGAAATCCGGCACGAGCTGGACAATTCTTGCCAGTCGATTCTGGGATATGTCGTTCGTTGGGTAGATCAGGGCGTCGGCTGTTCGAAAGTGCCCGATATCAACGACGTGGCGCTGATGGAGGATCGGGCCACGCTGCGGATATCAGCGCAGCACCTGGCCAACTGGCTGATGCATGGCCTGTGCGATGTCGACGATATCGACGCCGCGCTGCGCCGCATGGCCCCCAAGGTCGATCAACAAAATGCCGGTGACCCTGACTATCAGCCGATGGCGCCCGGGTTTGATGGCATCGCATTTACCGCGGCGCGCGATCTGATCTTGCAGGGTGCCAGTCAGCCATCGGGTTATACCGAGCCTTTGCTGCATGCGGCGCGGCGTCGGGCCAAGGCGGCCAATATTGGCTAAAGGCCAGCCGCTGGCCGGACTGACCCGGCTGGCCGGTGCGGTGAGCCTGAGGAAGGGGCGATCATGACACCACAGGCGCGGATTGCCGCAGCGATTGAGATCCTCGATGGGATCGGGGGCGGATTGCCGGCGGAACAGGCGTTGTTGCGCTGGTCGCGACGCAGCCGCTTTGCCGGGTCGGGGGATCGGGCGGCTGTTCGGGATCTGGTCTTCGATGCCTTGCGCTGTCGCACAAGCTATTCTGTCTGGGGCGGCAAGAGGGATGGCCGTGGCCTGATGCTGGGCCGGCTTCGCGCCGAGGCTGCCGATCCTGCGCAGATGTTCACCGGTCAAGGCCATGCGCCGGCGCCGCTGAGCGAGGATGAATTGGCAGCAGGCAGCCCGCCGGACCCGCATCAGCAGATGAACCTGCCAGAATGGCTGCACCCATTATGGGAAAGATCGCTGGCGGATCAGGCGGGGCCGATTGCCCGTGCCATGTCCTCGCGCGCGCCGATCTGGCTGCGGGTCAACACCGCCAAGGCGACGCGAGAGGGCGCCATCGCGTCGCTGGCCGAAAACGGGGTAGAGGCCGAGGCCGATCCGCGTTTGCCCACTGCGCTGCAGGTGCGCAGCGGTGGCCGTCGCATCAACGCCGCGGCTGCCTATCTTGAGGGCTGGGTCGAGTTGCAGGATCTGTCGCCGCAACTGGCCTGCGCGTCGCTGCCGCTGCGCGATGGCGCATGTGTTCTGGATTATTGTGCCGGCGGTGGGGGCAAGGCACTGGCGCTGGCGGCGCGCGCTGATCTCAGCATCGACGCGCATGATGCTGAACCGCGCCGCATGGCCGATCTGCCAGCGCGTGCGGCGCGCGCGGGTGCAACGATCCGTCTCGTCGAGCAGCCTCAAGGGCTTTATGATCTGGTGGTTGCGGATGTGCCCTGCTCTGGTTCGGGCACTTGGAGGCGGGCACCTGATGCAAAATGGTCGTTTGATAGCAGTCGCTTGAATGAGTTAACTCAAGTTCAGGATGAGATTTTGGCGACAGCCGCGCTTCATGTCGGGCCGGGGGGGCATCTTGCCTATATGACCTGTTCGCTGCTGCGGGAAGAAAACGATGACCGTGTCGCGGCCTTCCTTGCGGCTTCGGCGGATTTTCAGTTGATCGATCAGCGCCGGTGGTCGCCCATGGATGCCAGCGATGGCTTTTTCCTGGCGCTCTTTCGAAAGTCGGACGAGTGAATTCCTTGATCCGCAAGGCACGTCTTAACGCGATATTAACAAACGATCGGCAGGATCTGGTTCGGCGGGATCAGTTCAAAGGACGAATCATGGCTCGATGGGAACGCCTGATCGGTTTGCCGCGTAACGCAATCGTATTCCTGCCCGCACTGATGCTGCCGGCATTGCTGGGCAGTGCGCTGCTGGTGATGTTTCCCGACAGCAGCAGCGGCAAGGCGGCGATCATCTTCGCCACGATCGCGGTGGCGTGGTATATCCTGGGCGGGGCGATGTCCCTGCTGCAGGCTGCGCGTGGCATGGCGGGTCGGCGGGCGCTGTCGGCCATCAAATCAGAGGTTGTCGCCGCACCCGAGCCTATCTGGATCACCGATTCCGATGGATTGGTCCTGTTTCAGAATGCCGCCTCGCTGGACGGGTTCGGGGATATCGTCGGGCGCAGTATCCTGACGTGGATTGCCCATATTCGCGCCGATGCCAGCAACCTGATCGAAGACCTGATGAACCGCGCCGACCGATCGGGATTTGCAGAGGCCGAATTGCCTGATGGCGACGTGTTGGCACTGGGCCGTTCGGTGGATGCGCCCTTGCAGATCTGGTCCTATCACGGCCTCGATGAAGCGAGCTCGGATGAGGCCGAGGAGGATGACAGCGAACCCGAACCGGAGGACGAGTTCGACGCATTGCCGGTCTCATTGCTGCGCCTGTCGGGTGACGGCATCGTGCGCCGTGCAAACCCGACCGCCCGGCGCCTGCTGGGCAGCAGTCCGATTGACATTCATCTGGGCAAGATCCTCGAAGGTCCGGGACGCCCCGTGGGGGACTGGTTGGCCGATGTGGCCGCCGGGCGCACCGATCAGCGCGCCGAGATGCTGCGACTGCGCGGCGCTGATACCGACCGGCATTTCCAGATTTCCCTTGCCCGCGATCCCGTGCAGGCCTCCGGCCATATCGCGGTTCTGACAGATGCCAGTGCCTTGAAGACGCTGGAGGCACAGTTCGTCCAAAGCCAGAAGATGCAGGCCATCGGGCAGTTGGCGGGGGGCGTCGCGCATGATTTCAACAATCTGCTGACGGCAATCAGCGGGCATTGCGAACTGTTGATGATGCGTCACGACAAGGCTGATCAGGATTATGCCGATCTGGATCAGATCAGCCAGAACGCCAATCGCGCTGCGGCACTGGTCAGTCAGCTGCTGGCCTTTTCACGCAAGCAGACGATGAAGCCCGAAATCCTGGATCTGCGCGATATCCTGGCCGATCTGACCCATTTGCTGAACCGTCTGGTGGGTGGCCGCGTTGCCCTGAACATTCTGCACGATGCACAACTGCTGCCGATCCGCGCCGACAAGCGCCAGCTTGAGCAGGTCATCATGAATCTGGTGGTGAATGCGCGTGACGCGATGCCGTCGGGCGGCGATATCACGATTCAGACCCGCAATATCCATCTGGACGAGGCATTCGAACGGGATCGCGCGGTTCTGGCCAAGGGCTCCTATGTGATGGTCGAACTGCGCGATGAAGGCAACGGGATCGCGCCCAAGCACCTGACCAAGATATTCGAGCCGTTCTTTACGACCAAGCGCACCGGCGAGGGAACCGGCCTGGGATTGTCGACCGTCTACGGCATCATCAAGCAAACCGGAGGCTTCATCTTTTGTGACAGCACATTGGGGCAGGGAACTGTTTTCACGCTGTATTTCCCTGCCCATGAGGGCGCCAAGCCCAAGGAACTGGAAAAGGCTGCCGGCGCAGCGCAGATGCTGACCGAAACCAGCGGCGCCACGATCCTGCTGGTCGAAGATGAGGCACCGGTCCGTGCCTTCGCGGCACGGGCCTTGCGTTTGAAGGGCTATGAAGTGCTAGAGGCCGAGAACGCCGAGGCCGCGCTGGCGCTGCTGTCGGATAGCGACGTCCAGATCGATGTCTTTGTAACCGATGTGGTCATGCCCGGGATGGATGGCCCCAGCTGGGTCCGCAGCGCGCTGCGCGACCGGCCAGAGACACGGGTCGTGTTCATCTCGGGCTATAGCGAAGAGATCTTTGCCGAAGGGCAAAGCCCGGTGCCAAATTCGGTGTTCCTGGCCAAGCCCTTTTCGCTGGCCGAACTGACCCAGACGGTCGCGCGTCATCTGGCCGGAGACAATGACGACACGTGATCCGTGTCGGCCCGAAATTGCCCGCCGGACATTGCGCATGATTTTGGTGATCCCCCGATGATGCCGCAATGCGCGCAAATGGCTGGTCCGTTGCCCAACGGCCTGATTGGCCAGCGCGTGGCGCTAGATGGTTTCGTACAAGGCGATATCGGCGGCCATTGCTTGCCGCAGCGCCTGTTCATCCGGGCCTGCCAAATCGACATCGACGGTCGGTGGCACGTTCAGCCGGGGCAGGCTGATGGCGCAATCCAGCTGATCCTCGAGGAAATCGACAAAATTCTGCATCTCTTCATAGCGGAAAATGCGGTCAACCGTCCGCCCTTGGCTTGAAAGAAAGCGATGCTGAGGCACAAGATTCAGATGTTGCGGGCCATCGGGGCTGGCATAGTCGTGCGCGAACTGCGCAAAGCTGACGCCCTCCATCCGGTGTTCCGGGTCCTCATGATCGTCGCGCAGCTTGAAGCGGTACCAGCTGCGCAGCCATTCGACCGGCTCGCGCATCAGCGCGACGGTTGTAAACGTGCTGCCCGCTGCTGATTCCAGCCAGGGAAGCACATGGGCGTCGAGGGTCGCCTTGTCGACATGCTTCAGCGCGGCTGGTCGCTGCATGGCCACAGCGGCCAGCGGCTCCAGCGCGGCCTCGATGGCGGTCGAGCCGGCCTTTGGTGTCGCCAGAAAGACCAGCCTGGGTTCCCAGAAAATCAGCATAGGGTCCTGTTTCCCTTCCTCGCGTCAAAGCCTTGAGGGGATAACCGGCGGGTTGGGCGCTGTAAACCGTTTCTTAATATTCGCCGTGCCAGGATCGCCCAAGCATTGGCTGATCGGATGCAGATGAGGCTTGCGTCAGGCCTTATTTTCGCGCATGAGTGTGAGAACAGGTGGTGAACATGCCTGTGAAGTCGAGGCAGATTGCCCATCAGCGGGGCGTATGAAATAACGGGCGAGGATATGATGGCGACGGCGAGTATTCTGGACATGAACGATAAACGCAGCGCGGACAAACAGAAGGCGCTGGACAGCGCCCTGGCGCAGATCGAACGGCAATTCGGCAAGGGTTCGATCATGAAACTGGGCAAGGACAGCCCGGTGACCGAGATCGAGGCGACCTCGACCGGATCGCTTGGGCTGGACATCGCACTGGGCATTGGCGGGCTGCCAAAAGGGCGCATCGTCGAGATCTATGGGCCTGAAAGCAGCGGCAAGACGACGCTGACGCTGCACGCGGTGGCAGAAGAACAGAAAAAAGGCGGGGTTTGCGCGTTCGTTGACGCAGAACATGCGCTGGACCCGCAATATGCACGAAAGCTGGGTGTGAACCTTGACGAGCTGCTGATCAGCCAGCCCGATACGGGCGAACAGGCGCTGGAAATTGTGGATACGTTGGTGCGTTCGGGTGCGGTCAGCATGGTGGTGATCGATTCGGTCGCCGCGCTGACCCCGAAAGCCGAGATCGAGGGCGATATGGGGGACCATCAGGTTGGTGCCCAGGCCCGCTTGATGAGCCAGGCGATGCGCAAACTGACCGCCAGCATTGGTCGCAGCAATTGCATGGTGATCTTCATCAACCAGATCAGGATGAAGATCGGCGTGATGTTCGGCAGCCCCGAAACCACCTCTGGCGGCAACGCGCTTAAGTTTTATGCCTCGGTCCGCCTGGATATCCGCCGCATTGGCTCGATCAAGGATCGCGACGAGGTGGTGGGCAACACCACGCGGGTCAAGGTCGTCAAGAACAAGGTCGCGCCCCCCTTTCGGCAGGTCGAATTCGACATCATGTATGGTGAGGGCATCAGCAAGATGGGCGAGTTGGTCGATCTGGGCGTCAAGGCCGGCGTGGTCGAGAAATCGGGGTCATGGTATTCCTATGGCGACGAGCGCATCGGCCAGGGCCGCGAGAACGCCAAGCAATATCTGAGGGATCACGCGGATATCGCCTATGCGATCGAGGACAAGATCCGAGCCAGCCACGGTCTGGATTTCGGCACGGGCGAGGGCGCCGGTGACGAGCTTTTGTCGGAAGACTAATCCGAGCTTCGCATTCTGATCTGGTGAAAAGGCGCAGGCGAACCTGCGCCTTTTCGTCCCTTGACGGCCGGGGGCAGGCGAATACGCCCGAAGGCATGGCCGCACCCCGAATTACTCTACAGCGGGCGATGACTGCAGGGTTGCTGGACAGGCGCGCGCGCTGCGGCTAGACCAAAGCGCGAACCGGCAAGGCCGGCACGACCCTGTACCCTTCTGCGAAAAAGGCCCAAGATGCCCAGCCTGAACGATATCCGTTCCACATTTCTGAACTTTTACGAAAAGAACGGCCACCGGATCGTGGACAGCAGCCCTTTGGTGCCGCGCAACGATCCGACGCTGATGTTCGCCAATTCAGGCATGGTGCAGTTCAAGAATCTGTTCACCGGCGTCGAGACGCGCGACTATACCCGCGCCACGACCTCGCAGAAATGCGTGCGGGCAGGCGGCAAGCACAATGATCTGGACAACGTCGGCTACACCGCGCGTCACCACACGTTCTTTGAGATGCTGGGGAATTTCAGCTTTGGCGATTATTTCAAAGAGCAGGCGATCCCCTATGCCTGGGAGTTGCTGACCAAAGAATTCGGCATCCCCAAGGATAAGCTGCTGGTCACGGTGTATCACACCGATGATGAGGCCGCGTCTATCTGGAAGAAGGTCGCCGGCCTGTCGGATGACAGGATCATCCGCATCGCGACCAATGACAACTTCTGGCAGATGGGGCCGACCGGGCCATGTGGGCCCTGCACCGAGATTTTCTACGATCACGGCGACAAGATCTGGGGCGGGCCTCCGGGCTCTGCCGATGAGGATGGCGACCGCTTTATCGAGATCTGGAACCTCGTCTTCATGCAGTTCGAGCAGTTCGAAGACGGCAGCATGAAGGATCTGGCGGCGCAGTCGATTGACACCGGCATGGGGCTGGAGCGCATCGGCGCGCTGTTGCAGGGCAAGCACGACAATTACGACACCGACCTGATGCGCAGCCTGATAGAGGCCAGCGCCAATGCGACCAGCAGCGATCCCGACGGTCCGGGCAAGGTGCACCACCGGGTGATCGCGGATCACCTGCGCTCGACCTCGTTCCTGATTGCGGACGGGGTGATGCCGTCGAATGAGGGGCGCGGTTATGTGCTGCGCCGGATCATGCGTCGGGCGATGCGCCATGCGCATATGCTGGGTGCGCAGGACCCGGTGATGTTCAAGCTGGTGCCGGCGCTGGTCCGCCAGATGGGCGCCGCCTATCCCGAACTCAGCCGCGGTCAGGCCATGATCGAGGAAACGCTGAAAAGCGAGGAAACCCGCTTTCGCCAGACGCTGGATCGTGGTCTGCGCCTGCTGGATGACGAACTGGCAAAACTGCCCGAGGGTGCCAACCTGCCGGGCGAGTCGGCGTTCAAGCTTTACGATACCTATGGTTTTCCGCTGGATCTGACGCAGGATGCGCTGCGCGAACAGGGCCGCGCGGTGGATGTGGCGGGTTTTGACAGCGCCATGGCCGAGCAAAAGGCCAAGGCACGCGCCGCATGGTCCGGCAGTGGCGAGACCAAGGATGCCGCGATCTGGTATGATTTGGCCGAACAGCACGGCGTGACCGAATTTCTGGGCTATGACACCGAAGAGGCCGAGGGCCAGATCCTGTCACTGGTGAGCGACGGCGCCGAACAGGCCGGCGCCAAACAGGGCGACAAGGTCCAGATTGTGGTCAACCAGTCGCCCTTTTACGCCGAAGCCGGCGGTCAGGTGGGCGATACCGGTCTGATCAAGACAGAGACCGGCGCTGCGCGCGTGACCGATACCCGCAAGGTGGCGGGCGTGTATCTGCATGTGGCCGAGGTGACGCTTGGCGAGATCGCCAAGGGGCAGGCCGCGCAGATGTCGGTCGATCACGACCGGCGTGGTGACATCCGCGCGAACCACTCGGCGACCCATTTGCTGCACGAGGCGCTGCGCCGTGCGCTTGGCGATCATGTCGCGCAGCGGGGCAGCCTGAACGCGCATGATCGGCTGCGCTTCGATTTCAGCCATAACAAGGCGCTGACGCCGGACGAAATCGCTCAGGTCGAGCGTGATGTAAACGATTACATCCGCCAGAACAGCCCGGTCGAGACCCGGATCATGACGCCTGATGACGCCCGCGCAATTGGTGCGCAGGCTTTGTTTGGCGAAAAATACGGTGACGAGGTACGGGTGGTGTCGATGGGGCGTTCGCCCGAGTCGGGCAAGGGCTCTGACGGGCAGACCTATTCGCTGGAACTTTGTGGCGGCACGCATGTCGCCCGCACCGGCGATATCGGCATGTTCGCGTTAAGCAGCGAGGCGGCATCAGCCGCTGGCATCCGCCGGATCGAAGCACTGACCGGGCAGGCGGCGATGGCCGAATTGCGCCGCGTCGATGCGGAGCTGTCCGAAGTTGCGGGCATTCTGAAGGCGCAATCCGGCGATGTGGTCAACAAGGTCCGTGCATTGTCGGACGAGCGCAAGGCGCTGGCCGCCGAGGTCGCGGTTCTGAAACGGCAACTGGCCATGGGCGGCGGTGGCGCAGCCGAGGCCAAGGATATTGGTGGCGTCAAATTCATGGGGCGCCGTGTTGACGGTGTCAGCGGCAAGGAACTGGGACCGCTGGTCGATGAGATGAAGGCGCAACTGGGCAGCGGCGCGGTGCTGGTGCTGGCCGAGGCTGACGGCAAGGCCACGGTCGCCGCTGGCGTGACGCCGGATCTCACCGATCGCATCAGTGCGGTGGCGCTGGTTCAGACGGCGGTTGCCGCGCTTGGCGGCAAGGGCGGCGGTGGCCGGCCTGACCGCGCACAGGGCGGCGCGCCCAATCTGGAGGCCGCGGATGCCGCGATTGCCGAAGCCGAGAAACTGATAGGAGGTGCGGCATGACCGCGTTGTGGATCGCCCATGTCGATGTGACCGATGCCGAGGCCTATGGCCGCTATGCCAAGCTGGCCGGCCCGGCGATTGCCGCGCATGGCGGCGTGTTCCTGTCACGGGCAGGCCGCTATATCCAGCTTGAAGGCAACGACCGCGCGCGAAATGTCGTGGCGCGGTTTCCCAGCCTTGAGGCAGCCGAAGCCTGCTATCGCAGCGATGAATACCAGGCCGCGCTGGAACACGCACGGGGTGCGGCCAAGCGCGATCTGGTTATCGTCGAAGAAACGGCTGAAAGCTAAGCCCGACCTTTAGTCTTTATTCTCGGGCTGGCGTGGCTTTGGCGGCACCGCCGGTTCGATCGTGGGGTTGGAAAAGGGGCGCTTTTCCTGATCTGCCTGCATGTCGGGCTGGGTGTCACTGCCCTCGTTCGCGACCGGGTTGGCGATGGGTTTGGTGCCGTCGTCCAGCTTTTTCGGCGCGGCGGCGTCAGGCAATGGAGGCGTCGGCACCGGTGCCGCAGGCGGAGTGGCCGAGGCCGGGTATTCCGGTTGCGGCGTGTCGGCGGTTGCTGCTGGCGGGGTATCCTCCAGCGCGGCCAGCGGACGACGGAACACCAGCATGTTGTGATAGACAGTGCTGCGTCCCGCGATGCCGCTGCGTTCCTCGGAGGGCAGGGTTTCGGCGCGGACATAGTTCCAGCCTTCTGCCGCCATCCGGTTCAGCTCTTCTGTCATGGCGATGACATAGCGATCGGTCGGCGTCTTGGCGCCCTTGGCCTTCTCGCCCCGGTTCGGTGCCGGCACGACTGTATATTCGTAGCGCATCTGTTCGTTCCTGAAAAAACCTTGCCCGACTGATAGAGCAGATGCCGTCTCAAGAAAAGTCGATCCGGTCAGCCGCGCCGCGCTGCGCGGCATGCAGCCTTATCGGTCGATGGGCCGCAATGCGCGCGCGGCCGCAGCCCTGATCGCGCGGGTCAGAGGCGCAAGCGGACCTGCGGCAATTCGCGCGACCTGCCAATGCAGCGGGATGTCCAGCGGATGATCGGGAAACAACGCGACCAGAGGCCCGCCATCGGCCGGGTCGCAATGCAGGTCCTCGGGGTTCATCCCCCAACCGACCCCCAACCGCGCCGCGCTGACAAAGGCCTGTGTCGACGGGATCAGATGCGTCGGCGGTGGTGGTGACAGACGCCTTCCGGTCACCTGCCGCAACCAGCGCAACTGCAACGCGTCCTTGGTGTTGAAGGTCAGCATCGGCGCGCGGGACAGGGCCTGCGGCGTGGGACCATTGGGAAAATGCCGGGCCATGAAATCCTCTGACGCCCCGGCCAGATACCGCATCGCCCCAAGGGGAAAACTGTCGCAGCCGGGAACGGGGCCGGGATCAGCCGTGATCGCCGCCGCGACCTGACCGGCGCGCAGCCATTGATCCGCATGATCCTGATCGTCGATCACCAGATCCAACAGCCCTGGCGCCGCCGCCAGCGCCGGCATCGCCCAGGTGGCAAGGCTGTCGGCATTGACGGCGACGCGGATAACAGGTTGCGGGCCGGATGCCCCGTGCAGGTCTGCCTCTAGCAGCATCACCTGATCGTAATGCGCGATCAGCCGCGCCCCTTGTTCCGTCGGTTCGGGCGGCGGGCCGCGATGGATCAAAACGGCGCCCGTGCGTTCCTCCAACGTCTTGATGCGTTGCGAGATTGCCGATTGGGTGACGCCAAGCGCCGCGGCGGCACCCTCGAAAGAGCCGGTGCGTATGACCTGCGCCAGTGCTGCAAGGGCGGGATAATCCAGCATGAGTATTAGATCGTCTAATTTCGATTTAGTGAATTAAATTTTACTTATAGGCCAGGAAATGGCAATCCCCGGCAGCAATTGCAGAAGGCAGAACATGCAAACCTACCTCGCCGGCATGGGCACCGGGCTGTCATTGATCCTTGCCATTGGCGCGCAAAATGCCTTTGTCCTGCGTCAGGGGCTGATGCGCCAGCACGTCTTTGCCGTCTGTCTGTTCTGTGCGGTTTCGGACGCGGTGCTGATCGCGCTTGGCGTCGGCGGTGCCGGGGCCATCGGTGAAAACCTGCCCTGGCTGATGCCGGTCATGCGCTATGGCGGCGCGGCTTTTCTGATCTGGTATGGTTTGAGGTCATTTCGCGCGGCGGCACGCGGAGGCGAGGCCTTGCAGGCCGCTGCGAATGGCCGCGGGGCTGGATTGGCGGCGACGATGGGCACGATTGCCTTGCTGACCTGGGCCAACCCGCATGTGTATCTGGATACGGTTGTGCTGCTGGGCGCTGTCTCGGCACGGTTCGAGGACAAGCAGGCCTTTGCCGCAGGCGCCATTAGCGGCTCATTCCTGTTTTTCTTTGCGCTCGGCTATGGCGCAAGGCTGCTGGCCCCGGTTTTCGCAAGGCCGCGCGCATGGCAAGTTCTGGAATTCGGCGTTGGCGGTGTCATGTGGGCGATTGCGCTCAGCCTGCTGCTGGGGTGATGCTTGGCGCTTGCGGCTGGTGCGAAAACGCGGCATCTGCAGATAATGCAAATCGACGCAACCACACGCCGGGATCTGACCGGCATTGGCTGGATGCTGGTGACAGGGCTGTGCTTTGTCGCCGTCAACGCGATTGTGCGCGGGCTGGAGGGGGCGCTGCCTGCGCCACAGGCGGCCTTTATCCGCTTTGTCATCGGGCTGGTCTTTCTGCTGCCGATGCTTGTGCCGGTGTTGCGAAAGGGCTTTCCACGGGACGTCTGGCGAATGTTTGCCTTGCGCGGCGTGCTGCATATGGCGGCGGTGATCGCCTGGTTTTACGCCATGTCGCGGATCACCGTGGCCGAGGCGACGGCAATCGGTTTTCTCAACCCGATCATCGTGACCGTGGGCGCGGCGCTGTTTCTGGGTGAAAAGCTGGCCGGACGACGGGCCGCGGCTATTGCGGTGGCGCTGCTGGGGGCACTGATCGTGCTGCGGCCGGGCTTGCGCCCGCTGGATCCGGGGCACCTGTCGCAGGTTCTGGCCGCGATCTGTTTCGGCGCCTCGTATATCGTTGCCAAGACGCTGGCCGAGCGGGTGCCGGCCAGCACGGTCGTGGCGATGCTGTCACTGACGGTTGCAATCGGTCTGGCGCCGGTCGCGATTGCTGTCTGGGTGCCGCCGACATTGGGGCAGATTGCGTGGCTGGCGCTGGTGGCGCTGTTTGCCACAGCAGGGCACTACACCATGACGCGGGCCTTTGCTGCCGCGCCGATGACGGTCACGCAGCCGGTTACATTCCTGCAGTTGATCTGGGCCAGTCTAGTGGGTGCGCTGATCTTTGCCGAGCCGGTGGATAGCTGGGTTTTGCTGGGCGGCGGGCTGATGATCGGCGCGATCAGCTATATTACCTGGCGCGAAGCCCGACTGCGGGTGCGCACCAAGACGCCGATCGCCAGCGCGACCAAGGCCTAGAACTGGACGAAACGGCCTTTGCCGGCAGACCACAGGCGGGCCTGCGGCTATTGATCCGGGCGAGCCTGCATCTTGTCACATGTCTTTTTCGACGAGGAAATTGTTGAACCAACAGGTGACCAGGCGCGGTCCTTGCGACGGACGAAACGTGCGGCCAATCTTGCTAGGCCATTGAAATATATATATCAGTTTAAACGAGTATCAATAACAGAAGTGAACGGAACCACCGGCGCGAATGGTGCAAGGATCCTGGCCTCTGGCCGCATGGGGCGAAAAAAGCTGGCGGTCCGGCATCGCGCCAACGGCGAGATTTAGGTCGAAAACGCAAGGGCCTGACAAATCGTGCATTCCCGTCGTCCATCGCGTGGCGGGAATGGGCTCTTCTTAGCGATTTGGATCGGTTTTGCTGACTGCTTAGCGGTTTGGCCACAGACCGGCATGCCGGTTCACGTCCTTATAGAGCAGATATCGGAATGGTCCCGGCCCGCCCGCATAGCAGGCCTGCGGGCAAAAGGCGCGCAGCCACATGAAATCGCCGGGGCCGACCTCGACCCAATCGCGGTTCAGGCGGTAAACGGCCTTGCCCTCCAGCACGAACAGCCCGTGTTCCATGACATGGGTTTCGGCAAAGGGAATGCTGCCGCCGGGTTTGAACGTCACCACGGTGATATGCATGTCATGGCGCAGATCCGCGGGGTCCATGAACCGCGTCGTGGCCCAGGCACCATCGGTATCGGGCATGGGCGAGGGCGCAATGTCCTGTTCCTGCGCGGCAAAGGCCTGCGGTTTTTCGATGCCGGGGCTGGGCTGCCACCGCTTGCGCCACCAGTGAAAGCCGGTATTGCCGTCGCCCGAATTGCGAACCGACCAGTCAGTGCCCGCCGGGATATAGGCAAAGCCGCCGGGCGTCAGGTGATGATCCGTGCCGTCGATCGACACGTCCAATGCGCCGCCGGTCACAAAGATTGCGTGCTGGATTTCGGGGTCATAATCGGGTGCGTCGCTGCCGCCGTCGGGGGCCAGTTCGACGATATACTGGCTGAACGTCTCGGCAAATCCGGTCAGCGGACGCGCCAGCATCCACATCCGCATTCCAGTCCAGCCGGGCAGATAGCTGGTGACGATATCGCGCATGGTTGAACTGGGAATGACGGCGTAAGCCTCTGTAAAGACGGCGGTATCCGTGGTTAGCCCGGTCTGCGGCGGCAGGCCCGCTACGGGGCCGGCATAGGGGCCATCCAACCGGGGCTGGCGCAGATCAACGGGGTCGCCGATGGGCGCGCCTTTGGGTGGGGTATCGGTCATTTCAGGGCCTCTTGCAGGCGAAGTTCACCGATGCGCGCGACCTGACGCTCGGCCTCGGTGCGCTCGGTCGCGGTGTCATGCTCGAGGCGCCGGGTCATGGCGCGCTGGATGCCGGCCTTGTCGTGATCGCGCACGGCAATGATGAAGGGAAAACCGTGCTTGTCGGTATAGGCGTCGTTCAGCCGGGTGAACTCGGCGCGTTCTGCGTCGGTCAGCGCATCCAGCCCGGCGCTGGCCTGCTCACTGGTGCTGTCGGCCGTCAGACGCTTGGCCTCGGCCAGCTTGCCGGCCAGATCGGGATGCGCGCGCAGAACGGCCAGCCGTTCGTCGTCGCTGGCGGCGCGAAATACCTGTGCCATGCGTGCGGCCAGCCCGGCGGCGCTGTCATGGGCGGCGCCCATCTCTGCGTCCCAGACCCGCTCGGCGATCCATGCAGAGTGCTCGTAGATGCCGCCGAACCGCGCGACGAACTCGTCGCGCTCCATCTGTGAAGGCTGCACCTGTTGCGGCCTGAACGGATGGACCCTTGCCCAATGGCGCGCAATATCCAGACGCGAGGCGAACCAGACGCCTTCACGCGCCCGCACATGATCCAGAAACCGCTTGATCGCCATGGCCCGGCCTGGTCTGCCCGCCAGCCGGCAATGCAAGCCGATCGACATCATCTTCGGCGCCCCGGCAGCGCCTTCGGCGTAAAGCACGTCGAAACTGTCACGCAGATAGTCAAAGAACTCGCCGCCGGTGCCAAACCCCTGACCGGATGAAAACCGCATGTCATTGGCGTCCATCGTATAGGGCACCATCAACTGGGGTCGGCCCTGATGCAGATGCCAATAGGGCAGGTCGTCGGCAATCGTATCGGCCAGATATTCAAAGCCGCCCTCTTCGCAGCCAAGCGCGACCGTGTTCATCGAGGTCCGCCCCTGATAAAAGCCGCGCGGGCGTTCGCCGGTGACCTCGGTATGCAGCCGGACTGCCCGGGCGATATGCTCTGCCTCGACCTCGCGCGGAACGTCGCGATAGTCGATCCATTTCAACCCATGCGTCGCAATTTCCCAGCCCGCATCCTGCATGGCGGCGACCTGTCCGGGGCTGCGTTCCAGCGCGGTGGCAACACCGTAGACGGTGACTGGCACATCGCGCAGCAAACGGTGCAACCGCCAGAAACCGGCCCTCGCGCCGTAGTCATAGATCGATTCCATGTTCCAGTGACGCTGGCCGGGCCAGGGCTGCGCGCCGATGATCTCGGACAGGAACGCCTCTGAGGCCGCGTCCCCGTGCTCGATGCTGTTTTCGCCGCCCTCTTCGTAATTCACCACGATTTGCACGGCGATGCGTGCGCCGCCCGGCCATTGCGGATCTGGCGTCTCTTCGCCATATCCGCGCAAATCACGACTGTAACGCATGGTTTTCTCCGGGCGGTGGATGTGCCGCGCCATGAAAGCCGGGTCGCGCAGGCTTGGCAATCCCGCGAATTCAGAATTCACTTTCAACGATTACGATGGGTTAGAGCAGGGCCGCCGCGATCTTGACCCGGATGAGCGAAAACGGACGCCAACTGTCGCCTGTCCCTGTTACCAGGCATGGCTGTCATCCTGACCACAGTGTTCTGGCTGGAGCACTACAGGTAAGCGTCCCGCACGGAACCTAGGGCCATGCCGCATAGGATGGGGCTGGTTCAGCGCGGCGTGCGACCCTGCGGCGAAACCGTGATGGCGGCTCGCCCTGCATGCGGCTGAAAAAGCGGTTGAAATAGGCCGGATCAGCAAAGCCCAGACGAAAGCCAACCTGCGATACCGGCAGGCCGGAATGGGTCAGCAACTCGACCGCCTCACGATGCAGCGCCTCATGCAGCCAGATCTGCGGGGCCTTGCCGGTTGCCCGCCTGACCGCCGCGCCAAGCCGGTCACGGGTGACGCCCAGTGTCTGAGCATAATCGCCGATCTGCCAGTGATCATGCAGGTGCAGCCCGGCCAGCCGGGTAAAGCCCTGCACCAACCCGCCCGTTGCCCGGTCGGGATGGGCGCGGCCTTCGGTCACCCCGCGCCAGAGCTGTATCAGCAGCAGCGCCAACAGATGCGGCGCCATCATTTGCGCCCCCGGCGCATCATTGGCCAGTTCCTGGCGCAGATCGGCCATACGCGGGGAGACCTGCACCTGGCCTGCGCCCGCCGGGACGGACAGGTCCGTTCGCAACAGCCGGGCCAGTTCCTGGCCAAAGGCGCTGGTTGGCAGGGCGAGGGACAGCGGCGCCTGCGCCAGCAGCAGGATCTCGCCCCTACTGCCGGGACGCAGCCGCAATTCGCCGGCCTGACCAGGCGCCAGCCAAATCAAACGCGGTGCCTCAAAGCGTATTTCGTCGCCGTTGCGCAACATCCGTCCGCGGCCTGCATCCAGCGCGACAAGGCAGGCAAGCTCGGGGCGAATGCCAAAGACGGCCTCGGCCAGGGGGCTGCGCACCTGGATCGGTACCATGGTGCTGCGATTGGGCGGTGCCCGTGTCGGGCTTGCATCGCTACCTGTATGTCTATGCGGCATAATAGTACAATTTATCCCAGCAAGAGTGCATTTTATCAAGCGCGGAATAAACATAGGCTTACGCTCTAGGGTCGTCACGATTGCTCTGAGGGGGGCGGGCGTGACGATCCGCTGAAGATGCCCTGGGCGTCAGCGGGAGGATCAAAATCACCATCGACCCATGCAGCGCGCCGCGTGCTGATGGATGGCGGGCATCCGGACGCCGATGATGGTCCTGACGCCGACATTCCCGCGTTGTCTGCACGCCTGCCCGAACGCAGCGGATCGTTCCAAATGGCGCTGAACCGGCCCCGAGTTGAAGAAAAGGACGACAGATGGAAAGCCTAAACCTGTTCATCGACGGCGAACATGTCAGCGCCGAAAATGGCCGCGATTTCGAGCGCACCAATCCGGTGACCGGCGAGGTCGCCACTCGCGCTGCAGCGGCCAGCAAGGCCGATGCGATCCGCGCCGTGGACGCGGCGGCGGCGGCCTTTCCTGAATGGGCAGCGGTCGCGCCGGGCCAAAGGCGGCGGATGCTGCTGAAGGCCGCAGAGGCGCTTGAAGGGCGCGCCGATGATATCGTCGCCGCCATGAAATCCGAGATCGGTGCAACCGAGGCCTGGGCGCGGTTCAACGTCATGCTGGCTGCCGAGATGTTGATCGAGGCGGCGGGCCTGTGCACCCAGATCAAGGGCGAGATCCTGCCCACCAATCGCCCCGGCTCGACCGCCTATGCCGTGCGCCAGCCTGCGGGTGTGGTGCTGGCCATGGCGCCATGGAATGCGCCGGTGATCCTCGGCGTCCGGTCCATCGCGACACCCTTGGCCTGCGGCAATACGGTGGTGATGAAAACCTCTGAGCTATGCCCGCGCACCCATGCGCTGATCCTGGAGGCCGTGGCCGAGGCCGGGCTGCCCAAGGGCGTGGTCAATGCAATCTCGAACGCGCCCGACGACGCCGCCGAACTGGTCGAGACGCTGATTTCTCAGCCTGCCGTGCGCCGCGTGAACTTTACCGGATCGACCCGCGTGGGCCGGATCATCGCCGAAACCTGCGGGCGGCATCTGAAACCCGCGCTGCTGGAACTGGGCGGCAAGGCGCCGTTTATCGTGCTGGACGATGCCGATATCGATGCGGCTGTCGCGGCGGCGGGCTTTGGCGCCTATATGAATCAGGGTCAGATCTGCATGTCGACAGAGCGGATCATCGTCATGGACGCCATTGCCGATGACTTTGTTGCAGCCTTCGCGCGCAAGGTCGAAAGCCTGCCTGCCGGCGATCCATCCGTCGCCGCAGCACCCTTGGGCAGCCTTGTGAACCGCGCCGCCGCTGACCGCATCCGCGATCTGACCGAGGACGCCGTGACCAAGGGCGCACGCCTGCTGGGCGGTGGCGGCGAGGGCACCATACTGAACGCCGCCGCGCTGGACGGGGTGACGCCCTCGATGCGGCTTTATTCCGAGGAAAGCTTTGGCCCGGTCGCCGCGATCATCCGTGTGACCAGCGTGGACGAGGCCGTGCGCGTCGCCAATGAAAGCGATTTCGGACTGGCCGCCGCCGTGTTTGGCCGCGACCAGAATCGCGCCATGGCCGTCGCCCGCCGCATCGAAAGCGGTATTTGCCATGTGAACGGCCCCACGGTCCATGACGAGGCGCAAATGCCCTTTGGCGGGATTAAGGAAAGCGGCTACGGTCGTTTCGGGGGAAGTTGGGGAATCAACGAATTCACCGATTTACGCTGGATCACCACGCAAGATGGCGATCTGCACTATCCAATCTGACAGGGAGGAAAGAATGGGAAAACTGAATAAACTGGCGCTTGCAAGCGCTGTGGCGATGTTCGCCAGCGGCGGCGCGTGGGCGCAGGAACATGTCTTCAAGCTGCATCATTTCCTGGGCGCTGGCGCACCCGCCCAGACCCAGATGCTGGAGCCATGGGCCCGCGCGGTCGAAGAGAACTCCGGCGGTCAGGTCAAGATCGAGATCTATCCGTCGATGACCCTTGGTGGCCGCCCGCCCGAGCTGATCAACCAGGCGCGCGACGGCGTGGTCGATCTGATCTGGACGGTTAACGGCTACACGCCCGGCCTGTTCCCGCGGACCGAGGTGATGGAGCTGCCCAACGTCTTCATCAACGATCCGGTCAGCGCCAATCTGGCGCTGTTCGACATGTACGAGGAACACCTCGCGCCCGAATATCAGGGCGTTGAGCCGATGTTCCTGCATGTGCATGCCGGACAAGGTATCCATACCGTCGACAAAGAGGTCCGCAGCCCCGCCGACATGGCCGGGATGAAGCTGCGCATCCCGACCCGCACCGGCGCCTGGCTGATCGAGGCGCTTGGCGCGCAGCCGGTCTCGATGCCGGTGCCAGATCTGCCGCAGGCCCTGTCCAAGAAGGTGGTCGATGGCGCCCTGATCCCGTGGGAGATCATTCCGGCACTGAAGATCCAGGACCAGACCGAATATCAGATCGAAGGGTTCGACAAGGCCCGGTTCGGCACGACGACCTTTCAGGTCTCGATGAACTCGGCGCGGTGGGAGGGGCTGCCCGATGACATCAAGCAGGCCTTCCGCGATGCTTCTGATCGCGAATGGGTGGCCGAGGTCGGCCGCATCTGGCGCGAGATCGACGAGCAGGGGATCAAGGTCGCGACGGACGCGGGCAACAACCACGTCACCCTGACCGAGGAAGAAACGGCCGCGTTCCAGACAGCGATGGAACCTGTGGTGCAGCGCTGGATCGACGATGTGTCGGGGCAGGGCCTTGACGGTGCCGCGCTGGTGGAAACCGCGCGCGGGCTGATCGCCGACAACACCGAATGAGCACCTGGTCCGAAGCAGATGATCGCAGCGGCTTTGCTGCTGCGGTCGCGCGCGCCGTGACGGGCTGGGCCCTCCTGGGCGGCGCGCTGCTGCTGGCCGTGGTGCTGGTCAATGTGCTGTCGGTTCTGGGCGGCATCATGGGCTTTGCCGTGGCGGGCGATTTCGAGATGACCGAAATGGGCGTGGCCATCGCTGTCTTTGCCTTTCTGCCCTATTGCCAGTTGACCGATGCCAATGTGTCTGCAGATATCTTTACCTCGGGCGCGTCGCCCACGGTTCTGGCGGTTTTGCGCGCGCTTGCCTCGCTGATTGCCTTTGGTTTTGCCTGTATCCTGATCTGGCGGATGTCACTGGGGATGCTGGATCAGAAGGGCTATCATTATACCACCACGATCCTGCAAATCCCGATCTGGTGGGCCTTCGTGCCGATCCTGATCTCACTGGCGCTGCTGATCGCTGCCGCCGCGCTAAGTCTGTTGGAATCGCTGCGTGAGGCCCGCGCATGATCAACGACCCGATCACCCTTGGCATCGTCTCGCTGGTCATTCTGGTGGCCCTGATCGCGATCCGCATTCCGGTCGCCTATTCGATGATCCTTGTGGGCGGCACCGGCATTGCGCTGCTCAACGGCCCGCAATTGCTGCTGAGCCAGTTGAAGACGCTGGCCTATGGTCAGTTCTCGATCTACGATCTGTCGGTCGTGCCGATGTTCGTGCTGATGGGCGAACTGGCCACGGTGGCGGGCCTGTCGACGGCGCTGTTTCGCGGCGCCAATGCCTGGCTGGGCTGGATGCGCGGCGGCACGGCCATGGCGGCCATCGCCGGTTGCGCGGGCTTTGGTTCGGTCTGCGGATCGTCGCTGGCCACGGCCTCGACCATGGGCAAGGTCGCGCTGCCGGAACTGCGCCGCTATAATTACTCGCCTGCGCTTGCGACCGGATCGCTGGCCGCGGGCGGGGTGCTGGGCATCCTGATCCCGCCGTCGGTCGTTCTGATCGTCTATGCCGTCATCGTCGAGGCAAATATCGTCACCATGTTCGCCGCAGCCCTGCTGCCGGGCATTCTGGCGGTGATCCTGTTCATCCTGACCATTGGCATCTACGTCCGCCTGCGCCCAGAGGCCGGCCCACCCGGTGGCGCCGCCGACCGCGACGAGTTCCTGCAGGCGACCTTTGGCCTGCTGCCGGTGATGGTCATCTTTGGCCTGGTGCTGGGCGGGATCTATGCGGGGTTTTTCAACCCCACGCCTGCTGCCGCAATCGGGGTGTTTCTGGTCTGGGTCTACGGCATCCTCCGGCGGATGATTGGTCGTCGCGAACTGGCGCATGCACTGCTGGCCACCGCCAGGACCAGCGGCATGATCTATCTGATCCTGTTGGGCGCCGAGTTGATGAAGATCTTCATGTCGCGCATCGGCCTGCCGCAGCAGGCTGCCGCCTGGATCGCCGAAAGCGGCATGGCACCGATGATGGTCATGGTGCTGCTGCTGATCGCGCTGATCCTGCTGGGCTGCCTGATGGATTCGCTGTCGATGATCCTGCTGGTGATCCCGTTCTTCTGGCCGATGCTGACAGAGATCAATGGCGGGCTTTACCAGGCCGCTGATGGCGCGGGCTTTGGGATGAGCACGGATGATCTCAAGATCTGGTTCGGCATCCTTGCGCTGATTGTGGTCGAACTGGGGCTGATAACGCCGCCGGTAGGGATGAACGTTTTCATTATCTCGGCCATGGCGAAGGACGTGCCCATGATCGAGACCTTCAAAGGCGTCATCCCCTTCTTCCTGGCCGAGTTGATCCGGGTGGCACTGCTTTTGGCCTTTCCGGCGCTGGTGTTGTGGCTGCCGGGGTTCATAGGGGGTTAGCATGGTGATGGTGACAGCAGGCGGCGCGATCTTTCCGCGGCTCAAGGCGCTTGGGGTTGATGTGGTATTCGCCAATTCCGGCACCGATTTTCCGCCCATCATCGAAGGGCTGGCACAGGCCGCAGCCGAAGGGCTGGACCTCCCGCGCGCGCTGGTCATGCCGCATGAACATGCCGCGATGGGCATGGCGCATGGCTATTACCTGATGACGGGCCGTGCACAGGCGGTGATGCTGCACACCAATGTGGGCCTTGCAAACGGCTCTGTCGGCGCGATCAACGCGGCTTGTGAACATATCCCGATGATCCTGATGTCGGGGCGCACACCCGTGACCGAAGCGGGCCGTTTCGGCGCGCGCACCGTGCCGATCGGCTGGGGTCAGGAAATGCGCGATCAGGCAGCACTGGTGCGTGAGGCCTGCAAATGGGAATACGAGTTGAAGTTCCCCGAACAGGTGGCGGGCCTGCTGGACCGCGCCCATGCCATCGCCGATAGCACCCCCAGGGGACCGGTCTATCTGTCGATCCCGCGCGAGGTGCTGTGCGAGGAAATCGCCAGCGAGGGCCTTGGCGCCCTGCCCACGATGCGGCCCGCGCGGACGGCGCCGGATCCGCAGGCGCTGGCGCAACTGGCTGGCTGGTTGTCCGAGGCAAAGGCACCGCTGATCATTGCGCAGCGCGGCGCAGGCGACGCGGCCAGCTTTGCCGCCTTTGGGCAATGGGCGCAGGATTGGGGGATCGCGGTCTGTTCCTGGTGGGCCACGCATCTGGCCATCGCCACCGATCATCCCTGCCATGTCGGCGCCGATCCGGGGCCGTGGCTGGAGCAGGCCGATGTGGTGCTGGTGCTGGACTGTCTGGCGCCCTGGATGCCCGATGCGCATGGTCCGGGTGCGGGGGCAAAGGTCGCACATTTGGGGCCGGACCCGCTGTTTTCGCGATTTCCGGTGCGCAACTTCCGGTCCGATCTGTCGATCACTGGCGAAAACGCCCTGACCATTCCGGCGCTGATCGCGGCCATGCAGGGATTGCCGCGCGATGAAACCGCCATTGCCACGCGTCGCGAGGCACTGGCAGAGCGCACTGCCGCGCATCGTGCGGATCTGATCAGCGCCGCCGTTCCTCAGGGCGACCGCTTGACCAAGGCGGCCGTCAGCCGCGTGCTGGGCGAGGCGCTGGATGCGACGGGCCGGCCCAGTTCGGTCTTTTCGGAACTGGGAACGATGCTGGGCTCGCTGCCCCGCCGCGATCACCGATCCTGGTTTCAGGAACCCCATTCGGGCGGTCTGGGCTGGTCCTTCCCTGCAGCTTTGGGCGCGCAACTGGCCGAACCCGACCGGCTCTGCGTCGCGACCATGGGCGATGGCAGCTACATGTTTTCAAACCCCGTCGCCTGCCACCAGATCGCCGAGGCAATGCAACTGCCGGTGCTGATCATTGTGCTGAACAATGGCGAATGGGGCGCGGTGCGGCAGTCCGTGACCGGCCTCTACCCTGACGGGGCCGCTGCGCGCGCCAATGCCATGCCGTTGACCGGCCTGACACCCAGCCCTGATTTCTGCAAGGTGGCCCAGGCCTCGCGCGCCTTCACCGCCGAGGTGCGCAACCCGGACGATCTGCGACCGGCGCTGGATCAGGCATTGCAGGCGGTCGAGAAGGATCGCCGCTGCGCGCTGCTGAACGTGATGATCGCCTGAGACCAAACGCCACGCTGGTCAAGCGCGGCGACACGCGCTTTTCTGGTCCTGTGTCACCGATGATTCGGCCCGAGGAGGCCAAGCGCATGACCGCGACCACCGATATCTATGATCTGGGGCTTGATGCCAATGCCGCGAATTTCGTGGCCCTGTCGCCCTTGTCCTTCATCGAACGCACGGCGGCGATCTATCCCGATCTGCCCGCTGTGAGCTATGGCGCGGTCAAGCGAAACTGGGGCGAAACCTATGCCCGCACCAGGCGCCTTGCCGGTGCGCTGGCGAAACGGGGGCTGGGCAAGGGCGATACCGTATCGATCATCGCCGCCAATATCCCCGAAATGTTCGAGGCGCATTTCGGCGTGCCCATGGCAGGCGCGGTGCTCAATACGATCAACACCCGGCTGGACGCAGAAGCCATCGCCTTTATCCTCAGCCATGCCGAGGCCAAGGCGGTGCTGGTCGATGCCGAATTCGCCGAAGTCGCGGAACAGGCGATCCGGATCGCCGGACGCCCCGATATGCTGGTGGTCGATATCGAGGATGCCAGCCTCGAGGGAACGCGGCCTATCGGCCAACTGACCTACGATGCGCTGCTGGCCGAGGGCGATCCCGACCATGCATGGTCACTGCCGGGCGATGAATGGGATGCGATCAGCCTGAACTATACCTCGGGCACGACCGGCGACCCCAAGGGCGTGGTCTATCACCACCGTGGGGCAACGCTGAATGCGCTGTCCAATATCGTGACCTGGTCGATGCCGCAGCACGCGCGTTATCTGTGGACGCTGCCGATGTTTCACTGCAACGGCTGGTGTTTTCCCTGGACCATTGCGGCGAATGCCGGCCTGTGCATCTGCCTGCGCGCCGTGAGGGCAGAGCCGATTTTCCAGCTGATCCGCGACGAAAAGGTCAGCCATTTCTGCGGCGCGCCGATCGTGCTGAACATGCTGGTCAATGCACCCGATGCGCTGAAGGATTTCAGCCATGAGGTCAAGGTCATGACCGCCGGCGCCCCGCCCCCCGCCGCGGTCATCGAAAAGATGGAGGCCATGGGCGTCGAGGTCACTCAGGTTTACGGCCTGACCGAGACCTATGGCCCCTCGGTTGTCAGCGCCTGGCAGGAAAAATGGGACGGGTTGAACGGCGAGGCGCGGGCCCGGATCAAGGCGCGGCAGGGCGTGGCGAACATCGCATTGCAGGGCCTGATGGTTGCGGATGCCGAAACCATGCAGCCGGTGCCGCCTGACGGCCAAACCATCGGCGAGATCTTCATGCGCGGCAATGTCGTGATGAAGGGCTATCTCAAGAACCCCTCGGCGACCGAAAAGGCGTTTTGCGGCGGCTGGTTCGCCTCGGGCGATCTGGGCGTGGTCCATCCCGACGGCTATATCGAGATCAAGGACCGGCTGAAGGACATCATCATCTCGGGCGGCGAGAATATCTCATCCGTCGAGGTCGAGGATGTCCTCTACCGCCATCCCGGCGTGCTGGAGGCAGCCGTCGTCGCACGCCCCGACGAGAAATGGGGCGAAACGCCCTGTGCGTTCGTCACGGCCAAGCCGGGCAACGAATTGACAGCCGATGACATGACGGAATTCTGCCGCCAGCACATGGCGCGTTTCAAGGTGCCGAAAACATTCGTCTTTGACGAGTTGCCCAAGACCTCGACCGGCAAGATCCAGAAATTCGTGCTGCGCGACCGCGCCAGGGCGATCACGGATGACAGCTAGGCCATGTGTGAATTGCCACTGACATCTACCCGAGTGGCAACTGTTCGTCCTCAAGGCGACTGAAACGCCCCGAGGACGGTTTGCCCGCCGCGCCGAAAAAACCTCGGCACCGCCCCCGCCAAGGCGGCAGAACTCACGTTCGGATCATCTGTGCTGGGAAAGTGCCAGACCGTCCGGCGAAGCAGCCGTTCACGACCCGCGCAGCCAATTCCGGGTCAGAGCCCGAAGGCGCGCGATGCTGCGGCTGGATTGAATGTCGTCTCAGCAAACAGCATTGCGAGCGCGCCTCTTTTGCCTCAACTGTAAGCCGACCCGGCAACTCCGCGAAATTGTGAAGCTTGGGCATGGAGGTATCGGAGGTCTTGGCCGGACGAGCATCCATGTACTGCCCGACCAAAGCACATCCGAGGGCATAGTCACGCCAAGCGAGGTTCGTTGCGTGGAACCATGCGGCGTGCCCATACTCAGGGTGCACAATGCCGCGCCATCATCCCGCTCGGCTCGAGCGACGTCGTCTTGCCTCAAGCGCCGCTGCAAAAGAACGGACCCCTTCGCAGGATTGCCCGCGCGCTCACCGTCATGCTGACTGTAGTCGCTGAAGTCCAAGGCTCACACGACTGGCCCTATGGGTTCCGCGAACGTGGTTCGGGCAAGAACCTTACTCCGGCGCGTCATCGTCGTCTGGCAGCCCGGCCGCTTCGAGCGCCGCGTCAATGTAATCGTCGAGTTCAAGCACGGCGTTCGAGAACGCCTTGATGTCATCCACCGATGCGAGCTCATCTCGGGACGCGTCGGTCAGACCATCTGCAAGGTCTTTGACCTCCGACCATTCGGCTGCAAAATTCTCGATCTCGGCCGCACCCTCGGCTGACAGATCAGAGTCTTGCACCAGCGAGAGGTATTCGTCGACCGAGGCAATATCGTTGCTGAATGCCTCGCTGTAGGTCTGCCGTTCTTCATCGTCTTGCGGCAAGAGCATATGGGTAAAGAGCCGCGCATGCGCTTCAGCGATGTTTGCTTCGATCTTACCCATATTGCCAACGAGTTCGGCCTGCCCGGTCATATCAGGCGTCTCGGTTTCCTGCGCAAAAGCCGGCAATGTCGCGATTGCAAGGACTGAGGTTGCGGCGGCGATACGAAATGTCATTCACTTTTCTCCATCTTGGATGGCGCATGAGCCGTGCAGATCACGGGCAATGCTGATATCAAAACTCGATGGGGAGTTCGAAGTTCCAAAAAAACGATCTCCCGCAGCTTACCGTCATAGTGAACCTCCATGCTGGGTTCGGCGAATTCCCGCTCCGCCCCGATCTCGCCTGTTCATGTGATGCGCAGTGAACATCGGCTGAGGGGTAAGGGTTCTTTGCAAAACGGGGAATGAACGGTGCGCGAATATCTTGGGAAGTCTTTGGTTTTACACCTCCGCCGAGGTGCGCCTCAGTGCCAATCTACACCACGCAGGATCTAGCCGATGATCTTGCGCGCCGCCGCGGCCGCGCCAAACCCGTTGCCGATATTGACGGTCACCACGCCCGGCGCGCAACTGGCCAGCGCTGCCGTCAGCGCCGCCTGACCGCCAGCCGAGACGCCATAGCCAACCGGCGACGGCACCGCGATCACCAGCCCCGGCACCAGCCCGGCCAGGGCGGAAAACAGCGCGCCCTCCATCCCCGCCACGGCGATCAGCACCGGAAAGCGTGACAGGTCCTCGGCAACCGACATCAGCCGCCACAGCCCAGCCACGCCCACATCGGCAAAGACCGGCGCCTCGATGCCGTGAAAGGCAAGGGCGCGGCGGGCCTCTTCGATCACCGGCAGATCCGAGGTGCCGGCGCAGACCAGCGCCACCTTGTCGCGTTGCGGCAGGCCGTCCGGCAGGCCACCGAAGATGGCTGTCTGCGACAGCGCGCAATAATCCAGCGTGAAGGTGCCGGCCAGTGCCGCATGGGTGTCGGGGGCTAGGCGGGTCATGAACAGCCGCGCCTGACGGTCGCGCGCCTCGGTCAGGATGACTTGCAGATGTTCGATGGTCTTGCCGTCGCAAAACACCGCCTCGGGGATGCCCGTGCGCGCCTCACGTTGCCAGTCAAAGCGGACTTGCGGCGGGATGTCCGGCTCAGCCATGCAGAAAGGCCGATCCGCGTTGGTAGGGCGTCACCGACAGCAGCGCGCGCCCTGCGGTGTCGCATAGGTCGCGTGCCGTTGCCGACATCCGCTGGTGCAGGCCCGTATCGGCGATCAGGTCGGGCGACAGCTCCAGCCGAATGCCGCCTGCAACGACCCGGCAGCGCAGTGTCGCGCGCGGGGCCAGCGCGTCCAGCGCGGTCTCGACCTGCTGGACAAAGGCCAGATCTTCGGGGGTGACGGTCAGGCCGGTCTCGATCCGGCTGGCAAGGCAGGGCTGGGCGGGCAATTCGCTGATATCATCCAGGCCAAAGGCGCGGGCCAGCGCGCGGATATCAGCCTTGCGCAGCCCCGCCTCCACGAAAGGATGGCAGATGCGACGTTCATCTGCGGCCTTAAGTCCTGGGCGGAAGTCGTTGAGATCATCCAAGTTTGCGCCGGATGCGATGCTGCCAGCCACTGATGCCGCGATGCGGTCATAAAGGTTCGACTTGCAGAAATAACAGCGGTTGACGGGGTTTTTCAGATAGTTCGGATCGGCGAATTCACCGGCTTCCAGCAGGTGCAGGCGCCAGCCATTGCGGGCAGCGTGGTCCTGCACGCGCCGGGTCGCCAGATCGGGCACGGCGGGCGAAACGGCATGACAGACGGCCACCCGATCCACCCCCAACACATGGTGCGCCGCATGCGCCAGCGTCATGCTGTCGACCCCGCCGCTGACCGCCAGCACCAGCCGCGGGTGGCGCCGAAGGGCATCGCGCAGGGCGATCGGAACGGATGTGGCGGTGTCGGATGTCACGGGCCGGGCCTCGGGCAGGGCGAAAACACAGCCCCCACGATGGTCGCAAAGCCGGGCAGGATCAAGGTGGCGGCTAGCGCTTGACAACCGGGGGGTGACCGGATCATGTGGCGCTGCGCTGGTTCCTGCCATCCGTGGCAGGCGAAGAGGGAATGCAAAGGGCCAATGGCCTGAACGCAGCCGCCCCCGCGACCGTGACCGGAGAGGTCGCCCAGGCCACTGACCCCTACAGGACGGGTTGGGAAGGCGGGACGACCGTTTGATCCGCAAGCCGGGAGACCTGCCAGCGCTGAGTGTTAACGGGCGAACGGGGTGTTTCGCGACCGGCAGGCAGGATGCTTGGTCGCGTGCCCCATCCTGTCCTACTGGCCCCACCCCCGACGCCACCAGCGACGAAGGGGCCGCAATGCGCGCCATTTTGCATGTTTGTACCACCTGCCGCGCCGAGGCGGCTGCGGGCGATGATCCACGCCCCGGCGCGCTGCTGCATGACGCGCTGGCCGGCGCCGCGCTGCCCGACGGCGTGGAACTGCGCCCGGTCGAATGCCTGTCGGCCTGTTCGCAGGGCTGTTCGGTCGCGCTGTCTGCGCCGGGCAAGTGGACTTATGTCTATGGCCGTCTGACCCCCGAAAATGCCACCGATATTCTGACCGGTGCCGCCGCCTATGCCGCCACCGCTGACGGGCTGGTGCCCTGGCGCGAGCGGCCAGTGATTTTCCGCAAGCAAAGCCTTGCCCGTATTCCCCCGCAGGAGTGAACATGACCAACGATCTGACCAAAACCCCCGTCACCGTCATCACCGGCTTTCTGGGCTCGGGCAAGACGACACTGATCCGGCATCTGATGGCCAATCCCCAGGGAAGGCGGCTGGCCATTCTGGTGAATGAATTCGGCACCGTCGGTGTCGATGGCCAGATCCTCAAGGGCTGCGCCGATGAAAGCTGCCCGGCCGAGAATATTCTGGAACTGTCGAACGGCTGCATTTGCTGCACCGTCGCCGATGACTTTATCCCGACGCTGGAAAAGTTGATGGCGATGCCGCAAAAGCCCGACCATATCTTGATAGAAACCTCGGGACTGGCGCTGCCGAAACCTTTGCTCAAGGCGTTTGACTGGCCCGCGATCCGGTCGCGCATTACTGTTGATGGCGTGATTGCGCTGGCCGATGCCGAGGCCGTGGCGGCGGGTCGCTTTGCGCCGGATGAGGCCGCCGTGCAGGCGCAGCGCGAGGCCGATGACAGCCTCGATCACGAAACGCCCCTGTCCGAGGTGTTCGAGGATCAGATCGCCTGCGCCGATGTGGTGCTGCTGACCAAGGCCGATCTGGTCGACAGGGCGGGGCTGGACGCGGCCCGCGCGGTGATCGAGGCCGAGGCGCCGCGTCCGCTGCCTATCCTTGCCGTGACCGAAGGCATCATCGATCCGCTGGTTATCCTGGGTGTGGGCGCTGCCGCAGAGGATGATCTGGCCGCGCGTCCCAGCCATCACGACGGCGCCGACGACCACGAGCATGAGGATTTCGAGACGGTGGTCATCGACCTGCCCGAGATCGGCGACCCGGCTGATCTGGTTGCGTCCATCGAACGGCTGGCGCGCGAACAGAACATCCTGCGGGTCAAGGGTTATGTCGCGGTGTCGGGCAAGCCCATGCGGTTGCTGGTGCAGGCGGTGGGCGCGCGCGTGCGGCACCAATATGACCGCGCCTGGGGCAGCCAGCCGCGCGCATCGCGACTGGTGGTGATCGCGGAACATGACGACGTGAACGAAACCGCCATTCGTGGTGCATTGCTGGGGGCTGTGCCCGCCTGATGCATGTCGTCTTTCGCGAAAGCCACGGTCTGGACGAGACCGACACACCCTATGACCCCGGCCAGACGCCGGGCGATCTGGTCGTGCTGTCGTTTTCCGACAGCGATCTGGGCGCTTTCGCGGCGGGTTGGCGTCGTGGGGCAGACGGATTGCCCTCGCTGCGGCTTTGCAATCTGGTGGCACTGCGGCATCCGGTTTCGGTTGATACCTATGTCGAGAACACGCTGGCGGGCGCCAAGGGCATCCTTATCCGCCTGATCGGCGGGCAGGCCTATTGGCCCTACGGTTTGGCCTCGGTTCAGGATCTGGCGCGGCGCAAGGGGATCGCGCTTGCCGTGCTGCCAGCCGATGGGCGCGATGATGCGACGCTGGATGCGCTTTCGACTGTGCCGGCATCGGTGCTGCGGCAATTGCGGCGGCTGTGTGATGCCGGCGGCGCGGTTGCGGCGCAGGCGGCACTGGCGCAGTTGGCGCTGGCGGCGGGCATCTATGCCGGGCCCGTTGTGGGCAAGAAGGCGGTGCCCGATTGGGGATTCTACGATCCCGATCAGGGCGTGATCGACGCGGCGCCGGACGCGGCCTCTGATCACCCGCTGGCGTTGGTCAGCTTTTATCGCAGCTATCTGGCGGCGGCTGATACAGGGCCGGTCGATGCGCTGATCAGGTCGCTGCGCGAGGCGGGCTTTGCCGCCTGCGGTGTCTTTGCCCCCTCGCTGAAGGCACCGGGTTTCGCCGATTGGCTGGCAACCGCGCTGCCGGTGGCGCCGGCGGCCATCGTCAATTGCACCGGATTTTCCATGCGTGCCGAAACCGGTGCCACGCCGTTCGATGCCTATGGCTGCCCGGTCTTTCAGGTGGCGCTGTCGACCAACAGGCGCGGCGAATGGGCGGGGTCCGAACGGGGGCTGTCGCCGGCTGATCTGGCCATGCATGTGGTCCTGCCCGAGATCGACGGGCGCATCTTTGGGGGTGTCGTCAGTTTCAAAGCACCCGAGCCGCGCGATCCTGACCTGCAATTCAGCCGCTTTGCCCACCGTGCCGATCCGGCGCGTATCAAAGCCACCGTCGCGCAAGTCGCTGCCTGGCATCGGCTGGCCCGAACCCCGCGCGATGAATGCGCCATCGCGCTGATTCTGTCGACCTATCCCGGTCGCGACTGGCAGATGGCTCATGCCGTGGGGCTGGACGCGCCCGCATCCGCCGATGCGGTCACAGATATGATGGCCAGTGCCGGCTATGACGTCGCCCCCGGTGACTGCGCCGAGGCACTGGCGCAGCAGACCATCGACTGGCCGATGGGCGAATATCTGGCAGCCTTGCAATGCCTGCCGCAGGCATTGCGGGACGATCTGCATACCGCATGGGGGCCGGCGGAAAGCGACCCGGATTTGCAGGGTGGCGCGTTCCGCTTTGCGGCGATCCGGCGCGGCAAGCTGCTGTTGGCGCTGCAGCCTGAACGCAGTCACCGTGCAGGCCGGACGGATGATTATCACGATCTGACCCGAGTGCCGCGCCACGCTTATGTCGCCTTTTACCTGTGGCTGCGCCAGCAGGGCCTGCACGCGATGATCCATATGGGGGCGCATGGCACGCTGGAATGGCTGCCGGGCAAATCGGTCGCGCTGTCTGATGCGTGCTGGCCGCAGGCGCTGCTGGGCAAATTGCCGGTCGTCTATCCCTTTATCGTCAACGATCCGGGCGAGGCCGCGCAGACCAAGCGGCGGTTGGGCGCGGTCACGCTTGGCCATTTGCCGCCGCCGATGGTCGCGGGGCGTGTGCCCGAAGGCATGGCGCATCTGGAACGTCTGCTGGACGAATACTCCACCGCCGACGGTCTGGACCCGGCCCGCCGCGACCGGCTGATCGGCGCGATCCGGGACGAGGCGCGCGCCGCCGGGCTGGAGGCCGATCTGGGCATCCCCCGGCAGGCCAGTGCCGCCGAGGCCATCACCCGCATCGACCGCTTTGTCTGCGATATCAAGGAAAGCCAGTTCGGCGAGGGGCTGCATGTCTTTGGCAATGGCGCCTGCGGTGCTGCCGAACGCGCCGGTCTGCTGATGGCGCTGGACGGACAGCATGTCGCGCCCGGACCCTCGGGCTCGCCCGCGCGGGGCCGCAGCGACGTCATGCCCACGGGGCGAAACCTCTTCAGCACCGATCCCCGTGCCGTGCCGACGCCCAATGCCCATGCGCAGGGCGTGAAACTGGCCGAGGAATTGCTGCGCCGTCATTTGCAGGATCATGGCGACTGGCCCAAGGGGCTGGTCGTCGATCTGTGGGGTAGCGCCACCATGCGCACGGCAGGCGAGGAATTCGCGATGGCGTTGCACTTGGCGGGGCTCAAGCCGGTTTGGGATCACGGCTCGGGCCGTGTTTCGGGCGTCGAGATCGTGCCTCTGCCGCTGCTGGATCGCCCGCGCATCGACGTGACCTTGCGGGTCTCGGGCCTTTTTCGCGACGTGTTTCCGGTGCTGGCGCAATTGTTTGAAACCGGCGCGCAGGCGCTTGCCGAACGCGTTGAGGACCCGTCCGACAACCCCTATCTGGCGCGCAGCCCGCGCGTCTTTGGGCCGGAACCCGGCCAATACGGGCTGGGGATGGGCGTGGCCGCGCAGGATTTCAGCGACGCGGCGCGGCAGGCCGCCGGTCAGGCCTGGCTGGCAGCGTCCAGCTGGGCCATCGGACAAGATGGTAATGTCCGGGCTGATCCCGGGGCATTGCAGGCGCGATTGGCCGGTGCCGATAGTTTCGTCCATGCGCAGGATTTGCCCGAAAGCGATCTGCTGCTGGCTGCCGATTACGCCGCGCATGAGGCCGGATTTGCGGCGGCCATGGCGCGCATCGGTGCACCCCGGCCCGCGCTTTATCACCTTGACGCCACCCAGCCCGACCGCCCCCGCGCCCGCACGCTGACCGCGGAAATCGCCCGCACGGTGCGCGCCCGTGCCAGCGATCCGCGTTGGGCCAATGGCATGATGGCGCATGGTTTTCGCGGTGCTGCCGAGATCGCGGCAACCCTGGACCATCTGTCGGCTTTTGCCCATCTGGCCCAGACCGTGCCGCCACATCTGTTCGACCTTTATCACGATGCCACGCTTGGCAGGCCCGAGGTCGTCGAATTCATGCAGGACGCCAACCCGGCTGCGCTGGCCGCCATGCGCGACCTCTACAACCGGCTGGCCGAGGCGGGCCTGTGGGTGACACGGCGCAACTCGATCGCTGCCAGTCTTGAGGTCGGGGCATGAGCGCGGTCAGGGGATGGTGCCCCGGCGCGCTGCGCCCGATGGAATCCGGCGATGGCTGGGTGGTGCGGATCAAGCCGCCGGGCGGACGGCTGATGCCTGCGCAGGCGGTCGCGATTGCCGAGGCCGCGCGGCGCTGTGGCAATGGCCGGATCGAACTGACGGGCCGCGCCAATCTGCAACTGCGCGGCGTGACACCGGACACCCATGCAGACCTGATCGAGACGTTGGCCGCGCTGGATCTGATCGACCCCGACATCGCGACCGAGACACGGCGGAATATCATCGTCACCCCCTTTGCCGATGGCGCGACCGACCGGCTGGCAATGGCGCTTGCTGAGCGTCTGGCCGCCAGCGACCTGAGCCTGCCCGCCAAGTTCGGCTTTGCCGTCGATACCGGACCGCGCCCGATCCTGCGCGATGTGCCCGCAGATATCCGGCTGGAACGTGATCCGACCGGCGCATTGATCCTGCTGGCCGATGGGATGTCGCAGGGCCAGCCGCTGCACGATGTTGCGCAGACGGTCGAACTGGCGGCGTGGTTCTTGCAGCAGGGCGGCATGGTCGCGGGACGCGGACGGATGGCCGCCCTGATTGCAGCGGGACGCTGGCCCGATGCGGACCGCCCCTTGTCTCGCACCGAGGCCGTGCCGGAACCCGGTTTGGTGGTGCAAGGCGCGCTGGTCGGGCTGGAATTCGGGCAGATCGAACCGGACACCCTGATCGCCGTTGCGCAGGCGGGGCCTGTCCGGTTGACGCCCTGGCACATGATCTTGATCGAGGGCGCCGCGGCCATGCCCGCGCTGGCGGGGCTGATCCTTGATCCGCGCGATCCCCGTCGCAGGCTGCGTGCCTGTGCGGGTGCGCCAAGCTGCCCGCAGGCCCATGCCCAGACCCGTCCACTGGCCCGCCATCTTGCGGCCCTTTTGCCCGAGGGCGCGATTCTGCACGTTTCGGGCTGCGCCAAGGGCTGCGGCTGGCCCCGGCCCGCCGACCTGACCCTGACCGCCACCGCGCAGGGATTTGACATGATCCGCAATGGCCGCGCCGGCGATCAGCCGGTCCGGCGCGCCTTGCGACCCGACCAACTGCCAGAGGTGATCTGATGCCATATGACTACGAAAAGGACGGCGCCGCGATCTATCGGCAGTCCTTTCACACCATCCGGGCCGAGGCCGATCTGGCGCGCTTTGACGCCGACGAGGAACCCGTGGCCGTGCGGATGATCCATGCCGCCGGTCTGGTCGGGCTGGAACGCGACATCCGGTTTTCCCCCGGCATGGCCGCCGCTGCCCGTGCCGCCTTGCAGGCCGGTGCGCCGATCCTGTGCGATGCGCGCATGGTCAGCGAAGGCATCACCCGCGCCCGCCTGCCACGGGACAATGCAGTGATCTGCACGCTGAACGAGCCATCCGTCCCGGAGCGGGCGCGCCGGATGGGCAATACGCGCTCGGCCGCGGCACTGGACCTGTGGCGACCGCATCTGGCGGGCGCGGTGGTCGCCATCGGCAATGCGCCGACCGCGCTGTTCCATCTGCTCAATATGCTCGAGGACCCCGCCTGCCCACGCCCCGCCGCGATCATCGGCTGCCCGGTGGGATTCGTGGGTGCGGCGGAATCCAAGGATGCGTTGATGGCCGCCTCGCCGGTGCCCGCGCTGATCGTCAAGGGCCGGCTTGGCGGCTCGGCCATTACGGTCGCAGCCGTCAACGCGCTGGCCAGCCGAAAGGAATAACCATGGGCAAGATCATCTGTGCGGGCCTTGGCCCCGGCGATCCCGATCTGATCTCGGTCCGTGCCGACCGCGCGATCAGGGGCGCGCGCCATCTGGCGTTTTTCCGCAAGGCCGGCCGTCAGGGGCAGGCCCGTCGGATCGTGCAGGACCTGCTGGCGCCGGGCGTTGAGGAACATGCGATGGAATATCCGGTCACGACGGAAATCCCTTTCGACAGCCCGGCCTATAATGCGCTGCTGGCGGCATTCTATGACGACTGGGCCGCGCGGCTGGAGTTGCTGGCCCAGCAGGATGATGTGGTGGTGATCTGCGAGGGCGACCCGTTCTTTTACGGCTCATTCATGCATCTCTACATCCGCCTGCGCGAGGTTGCGCGGATCGAGGTGATCCCCGGCATTCCCGGCATGGCTGGTTGCTGGGGCGCGACCGGGCAGCCGGTGACCTGGGGCGATGATGTGATGACCGTGCTGATGGGCACGCTGCCGCTGGATGATCTGATCCGCCATATGCGCGCCGCCGATGCGCTGGTCATCATGAAGACCGGGCGCAACCTGCCCAAGATCCGCCGCGCATTGGCTGCAGCAGGTCGGCTGGATGCGGCCTGGCTGATCGAGCGCGGCACCATGCCGGGCCAGCGGGTCGTGCGGCTGGATGAGGTGGGCGATGCGGATTGCCCCTATTTCGCCATCGTCATGGTCCACGGTCATGGCCGCCGGCCACTGGCCATCATGGGCGCAGCGGAATGAGCGGTCGGGTCACAGTTGCAGGGCTTGGCCCCGGCGCCACCGATCTGGTGACGCCCGAGGTCTGGGCGGCCCTTGCCGAGGCGACGGATGTGGTCGGCTATGCCCCTTACGTTGCCCGCATCACGCCGCGTTCGGGGCTGCGATTGCATGGCTCGGACAACCGGGCGGAACTGGATCGCGCGCATCTGGCGCTGGATCTGGCGGCCGAGGGGCTGCGCGTGGTCATCGTGTCCTCGGGTGATCCGGGCGTGTTCGCCATGGCCTCGGCGCTTTTCGAGGCGCTTGAGGCCCGGACGGACCAGCAAACGGATATTCGCATCCTGCCCGGCATTACCGCGATGCTGGCCGCCGCGGCGCGTGCAGGTGCGCCGCTTGGCCATGATTTCTGCGCCATCAACCTGTCAGACAACCTCAAACCTTTCGCCCTGATCGAGCAGCGGTTGCGGCACGCGGCACGGGGCGATTTCGCGATGGGCTTCTATAATCCGCGATCCGCCAGCCGCCCGCATCAATTCTCCCGCGTGCTGGATATCCTGCGCGAGGAATGCGGACCCGAGCGGATGATCATCTTTGCCCGCGCGGTTTCGACCCTGGATGAGGCCCTGCGGATCACCACGCTGGCAGAGGCCCGGCCAGAGATGGCCGATATGCGAACAGTGGTTCTGGTGGGGAATGCAGCGACGCGGCGCGTCGGCAACTGGGTCTATACGCCCCGCAGCGTGGAGGGCGTGTGATGCAGCCAGTCCAGCACCTGCTCTGGCGTGGTAACGGTCTTGCGTGGCGGCAAGGCGGGCCGGTCGATCAGGATCACTGGCAGGCCAAGGCGGTTCGCGGCGGTCAGCTTGGCGCGCGCGCCCTCGCCGCCGGCATTCTTGGCGACGACATGGGTTATGACATGCGCGCGCATCAGGGCCTCATCGGACTGGGGCGTGAAGGGTCCGCGCGCGATTACGGCGGTCGCGCGGGGCAAGGGCAGCGCGCCCTGCGGCGGATCGACCAACCGCAGCAGCCAGCGATGCGGAAGATTGCAGAATGCGGTCAGGTTCTGCTTGCCGATGGCCAGAAAAACGCTTGCGGGCTGTTCGGGCAGCGCAGCCGCTGCAGCCGCGATATCAGGGACATTGCTCCACTGATCGCCCGCGACCGGCTGCCAGGGCGGCCGCTGCAGAGACAGAATCGGCAGGCGCGCCGCTGCCGCTGCGGCAATGGCGTTGCGGCTGATCTGTGCGGCGAAGGGGTGCGTGGCGTCGATCACATGGCTGATCCGCTGATCGCGCAGCCACGCCGTCAGCCCCTGAGCCCCGCCAAAACCGCCGATCCGCACCGGCAGCGGCTGATCCACCGGCGCGGATGTGCGCCCCGCATAGGAAAACACCGCATCCAGCCCGGCATCGGCCAACAGCCGTGCGGTGCGGCTGGCCTCGGATGTGCCGCCCAAAAGGAGGATGCGTGACATGGCGGATCCCTGGCTGACCATCATCGGCATTGGCGAAGATGGCCTGTCCGGCCTGTCGGATGCAAGCCGCGAAGCCGTGGCCGGCGCCGATCTGGTCTTTGGCGGGCCGCGACATCTGGCGCTGGCAGGTGCCGGCGCGCGCGGTCGGGAATGGCCTGTGCCCTTTGATATCAAGCCGGCGCTGGCGGCGCGCGGACAGCGCGTGGCTGTGCTGGCATCGGGCGATCCGTTCTGGTTCGGCGCGGGCGGCAGTCTGGCCGGCCATCTTGAGCCGGAAGAATGGCGCGCCTTGCCTGGCCCCGGTATTTTCTCGCTGGCCGCTGCCCGTCTGGGCTGGCGGATCGAGGCGACGGTCTGCCTTGGCCTGCATGCCGCGCCCTTTGCACGTCTGCGTCCGCATCTGGTGCGCGGCTGCCGGATCGTGGCGACCCTGCGTGACGGCGATGCCCCGGCGGCACTGGCCCGTTGGTTGGCGGGGCAGGGGATGGGTGACATGCGCATGGTTGTGCTGGAAGGGCTGGGCGGTCCCTCCGAACGCATCCGGGACCACCGCGCTGATGCCCTGACCGGGGTCAAGGCCGATGCGCCCGTTGCCGTGGCGCTGGATGGATGCGACCTGCCGCGCGGTAGGGGCTTGCCCGCTGTGCCGGGCCGACCCGAGGCTGATTTCGCCCATGATGGACAGATCACCAAATCGCCGATCCGGGCCATGACGCTGGCGGCCTTGGCACCGCGCGCGGGCGAGATGCTGTGGGATATCGGGGGCGGATCGGGCGCTGTTTCGGTCGAATGGGCGCTGGCCGGTGGGCGCGCCGTGACCATAGAGCCGCGCGAGGATCGGCAACGCAATATCCACCTGAATATCGAGGCATTCGGCCTGCAAGACCGGATGACATTGCGCCCCGGCGCCGCGCCCGAGGCGTTGGAGGGGCTGCCGGAACCCGATGCCGTCTTCGTCGGCGGCGGCGCAAGCGGGCCTTTGTTCGACCGGCTCTGGCAGCTGCTGCCTGAGGGTGTGCGGCTGGTTGCCAATGCCGTGACACTGGAAACCGAAGCCCTGCTGGCTGCGCGCCATGCCAGCCATGGCGGACGGCTGCTGCGGATGGAACTCTGTGAGGCCACGCCACTGGGCGGTCTGCGCGGCTGGCAACCGGCCCGTCCTGTGACGCAATGGCAGGTGGTGCGATGAGGGTGGCAGGGATCGGTTGCCGGGCAGGCGCCCCGGTCGCGGCATTGCGCGATGCGCTGGCGCAGGCCGAGGCGCAGGGCGGCGCGGCAGACATGCTGGCCACCATTGCGGCGCGCGCCGAAGAGGTCACGGCGCTTGGCCGCGCGCTGTCGCTCGCAGGTGTCGAGGGCATTGGCACGCCGACCACCTCGCCGCGCGTAATGGCGCTTTACGGCACGGGATCGGTCGCCGAGGCCGCCGCGCTGTCCGTTTGCGGGCCGGGCGCGCAGATCACCGTGCCGCGCGTCATCAGCGCCTGCGGGCGCGCCACCGCCGCCATTGCAGAAAAGAGAGAACCCGAATGACCGTTCATTTCATCGGAGCAGGCCCGGGCGCCGCCGATCTGATCACCCTGCGCGGGCGCGACCTGATCGCGGCCTGTCCGGTCTGTCTTTTCGCCGGTTCGCTGGTGCCGCAGGCCTTGTTGTCGCATTGCCCACCGGGCGCGCGGGTCGTGAACACCGCGCCCCTGAGCCTTGATCAGATCATCGCAGAAATCGCGGCTGCCGATGCGGCGGGGCAGGATGTGGCGCGGTTGCATTCGGGCGATCTGTCGGTCTGGTCGGCCATGGGCGAGCAACTGCGCCGCCTGCGTGCGTTGGAAATTGCGGTGCAGGTGGTGCCGGGCGTTCCCTCGTTTGCCGCGGCCGCCGCCGCGCTGGAAACCGAACTGACGCTGCCCGGTGTGGCGCAATCGGTGGTGCTGACCCGCACGCCGGGCCGCGCCTCGTCCATGCCCGAGGGCGAGCGTCTGGCAGCATTCGCCGCCACCGGCGCGACGCTGGCCATCCATCTGTCGATCCAGGCGCTGGACCGGGTGGTGGCCGATTTGCTGCCCCATTACGGGCCCGATTGTCCGGTGGCGGTGGTCTGGCGCGCAAGCTGGCCCGATCAGCGCATCATCCGCGCGCCCCTGTCGCGGATCGAGGCCGAGGCGCAGGGCATCGACCGCACCGCACTGATCCTGGTCGGCCCGGCGCTGGCCGCCGATGGTTTCGACGACAGCCGCCTTTACGCCGCCGATTACGACCGCCGTTATCGCCCGGTGGGTGACGCGCCGAGGTTTCCCGCATGACGCCGGGACTGATGATTTCCGCGCCGGCCTCGGGGACCGGCAAGACGATCCTGATGCTGGGTCTGCTGGTCGCGCTGCGGGCGCGGGGGCTGACGGTGCAACCCTTCAAATCCGGTCCCGACTATATTGACCCCGCCTTTCATCAGGCGGCATCGGGGCGGGCCTCGCTGAACCTTGACACCTGGTCGATGGGGGCCGGCCAGATCGCGGCCCATGCAGGTCTGTCTGGTGATGCCGATCTGGTCCTGGCCGAAGGCTCGATGGGGTTGTTTGATGGTGTCGCGCGGCCCGGTGAAACGGGGATCGGGTCCAGCGCCGAGATCGCGCGGATGATGGGCTGGCCGGTGGTGCTGATCCTCGATGTGTCGGGTCAGGCACAATCGGCGGCGGCGGTGGCGCGCGGTTTTGCCACCCTGCGGCCCGATCTGCCCTTTGCCGGCGTGGTGCTGAACCGCGTCGCCTCGCCCCGCCATGACGCGCTGATCCGCGAGGGGATGGCCGATGCCGGGCTGACGGTGCTGGGTGCCTTGCCCCGGCAGGGAAATGTCGAACTGCCCGAGCGTCATCTGGGGCTGGTTCAGGCCGAGGAAACGACCGAGCTGGACCGGCTGTTGGCGCAGGCGGGCGAGTTCATCGCCGCGCATTGCGACCTTGACGCCATCATCGCCGCCGCGGCCGCGCGTCCCTTGTCTGATACGCCACCCTATCGCCCCCTGCCGCCGCCGGGCCAGCGGATTGCCCTGGCCCGCGATGCGGCGTTCAGCTTTGTCTATCCGCATCTGATCGCGGAATGGCGCGGACAGGGCGCGACGGTCCTGCCGTTCTCGCCACTGGACGATCAGCCCCCCGATAACAGTGCCGATGCCTGCTGGCTGCCCGGCGGTTATCCCGAGCTTCATGCCGGGCGGCTGTCAGCGGCTGCAAAATTTCGCGACGGGCTGGTCCGGTTTGCCCAGACCCGGCCCGTGCACGGTGAATGCGGTGGCTATATGGCGCTTGGCGCCGGGCTGGTCGATGCGGACGGTCAGCGCCACCAGATGGCCGGCTTGCTGGGGCTTGAGACAAGCTATCACAAACGGCGGATGCATCTGGGTTATCGCCGGGCAGAACTGATCGCGCCCTTTCCGGGCCTTGCGCCCGGCACAGCCTTGCGCGGCCATGAATTCCACTATGCCAGCGTCTTGTCGCAGCCCGATGCGCCTCTGGCCCGGGTCACCGATGCCGGCGGCAATGCCGTCCCGGAAACCGGTGCCCATCGCGCCATGCCCGGCGGCGGCTGCGTCACCGGGACGTTCTTTCACCTGATTTCTCGGGCGGGGGCGGGCTGACCATGGCCGCGCCGCTACCCAACCATCCGACCAGCCGGTCAATCATCAACCGCCGCCAGATATCGCGGCAAACACGGAGAGCAAGATGCATATCGAACCCGAAATCGTCACCGGCGCAAAGCTCGCGCTAAGCTATGTCACAGCGGCAGGCGCGGGCCTGTGGACGCTGAAGCTGTCATGGGACAGCCTGCGCGAAAGCGGCGGCGCCTCGTTGCTGATCCGCAGCCTGCTGACCACGGCGCTGGTCTTTGCCTTCTTCCAGATCCTGCCACATTTCCCGGTCGGCGTTTCCGAGGTGCATTTCATCCTTGGCTCGACCCTGTTCCTGATTTTCGGCGCGGCACCGGCGGCGATTGGTCTGGCGCTTGGCCTGCTGATGCAGGGGCTGTTCTTTGCGCCCTTCGATCTGCCGCAATACGGGATGAACGTCACCACGCTGTTGGTGCCGCTGTTCGCCGTCGCGGCACTGGCGCGTCGGATCATTGCGCCGGGCACGGCCTATGTCGATCTGCGCTATGGTCAGGCGCTGGCGCTGTCGACCGCGTTTCAGGGTGGCGTCGTGGCCTGGGTGGCGTTCTGGGCGATCTACGGTCAGGGACTGGCCGGCGCACAGGGCGTCGTGACCTTCGGGTTGGCCTATATGATGGTCGTGCTGATCGAGCCGCTGATTGATCTGGCGGTTCTGGCCGCGGCCAAATCGCTGCGCGGCCTGCGCGGCAGCGGTGTGGTCACGCCACGGCTGTTCGTCTGATCGGGGATGATCGAACTTGACCTGATCGGGATCGGCACCGGCCATCCCGATCACCTGACCTTGCAGGCCATCGCGGCGATGCGCGCGGCCGATCTGGCCCTGATCCCGCTGAAGGGCGCGGACAAGGACGATCTGGCCGGGCTGCGCCGCGATATCTGCGCGCGGCATCTGGATGATGGCCGGCGGATCGTCGAATTCCAGATGCCGCAGCGCGACGCCGCCGATCCCGATTACCGGCGCGGCGTCAACCTATGGCATGATGCCATCGCTGCAAGCTGGCAGGCCGCGATCCGCGAACACCTGCCGGGTCTTTCGGGGCGTGTGGCGCTGTTGGTCTGGGGCGACCCGTCGCTTTACGACAGCACCCTGCGCATTGCCGACCGGCTTGAATTGCCGGTCATACGGCGGGTCATTCCGGGCATCACCGCCATTCAGGCGCTCTGCGCGGCCCATGCCATTCCGTTGAACCGCGTCGGCGCGCCGATCCAGATCACCACGGGTCGCCGGTTGCGCGACCATGGCTGGCCCGAGGGCGCGGATACGGTCGTGGTGATGCTGGACGGCGACTGTTCGTTCCGCCATCTGCCGCCTGATGGGCTGCAGATCTGGTGGGGCGGCTATGTCGGGATGGCGCAGGAACTGCTGGACCACGGCCCGCTATCACTGGCAGGTCCGCGCATCGTGGACGCGCGGGCAGCGGCACGCGCAGCCCATGGCTGGATCATGGATATCTATCTGCTGCGTCGCGCGGATCAGACCGTCTAGGCGACGGCATCAACCTGCGAGCGGCGCAGCATCCCAAAGAGATCGCGCGGATCATCGGGATCGGCCAGCATGTCCAGCGGCTGAAAGAGCCCGGTGCCCTGCAGTTGATCGCGGATATAGCGCAGCGCCGAGAAATCCTCGGTCGCAAAGCCGACGCCGTCAAACAGGGTGATCTGGCGGGGCTCGCGGCGGCCCTTGGCGACGCCTGTGACGACCTGCCAGAACTCGGTGACCGGGAAATCCTCGGGCATCTGCTGGATCTCGCCCTCGATGCGGGTCTGGGGTGGATATTCCACGAAAACATCCGCCCGGCGCAGGATATCGGGGTGCAGTTCGGTCTTGCCCGGACAGTCGCCGCCGATGGCGTTGATATGAACGCCTGCGCCGACCATGTTGTCGGTCAGGATCGTGGCATATTGCTTGTCCGCAGTGCAGGTGGTGATGATCTGCGCACCCTCGATCGCCTGTTCGGCGCTGGTGCAGGCGGTCAGGTCGAACCCCTGATCGGACAGGTTGCGCATGGCCTTTTCGGTGGCCTTTGGATCGATATCGTAAAGCCGCAGCCGGGTCACACCGCAGATCGCCTGCATCGCCAGCGCCTGGAACTCGGACTGCGCGCCATTGCCGATCATGGCCATGGTATCTGCCCCCTCGGGCGCCAGATATTTCGCCACCAGCGCCGAGGTCGCCGCCGTCCGCAGCGCCGTCAGCAGGGTCATTTCGGTCAAGAGCAGCGGATAGCCATTGGACACATCCGCCAGCAGCCCGAAGGCGGTGACGGTCTGTCGCCCTTCGCGCGTGTTCTTGGGGTGGCCATTCACATATTTGAAACCATAGCTTTCGCCATCCGAGGTCGGCATCAGCTCGATCACGCCATCCTTGGAATGGGCAGCGACGCGGGGCGTCTTGTCAAACAACTGCCAGCGGCGAAAGTCATCCTCGATATAGCCCGCCAGGCCCACCAGCATCTCCGGCAGCCCGATCCGATTGACCAGCCGCATCATGTTGTCGACGCTGACAAAGGGCACCATGGCCAGATCAGAGGGTTCAGTCGCTTGCATCAAGTCCACCATTTCAAGGGCAAGCGCAGAGAATGCACAGATAGATGCATGGCCGAAAGGGTCAGGATGATCGAAATTGCACCGGCCGCCCTGCAAAGTGCAGCGCGCGACGCAGCAAATCGCCTTGCCGTCCGGGGCCGCTTCAGCCCTCGCGCAGGCCCCGTGCCTCGAGGATGGCGAGGATCGCCTTGTCCTGCTCTGCATCAGGCAGCAGCGCCGGCTGACGAGACAGGCCGACCGAAGGATCGTTCATGTATAGCGCTCGTTTGACCAAAGCGGGCGGGTATCCCAATTTGTAAAGATCGACCCGCAGTACCGCGAATTTCTCTTGGGCGTCCCTGGCCGTTTCCAGATCGCCGGTGTTGAAGGCCGAAACGATCTGCGCCAGCAGATGCGGCGCGACATTGCCCAACCCCGAGACGACGCCGGCGCAGCCCTGTTCCAGCCCCCAGAGGACCAGATGATCGGGGGCGCAGTAGACCTCGAACCCGTCCACTTCGCGCGCCACGGCCAGATATTCCTCGACCGTCTCGGTAGACCCGCCGGAATCCTTGATCCCCGCGATGTTCGGATGCCGCGCCAGAACCCTGGCGGTCGCGGGCTCTATATGGTTCTGGGTGCGCGCGGGGATATCATACAGGTAGACGGGCGTTGTGACCGCATCGGCGATGGTGCTGAAATGCCGGATCAGCCCGTCCTGCGTACAGGCGATGAAATAGGGCGTGATCACCGCCGTGCCATGCAGGCCCAGCCCGTCGATGGCGCGGGCCAGTTGCAGGGTCTCGAACGTGGCGGGGCAGCCGATATTGGCGATGACCTTCACCCGGCCTGCAACCTCGTCCATCACCTCTTCGATCAGGCGGATCTTTTCGCCATGGTTCAGCGCGGTGAAATCGCCGTTGGTGCCGCAGACCATCAGGTCATTGCCGGCGGCGACCTGGCGACGGGCTTGTGCGCGGGTGGCCTGATAATTGACGGTCTCGTCGTCGTTGAAGCAGGTCACAAGGGCCACATGGGCGTTACGTGTCATCGGCGACGGGCTCCCTCAGGTCAGGTTGGTGCGATCATTACGTGGCGGGACAGTGGCGGCAAGTTGATAACTTGTCAATATACAGGTCTGGGCTCTAAGGACGTCGGCCCGATTTTATACAATGAGGGTGATCCAGGGCGGTATTCTGCGGATCCATAATCGACCTTTACAAATTCACGAACGAGTTTTGATTGCGGCGCCATCCGCCATCATTTCAGTGCCCGCGCACAGAGTGGGCCAATAAGTTTCAAGTTTAAAATTTATCTTGAGGCAATGTGCCATCTGTGAAACCCTTGCCCTCAATAAACGAGGCCGGCGGCATGGAGGTAGCCTTGGGGGCAGGCACAAGCGATCTTGTCCGGTTTGCGCTGGATGACGGGGTGGCGCTGATCACCATCGACAACCCTCCGGTCAATGTCACCTCTCAGGCTGTGCGCGCCGGGCTGATGGCCGCGCTGGACGCGGCTGATGAGGCGCAGGTCAGCCGGATCGTGCTGACCGGGGCAGGAACGGCCTTTGTCGCGGGCGCGGATGCGCGTGAATTCGATGCGCCACCGCAGCCTCCGCATCTGCCCGATATCATTGACAGGATCGAGGCCAGCGATGTTCCCGTGGTCGCCGCGATCAATGGCGTTGCCCTTGGCGGCGGTCTGGAACTGACGCTTGGTTGTGCTGCGCGCGTGGCTGCGCCCACGGCACGGCTGGGGCTGCCCGAGGTGACACTGGGCGTCATACCGGGGGCCGGCGGCACGCAGCGTCTGCCCCGTCTGATCGGCTTTGGCGAGGCGGTTGCGATGATTTCCGAAGGCCGGATCATTGCGGCGGAGAAGGCATTGCAGATCGGTCTGATTGACGCGCTGGACGACGATCCCGTAGCTGCAGCAAACGCGCTGGTCTTGCCGGACCGTCCTGCGACCGGCGCCTTGCCCGCGCCGGTTCTGGACTGCGCTGCCACCAGTGCCGCGCAGAAGGGTGCCGCGAAACGCGCCAAGGGCCAGATCGCGCCCTTAAAGGCAATCGAACTGATCGAGGCTGCCACGCAACTGCCGCTGGATCAGGGGCTGGCGCTGGAGCGGCAGACCTTTCTCGACCTCAAGACCTCGGATCAGGCAGCCGCACTGCGTCATGTCTTTTTCGCCGAACGCTCGGCAATGGCGCGCGGGCGCAAGGGCGGGGATGAGATCACCGAGGCGGTGGTTGTCGGCGGTGGCACGATGGGTTCAGCCATCGCCTATGCGCTTGCGCAGCAAAGCGTTCGCGTGACCCTGGTCGAGACCGACGACGCCGGTGCCGCCCGCGCCCGCGACACCGTGGCGGGCCTTTATGATCAGGCGGTGCAGCGCGGCAAGATCGCGCCCGAGGCGGCGGAACAGGCATTGGCGCGGAACCATTCGTTTCAGGCGGGCTATGACAGCCTTCCTGCAGCCCAGATCGCCATCGAGGCGGTGTTCGAGGATCTGGGCGTCAAGCGCGAGGTCTTTGCCGCGCTGGACGCGGCGCTGCCCCGGACCACGATTCTGGCAACCAACACCTCCTATCTGGACCCGAACAGCATCGCCGACGGGCTGCGCGATCCGGCGCGCTTTCTGGGGCTGCATTTCTTCAGCCCCGCCCATCTGATGAAACTGGTCGAGGTGATCCGCGCGCAGGATACCGCGCCGGAAACGCTGGCCACGGTGCTGCGCCTGACCCGGCGGATGGGCAAGATCGCCGTACCCGCCGGGGTCTGCGACGGGTTTATCGGCAACCGCATTCTCACCCGCTATCGCCAGATCTGCGACGTGATGCTGATCGAGGGGGCAATGCCTGCGCAGATCGACGCCGCCATGCGCGAATTTGGCATGGCGATGGGGCCATATGAGGTGCAGGACCTCTCCGGGCTGGATATCGCCCATGCCAATCGCCAGCGGCTGAACTGGGCCGCGCGCCCGGATATCCGCTATATCCCGATTGCGGATCGGATTGTCGAGGAAACCGGGCGGCTGGGGCGCAAGACCGGCGCGGGCTGGTATGATTACGATGAGGGAAAGCCCCTGCCATCGGCGCTGATCGAGGGCATCGTGACGCAGGAAAGCGAGCGCGCGGGCATCACCCGGCGGGCATTCACGGATGCCGAGATCGTGGACCGTGCCACCACGGCAATGTTCGACGAAGGGCTGCGTATTCTGGATGAGGGCATTGCCGACAGCGCTGCCGATATCGACCTTGTGCTGATCCACGGCTACGGATTTCCGCGCTGGCGTGGCGGCCCGATGCATTATGCCGAGCGGCAGGGACAGTCGGCGCTGCTGAAACGCATTGAAACCTATAGCGAGGCTGACCCGGTAACCTGGACTGTTCCTGGTGTGCTGCGCCGGCTGGTGGCAGATGGGGACGGGCTAAAGACGCTAATGGGGGATGCATGACCGACGCCTATATCTGCGATTATATCCGCACGCCGATTGGCCGATATGGCGGGGCGCTTGCCAATCTGCGCGCCGATGATCTGGCCGCACTGCCCTTGGCCGAGTTGATTGCCCGCAATCCGGGGCTGGACCCGGCCGCGATAGACGAGGTCTGGCTGGGCTGCGCCAATCAGGCGGGCGAGGACAACCGCAACGTGGCGCGCATGGCGCTGCTGCTGGCGGGGCTGCCGGAAACCGTGCCCGGGGTGACCGTCAATCGGTTGTGCGGGTCCGGGCTGGAGGCCGTGATCGCCGCCGCCCGTGCCATTCAGTCAGGCGATATGGATCTGGCGATCGCGGGCGGGGTCGAAAGCATGACACGCGCACCCTTCGTCATGCCCAAGGGCGCGGCGCCCTGGTCGCGCGGCCCCGAGATTCATGACACGACCATCGGCTGGCGTTTCGTCAATCCAGAGATGCAGGCGGCATATGGCACCGATTCCATGCCCGAGACCGCGCAGAACCTTGCCGATGAGCAAGCCATCAGCCGCGCCGATCAGGATGCCTTTGCCCTGCGCTCGCAGAGCCGCGCGGCAGCGGCGCAGGACAACGGCCGTCTGGCGGCAGAGATCATGCCCGTCACCGTGCCGCTTGGTCGCGGCAAGACGGATACGGTTACGCAAGACGAACATCCCCGCGCGGTAAGCGCCGATGATCTGGCACGGCTGCGGCCGATCACCCGGCCCGACGGGTCGATCACTGCGGGCAATTCCAGCGGCGTGAATGATGGTGCTGCGGCCTTGATCATTGCCTCGGCAGAGGCCGCGCGCCGCCATGGCTTGACGCCTTTGGCGCGCATCGCAGGCGGCGCCGCGGCGGGCGTCGCGCCGCGCATCATGGGCTATGGCCCGGTGCCCGCCGTGCGGAAACTGCTGGATCGGGCCGGCGTTCTACTGGCCGATCTGGACCTGATCGAGCTGAACGAGGCCTTTGCCGCGCAGGCCCTGGCCGTCACGCGCGGCCTTGGTCTGGCCGATGACGACGCCCGCGTGAACCCCAATGGCGGGGCCATCGCGCTTGGCCATCCGCTTGGCATGTCGGGCGCGCGTATCGCCGGATCGGTCGCGCTGGATCTGTCGCGCGGGGCCGGTCGATACGGGTTGGCCACCATGTGCGTCGGCGTGGGGCAGGGCGCGGCAGTGCTGCTGGAACGAGCATGAGGCATTTATTTCAAGTTTGAAATAAAATCAGATCTGTGGCAGCGTCGCATCTGATGCAAAGTCCTGGAGGGCGGACCGAGATGAAAATTCTGTGCCTGGGCGGCGGCCCTGCCGGCCTCTATTTCGCCATTTCGATGAAGCTGCGTGATCCCGCGCATCAGGTCACGGTGATCGAGCGCAACAAGCCCAACGATACCTTTGGCTGGGGCGTCGTGCTGTCGGATGATGCGCTGGAACGGATGCAGAAGAACGATCCGAAATCCACCGATGCGATTCGCAGCCATTTTGCCTATTGGGACGACATCGCGGTTGTCCATGATGGCGCGCGCACGGTTTCGGGTGGCCATGGGTTTGCCGGGATCGGGCGCAAGCAGATGCTGACCATCCTGCAGGACCGCGCCCGCGAACTGGGCGTGGATATGCAGTTCGAGACGGTGTTCAGATCCGCCGGGGAATACCGCCGCGACTACGATCTTGTGGTTGCCTCGGACGGGATCAATTCACTGGTCAGAGGTGAATATGAAAGTGTCTTCCAGCCCGATATCGACATGCGCAAATGCAAGTTCGTCTGGCTGGGCACGCACCAGAAATTCGACGACGCCTTTACCTTCATCTTTGAAAAGACCGAACATGGCTGGGTCTGGGCGCATGTCTACCAGTTCGACGACAGCACCGCGACCTTCATCGTCGAAACCCTGCCCGAGACCTGGGATAAATGGGGTTTCGAGGCTATGTCGAAAGAGCAGATCGTCGAGACCTGCCGCAAGATCTTTGCGCGGCATCTGGACGGCCACAAACTGATGTCCAACGCCGCCCATCTGCGCGGCGCGGCGGTCTGGATGCAGTTTCCGCGGGTGATCTGCGAAAACTGGTATCACGAGAATGTCGTCCTGATGGGGGACGCGGCGGCGACCGGGCATTTTTCCATCGGTTCGGGCACCCGGCTGGCCTTTGACAGCGCCATCGCACTGGCCGATTACCTGCAATCGGAACCCTCGATGCAGCAGGCGTTCGAACGCTATCAAGAGGAACGCCGGGTCGAGGTGCTGCGCCTGCAATCCGCCGCGCGCAACAGCCTCGAATGGTTCGAAGAGGTCGAGCGTTACCTGGATATGCCGCCGCTGCGTTTCGCCTATTCGCTGCTTACCCGCAGCCAGCGCATCAGCCATGAAAACCTGCGCCTGCGCGACCCGGGCTGGCTGGCCGAGGCCGAGGCGTGGTTTCAGCGTCAGGCCGGTGGTCAGGTCGGTCGCCGCCCGATGTTCGCGCCGTTTCAACTGCGCGACATGCGGCTGGAAAACCGCATCGTCGTGTCGCCCATGGCGCAATACAAGGCCGTCGATGGCTGCCCGACCGATTGGCATTTCACGCATTACACCAGCCGCGCGGTGGGCGGCGCGGGGCTGGTCTTTACCGAAATGACCTGCGTCTCGCCCGAGGGCCGGATCACGCCGGGTTGTCCCGGCCTCTACGCGCCCGAACACGAGGCCGCGTATCGGCGGATCGCTGATTTCATTCATGCCGAAACGCGCGCAAAACTGTGCATCCAGATCGGTCATTCGGGGCGCAAGGGTTCGACCTGCGTGCCCTGGGCCGGCGGTGGCATGGACGCGCCGCTGGATCAGGGCTGGCCCGTCATGTCGGCCTCGGCCATCGCCTGGCAGCCCGGCAACCCGGTGCCGCAGGAAATGACGCGGGCGGATATGGACAGGGTGCGCGATCAGTTCACGGCCTCCTCGCAGATGGCCGAGCGCGCCGGCGCCGACATGGTCGAACTGCATGCCGCCCATGGGTATCTGATCGCCAGCTTCATCTCGCCCGTGACCAACCGGCGCGGCGATGACTATGGTGGCCCTCTGGAAAACCGCCTGCGCTATCCGCTGGAGGTTTTCGCCGCGATGCGCGCGGTCTGGCCCGAGGCCAAACCGATGTCGGTCAGGATATCCGCGCATGACTGGATCGATGGTGGCGTGACGCCTGATGAGGCCGTCGCGATCGCGCAGGCCTTTCATGCAGCCGGGGCCGATATCATCGACGTGTCCTCGGGTCAGACCGATCCGGCATCCAGCCCGATCTATGGCCGCATGTTCCAGACCCCCTTCAGCGACAGGATCCGCAACGAAGAGCACATTCCGACCATGGCCGTCGGCAATGTCACCGATTACGATCAGGTGAATGGCATGCTGATGGCCGGACGCGCCGATCTGGTCTGTCTGGCGCGGCGGCATCTGGCCGATCCTTACTGGACCCTTCACGCCGCTGTCGAACAGGGCGATACCGGCACCGAATGGCCCGCGCCCTATCTGGGCGGGCGCGACCAGATGGCGCGGCTGCTGGAACGCGAGCAAGAGCAAGAGGCGATCCGGGTATGACGCTTGCCGGCAAACAGGTCCTGATCACCGGCGGCGGCACCGGCGTGGGTGCAGATATGGCTGGTGCCTTTGCAGCCGAGGGCGCGCGCGTGGTGATCGCAGGCCGACGCCCGGAACCGTTGCAGCAGGTCGCCGCGTCGACGGGGGCGCGCGCGATCACCGCCGATGTGACCGACGAGGCCAGCGTGCAGGCGATGTTCGAAGCCGCCGGTCCCTGCGATATCGTCATCGCCAATGCCGGTGCGGCCGATAGCGCGCCCTTTCACCGCGTCGATCTGGAACAGTGGAACCGGATGCTGGCCGTGAACCTGACCGGCACCTTCCTGACCCTGCGCGAGGGGCTGGCACAGATGCCCGATTGGGGGCGGCTGATCGCGGTGGCCTCGACCGCCGGGCTCAAGGGCTATCGCTATGTCGCGCCCTATGCGGCGGCAAAGCATGGCGTGGTGGGGCTGATCCGCAGCCTGGCGCTGGAAATCGCCAAACGGCCGGTGACCGCGAATGCGCTTTGCCCCGGCTTTCTGGATACCGAAATGACCGAGCGCAGCATCGCCAATATCATGGACAAGACCGGCGGCAGCCGCAATCAGGCAACCTCAGCGCTGACCGCAGGCAATCCCCAGGGCCGACTGATCCAGCCGGCCGAGGTCAGTGCCGCGGCCTTGTGGTTATGCGGGGCGGGGTCGGACAGCATCAACGGGCAGGCCATCGCGATTGCGGGCGGCGAGTTATGAGGAGGACGAGATGACCGACATGGCCGGGCTGAAGCCCGAGCATTTCCAGTGGCAGGTCAAGGACCGCGTGGCCGTGATCCGGCTGAACCGGCCCGAGCGCAAGAACCCGCTGACCTTCGACAGCTACCGCGAGTTGCGCGACACCTTCCGGGCGCTGCCCTATGCCGGCGATGTGGATGTGGTGGTGTTTGCCTCGAATGGCGGGAATTTCAGTTCCGGCGGCGATGTGCATGACATCATCGGGCCGCTGGTCGACATGGATATGAAAGAGCTGCTGGCGTTTACACGCATGACCGGCGATCTGGTGAAGGCGATGATCGGTTGCACCAAGCCGGTGATTGCTGCGGTCGACGGGGTTTGCGTGGGCGCGGGGGCGATCATCGCCATGGCCTCGGATCTGCGGATCGCGACGCCTGCCGCGAAATGCGCCTTTCTGTTCACCCGCGTCGGGCTGGCCGGCTGCGATATGGGCGCCTGCGCCATGCTGCCCCGCATCATCGGTCAGGGACGTGCGGCGGAACTGCTATATACCGGCCGTGTGATGAGCGCGGATGAAGGGCATGGCTGGGGCTTCTGGAACGCGCTGCACGACGCGGATGCGCTGGAGGCCGAGGCGCTGGCGCTGGCGTCGCGGATTGCCGCCGGGCCGGTCTTCGCCAATGGGATGACCAAGACGCAACTGAACCAGGAATGGAACATGAGCCTTGAACAGGCGATCGAGGCCGAGGCGCAGGCGCAGGCGATCTGCATGCAGACCCGCGATTTCGAACGCGCTTACCGCGCCTTTGTGGCCAAGGAGAAGCCGGTGTTTCAGGGTGACTGAGGTTGGACTGGGGCGCTGCCCCAGACCCCGGGATATTTGGATGAAGAAGAATGGATCATAGCTTTCTGGACTGGCCGTTTTTCGAGGATCGGCACCGCGACCTAGCGGCGCGGCTGGAGGCATGGGCGACCGATCATCTGCCCGTGGACCATACCGATGTCGATGCGGCCTGTCGGCGGTTGGTGGCTGATCTGGGCGCCGGCGGCTGGCTGGATTATTCCGGCGGCGCGGCGCTGGATGTGCGCAGCCTGTGCCTGATCCGCGAGACCCTGGCGCGTCACGATGCGCTGGCGGATTTTGCCTTTGCGATGCAGGGGCTGGGCATGGGTGCGGTCAGCCTGTTTGGGACCGATTTGCAGCGGGAATGGCTGGTCAAGACGCGCGCCGGGAAGGCGATTTCGGGTTTTGCACTGACCGAGCCGGGATCGGGTTCGGATGTGGCGGCGACGACCAGTCTGGCCCGGAAGGTCGATGGCGGGTATCGCTTGACCGGCGACAAGACCTATATCTCGAATGGTGGCATTGCCGATGTCTATGTCGTCTTTGCCCGCACCGGCGAGGCACCGGGCGCACGCGGCTTGTCAGCCTTTCTGATGCCTGCCGATGCCGAGGGGTTGTCGGTGACCGAACGGATCGAGGTGATCGCCCCGCATCCTCTGGCGACCCTGCGGATGGAGGGCGTCTTTTTGCCTGACAGTGCCCTGATCGGACAGGCGGGGCAGGGCTTCAAAGTGGCCATGTCGGTGCTGGATGTGTTTCGCCCGACCGTCGGCGCGGCGGCCTTGGGCATGGCGCGGCGGGCGCTGGATGAGGCGCTGACCCGTGCCTTTGAGCGCAAGATACAAGGACAGCCGCTGGCCTCTTTGCAGATGGTTCAGGGACACCTTGCGGACATGGCGCTGAAGATCGATGCCGCCGCGCTGCTGGTTTACCGCGCCGCCTGGACCAAGGATCAGGGCGCCGCGCGGATCAGCCGCGAGGCGGCGATGGCCAAGCTGTATGCAACGGAATCCGCGCAGGAGGTGATCGACATGGCGCTGCAACTGCATGGCGGCGATGGCCTGCGCCACGGCGTCAAGGTCGAGGAGCTGTATCGCGAGATCCGCGCGCTGCGCATCTATGAAGGCGCCAGCGATGTGCAAAGGCTGGTGATTGCGCGCAACCTGCCGGAACCGGCAGCGAAAACATCATGAAGGAACACGGCAATGACGCATGACATCCTGCACCCAAGCGGCTGGAAGGCGACACCGGGCTATGCCAATGGCATCGCGGCCTCGGGGCGGATGGTCTTTACCGGGGGCGTGGTCGGCTGGAACGCGCAGCAGGAATTTGAAAGCGACGATTTTGCCGATCAGGTGGAAACGGCGCTGCGCAATATCGTGGCGATTCTGGCCGAGGGCGGAGCAGGGCCCGAGGACTTGGTCCGGCTGACCTGGTACGTCACTGACAAGCAGGAATATCTGGCCTCGCTCAAGCAGATCGGACAGGCCTATCGCGAGGTGATCGGCAGGACATACCCGGCCATGGCGATGGTGCAGGTCGTTGCGCTGATCGAGGATCGCGCCAAGGTCGAGATAGAGGCAACGGCGGTAATTTCAGACCGAACCGGCCGCCGAGATGGTGGGAGGAAGGAACCTCTCGGCGGCCTGATCAGAAGATTATGAAAATCGCCTTAAAAAAAGTCACTCGTTACTCAAATGTCTTTGGCCCGGTGGTCCGGCACCGAAAGGAACGAGGATCTTCAACAATCACTTTTTACACCACTCGGACAACATAGAATCCCGCATGTCATTCGTATATGCGTGCCTTTGCCTAGGCAGATTTGCCTAAGGCTCGGCGACAGGAGAAATCGGATGGCAGATCACACTCAACCCGGTGCCACAGAGGTGCAGGCCGAGCCGCCGCTGACGTCGCTGTCCCATGGCGGCGGCTGTGGCTGCAAGATCGCGCCGGCGGTGCTGTCACGCATTCTGGCGCAGACGCCGTCCTTTCCGGCGCCGCCTGATCTGCTGGTCGGAAACGAGACCGCCGATGATGCCGCGGTTTACCGGCTGAACGATCAGCAGGCGCTGGTGGCAACGACCGATTTCTTTATGCCCATCGTCGATGATCCACGTGATTTTGGACGCATCGCCGCGACCAATGCCATTTCTGATGTCTATGCGATGGGCGGCCAGCCGATCATGGCGCTGGCGCTGGTGGGCATGCCCGTGGACAAGCTGTCGCCCGAAATCATCGGCGCGATCCTGGCCGGCGGGGCCGAGGTCTGCGCAGCGGCGGGGATCCCGGTGGCCGGCGGTCATACCATCGATTCGGTCGAGGCGATCTATGGTCTGGTCGCACTTGGTCTGGTCGATCCGGCCCGCATCCGCAGCAATGCAGGCGCAAGGCCGGGCGATCTCCTGGTGCTGGGCAAGCCGCTTGGCGTGGGCGTGCTGTCGGCGGCGCTGAAAAAGGGCGCGCTGGACCGTGCCGGATATGACCGCATGATCGACACGACCACGCGGCTGAACACGCCCGGTCCGGCGTTGGCGCAGATCGACGGGGTGCATGCGATGACCGATGTCACCGGCTTCGGGCTGGCCGGGCACGCGCTGGAGGTGGCGCGCGGATCGGGACTGGCGCTGCAGATCGACTGGTCATCGGTGCCGCTGATCGAGGGCGCGAGGGCGCTGGTCGAGGGCGGCTTTGTCACCGGCGCCTCGGGGCGCAACTGGGCCAGCTATCGCGATGGCGTCCGGCTGGGCGATGGCATCAGCGATCTCGACCGGGCCTTGCTAAGCGACCCGCAAACCAGCGGTGGCCTGCTGGTCGCCTGTGACCCCGAGGCCCTGGATGCGGTGATGGGCTGCTTTCACGCGGACGGCTTTGCACAGGCCGCCGTGATCGGTCGCGCGGTGGAGGGCGATGCAGGGCTTGGCATCGCCTGATCGGGGCTTGCCTATGCGCCGTGTTGCGCGCGGTTAGAGGGCCTGATCGAACCCTATGGCCTAGGCCGCATCAGGGTGTTACGCCGGGGCTGAGGGGCGTCATCGGGCGGGTGCGATGCAGGGACATTACGACGTGGTGATCGTGGGCGGGGCCGTGATCGGCTCGGCTGTCGCATATTACCTGATGGCCGATCCGGATTTCGACGGCAAGGTGCTGATCGTCGAGCGCGACCCCAGCTTTGCCTTTGCCTCGACCTCGCTGTCAGCCGCCTCGATCCGCACGCAATTCTCGAACGCGATCAATGTGCAGATCAGCCAGTACGGGGCGCAGGTCATTCGCGATTTCGCCGATCTGATGGCGGTTGGCGATCAGCGCCCCGATCTGTGCTTTCAGCCCGGCGGCTACCTGTTTCTGGCGGCCAGCGAGGCGCAGGCCGAAACGCTGCGCGCCAATCATCAGGTGCAGCGCGATTGCGGTGCAGATGTCGTGCTGTGGTCGCCCGACCAGCTTGCCCGCGCCTTTCCGCATTTGCGGGTCGATGATGTGGCGCTGGCCTCTTACGGGCAATCCGGCGAGGGATGGTTCGACAATTCCGGGCTGATGAACGGGTTTCGGGCCAAGGCGCGCGCATTGGGGGCCGATTTCGTCGCCGATGAGGTCACGGGCATCACGCGGCAGGGCGGCGTGGTGACGGGTGTCACCTTGCGCAGCGCCGGTCAGATTGCCGCCGGAACCGTGGTCAATGCAGCCGGGCCGCGCGCGGCGCAGGTCGCCCAGATGGCGGGGTTGACGATCCCGGTGCAGCCGCGCAAACGCAGCGTTTTTGTCTTTGACTGCGCGAACTCGCCGCAGGGATCGGCTGCGGTGAACGAGGGCCGCCTGCCTCTGATGATCGACCCAAGCGGTGTCTATGTCCGGCCAGAGGGGCGCTGTTTCCTGACCGGCTGCCCGCCGCAGGACGATCCTGCGGTCGATTATGACGACTTTGCCCCTCGCCATCAGGAATTCGAGGATATCATCTGGCCGGTCCTGGCCGAACGATCCCCCGCATTCGAGGCGATCAAGCTGGTCAGCATGTGGGCGGGCCATTACGCCTATAACACGCTGGATCATAACCTGATCGTGGGCCGCCATCCCGAGGTGGCGAATTTCATCTTTGCCAACGGTTTTTCCGGCCACGGGTTGCAACAGGCCCCGGCCACCGGGCGCGGCGTGTCCGAACTGATTGCCCATGGCGGCTATCGCACGCTGGATCTGGCGCCGCTTGGCGTCGAAAGGGTGCTGGAAAACAGACCCTTCCTTGAACGCTCGGTGATCTAGGCCCGACTCCGCACCGCGGCGCTGGCAAAGACGATCACGGCAACGGCGTGTGTTCGTCCCGGTCGTCGATCGGCAGATCGAACAGGCCCTGTCCCCAGTTCTCGGCGCGCCATTCCGATTTGGCAGCCTCGATCTTTTCGCGCGAAGATGCGACGAAATTCCACCAGACATAGCGCGGCCCGTTCAGCGTCGCACCGCCAAGCGCCATCAGCCGCGCGCCTTGTGAACCGGCGGCGACGGTGATCTTGTCGCCGGGGCGAAACACCATCATCTGCCCGGCCTCGAAGGTCTGGCCCGCGATCATGACCGAGCCTTCGGTGATATAAAGGCCGCGATCCTCGTGATCATCGGGCAGCGGAAACCGCGCGCCGGGGATCAGCGTCACATCCAGATAGAAGGTATCGGAATACAGCGTCGCCGGGGCCTTTTCACCGTAGGCATGCCCCAGGATCAGCCTGGCATTGATGCCCTCTGCCTCGATCTCGGGCAGGGTGTCCTTGCCGTGGTTTTCGAAGATCGGCTCCATTTCCTCCTGCTCTTCGGGCAAGGCAATCCAGGTCTGGATGCCATAAAGGCTATGCGGCCCGCTGCGCGCCGTGGCGCTGGTGCGTTCGGAATGGGTCACGCCCTTGCCCGCCACCATCCAGTTCACCGCGCCGGGTTCGATCACCTGATCGGTGCCAATACTGTCGCGATGATGAAAATCGCCGCGATAGAGATAGGTCACGGTTCCCAGCCCAATATGCGGATGCGGGCGCACGTCGATGCCCTGACCCGTGAGGAACTCGGCCGGGCCGGCCTGATCGAAAAAGATGAACGGCCCGACCATCTGCCGCTGTGGGGCGGGCAGGGCGCGCTTGACCTCGAACCCGCCCAGGTCGCGGGCGCGCGGAATGATCAGCGTTTCAATCGCATCCATGCCGATTTCATCGGGATTTCCGGGGGAAAGGGCGGGGTTCCAGCTCATGTCATAGCCTCCTGTTCAACCTGCATGATAGGTCAGAGATACAGAACGAACAATACCGATATCGTTCGCTTTGATCGAACGCAGGTTTCGGCTCAGCCAACTGGACATTGCCGCGCGCCGGCCCGACATTCACACAAGCAGAAGGAGAACCAGATGACCTTGCACCGTGATTCTCGTGACCCCCGTGATCTTGCGACGGTTGCCCCACATATCACCGCCGAATGGGTCAGTATGCCTGTCGCGGCGCTGCAAGCTGCGGCCCAATCGCGCGAGGCCGCGTTGTGACCAGCGGCATCCATCACGTCACCGCCATCACGCGAAATGTGCAGAAGAATGTCGACTTCTACGCGGGCTTTCTGGGGCTGCGGCTGGTCAAGCAGACCGGCGGCTATGAGGATGCCGAGCAGTTGCATCTGTTCTATGGCGACCAATTGGGCAGCCCCGGATCGGTTGTCACGTTTCTGGTCTGGCAGGACGGTGCGCCGGGCCGCGTGGGCCATGGCCAATTGGGTGAGATCGCGTTTGCGGTGCCGCCGGACAGCATCGGCGACTGGCTGCAACGGGCCATGGCCGCTGGCGTTCCGGTCGAAGGTCCTACCCGTGAGATGGGCGAGACGGTACTGCGCCTGCGCGATCCGGATGGCGTGATCGTCAAGCTGGTCGGCGTGGACCTGCCGGCCATGGCGCCCCTGCCGGACCCGCTCGCGCCAACCCGCATCCGTGGCGTGACAATCCTGACCGAAGACGCCGCCGCCACCGCTGATTTCGCGGCCCGGTTCGGCTATCGCCCCTTTCGTGAAGAGGGTGCGATCCGGCGGCTGCAATCGGATCGCGATGTGTTGGATATCCGGGATGCCAAGGGCTATTTCCCCGCCATTCCCGGCACCGGCACCTTCGATCACGTTGCCTTTCGGGCGGCGGATGCGGGTTCGGTCCGGCAGATGCGGCTGGATCTGCGTGAACATGACGGGCTGACCAATGTGCATGATCGCAAGTATTTCCTGTCGCTTTACGTGCGTGAACCTGCGGGCACGCTGTTTGAATACGCCACCGATGCGCCGGGATTTACCGTCGACGAAGAGGCCGGGCATCTGGGCGATACCCTGATGGCACCGCCCGGCGATGCCGCCCGCGCCGAAGATCTGAAAACCATGCTGCCGCAATTTGCCCGACCGGGCGAGGAAAGGATGCCCATGCGCGACCTGCCATTCACCCATCGCTTTCACGCGCCCGAAAACCCCGATGGCTCGGTGATCGTCCTGCTGCACGGCACCGGCGGCAACGAAGCCGATCTGATGCCGCTGGCCGCCCGGTTGAACCCGCGTGCAACGCTGCTGGGGGTGCGGGGCCGGTCAAGCGAAGAGGGCATAAATCGCTGGTTCCGCCGCTTTGATGCCGTCACCTATGATCAGGCCGATATCCGGTCCGAGGCCGAGGCCTTTGCCGGTTTCGTGGCGGGCGCCGTGCGCGGCTATGGGCTTGACGCGGGGCGCATGACCTATCTTGGCTATTCCAACGGGGCCAACCTGCTGGGCGCGATCTTGCAACTGCATCCGGATGTCGTGCGGCGCGCGATCCTGCTGCGCGGCATTCAGGCGCTGGAACAACCGCCCGAGGCAGACCTGAACGATGCGCGGATACTGCTGCTGACCGGCGCACGCGATCCCTTTGCGCGAATGGCCCCGGCGCTGGAACAGGCGCTGACCGAAGGCGGCGCTGATCTGGACGCGCGAACCATCAACGCCGGTCATGAGTTGGCCGACGAGGATCTGACCGTGGCCACCACCTGGCTGGCCGCCCATGGAAAGGATGACAAATCATGAGCGATATCACCATCACCAAAGAGGACGGCGACCGCCGCGGGCGCTACGTGGCGCGCATCGAGGGTATCGACGCCGAGGGCGAGATCACCTTTACCCATCGCGGGCCGGATATCATCAGCGCCGATCATACCGGCGTGCCCGATGACATGGGCGGCAAGGGCGTGGCCAAGGCGCTGTTGGCGTTCATGCTCGAGGACGCGCGGGCCAGCGGGTTTCGGATCATCCCGATCTGCCCCTTCGTCGGGGCGCAATATGCCCGGCATCCCGAATGGCAGGAACTGTTTACCTCGAAACCCGGTGAAAAGCCGCGTCTGGGGACCGAGTGACGGGCGGTTCGGGCCGAGCCTGCGCCGGCCCGAACCATCCACGGGACCGCCGCAACCGCGTCACAGGACCTTGGAAAACCCCGCCATGAACTTGGACAACTGCTCGCGGGTATCATCATCCGTCAGCTTGTGGTTCTCATCGATCAAACCGCCCGCGCGCGACACCGTCATCCGCCCCTCGAACCAGGGCCGCGTTTTCAGCGTGCGCAGAACCGGCAGCCACTGGGTCTGCGCCAGCAGCGTGCCAAACCCGCTCGGCGACGCGCCGATCACGGCCACTGGCTTGCCCACGAACATTTTCAGCCCCGGCCCGCGCGACATCCAGTCGATGGCGTTCTTGAACACGCCGGGAATGCCGTTGTTGTATTCCGGCGTGACCAGCAGCAATCCATCGGCCGCCTGCAATTGCGCCTGCAGTGTCTCAACGGCAGCCGGCAGGCCGTTGGCCTCCTCTTCATCCGCATTGTAAAGCGGCACCTCGTCAATTGCGCCGATCTGGACTGTCGTGCCCTCTGACGCGAGGTCGGCGGCTGCGCGCAGCAGCGCCGCATTGAACGATCCGCGCCGCAGGCTGCCTGAGAGGCCAAGAATGGTTTTGCTCATGACTGTGTTCTCCATCGGGAAAGGTCTTTTGCGCATCAAGAGGGTCTTGGCGATCAAGGTCAACCAATTCGGTGGCGTCAGGGATGCAAGCGCCGCTTGTCTGCCCGCGGGGCATCTGCAATCATCACGAGAACGATGTCTGGTGGAGCAGCGAAATATGGTCACTTCAGAAGAGGTCAACGCCTTTTGGCTGGACGAGATCGGCCCAAAGGGCTGGTACGAGCAATCCGATGCGGTCGATCAGACGATCCGCAACCGCTTCATGTCGGCATGGGAACGCGCCGATGTTCTGGCTGCGGAATGGTCGGTCAATGCCGAGGGTGCGCTGGCCGCGCTGATCCTGACGGATCAATTCCCGCGCAATATCTTTCGCGGCGACCCGCGCAGCTTTGCCACCGATCCTCTGGCGCGCCGGATCGCCGATCAGGCCATCGAGCAGGGCTTCGACATGGACACGCCAGAACCTCAGCGGCAGTTCTTTTACCTGCCATATGAGCATTCCGAGGAACTGGCCGATCAGGACCGCGCCGTCGAGTTGTTCACCGAACGCATGCCCGGCGAAAACCTGCTGCATGCCAAATGGCACCGAGACACGATCGCCCATTTTGGCCGTTTTCCTTGGCGAAACGAGGCATTGGGGCGTGAACCGACCGCAGCGGAAACCAAGGTGATGGAGGCCGGCGGCTATGGCGCGCTGGTCAGTGGCAAGCTGTCGCTTGCTGACCTAAAGTAATTTGTTTAACGCTAAACCAATTGTTAGCGTCTGTCATACGGGGGAAGAAAGATGGCCCAGAATTTCGATTTGGTCGTGATCGGCGCAGGACCGGGCGGCTATGTTGCCGCGATCCGGGCGTCTCAGCTGGGGCTGAAGGTGGCCTGTGTCGAGCGTGAACATCTGGGCGGTATCTGCCTGAACTGGGGCTGTATCCCGACCAAGGCCCTGCTGCGCAGCGCCGAAGTGTTCCACCTGATGGAACGCGCCAAGGATTTCGGCCTGACCGCCGACAAGATCGGCTATGACATCGACAAGGTCGTCGACCGCTCGCGCGGCGTGGCCAAGCAATTGTCGGGCGGCATCGGTCACCTGTTCAAGAAGAACAAGGTCACCACGATCATGGGCGAGGCCAAACTGGCCGGCAAAGGCAAGATCACGGTAAAAACCGACAAGGGCAGTGAGGAAATCACCGCCAAGAACATCATCATCGCGACCGGCGCACGCGCCCGCGAATTGCCGGGGCTGGAGCCCGATGGCAAGCGCGTCTGGAACTACAAGCACGCGCTGAAACCGCCGCATATGCCGAAAAAGCTGCTGGTCATCGGATCGGGCGCCATCGGCATCGAATTCGCCAGCTTCTTCAACACGCTTGGCGCCGATACCACGGTCGTCGAGGTGATGGACCGTGTGTTGCCGGTCGAGGACGCCGAAATCAGCGCCTTCGCCAAGAAAGCCTTCGTCAAGCAGGGTATGAAGATCATGGAAAAGGCGACCGTCAAGTCGCTGGACCGCAAGGCCGACAAGGTCATCGCCACCATCGAGGCCGGCGGCAAATCCGAAAAGATGGAATTCGACACGGTGATTTCCGCCGTCGGCATCGTCGGCAATGTCGAAGGTCTGGGGCTCGAGGATCTGGGCATCAAGACCGACCGCACCCATATCACCACCGACGAATATTGCCGCACCGGCGTCGACGGCATCTATGCCATCGGCGACGTGGCCGGCGCGCCCTGGCTGGCACACAAGGCCAGCCACGAAGGCGTCATGGTGGCCGAACTGATCAATGGCGGGCATCCCCATGCGGTCAAACCCGAAAGCATCGCCGGCTGCACCTATTGCCACCCGCAAGTCGCATCGGTCGGCTTTACCGAGGCCAAGGCGAAAGAGGCCGGCTTCGACATCAAGGTCGGCCGCTTCCCCTTCATCGGCAACGGCAAGGCGATTGCGCTGGGCGAGCCCGAAGGCATGATCAAGACCATCTTCGACGCCAAAACCGGCGAACTCCTGGGGGCCCACATGGTCGGCGCCGAAGTGACCGAGCTGATCCAGGGCTACATCGTCGGCCGCCAGCTGGAGACGACCGAGCAAGACCTGATGGAAACGGTGTTCCCGCACCCGACACTGTCAGAAATGATGCACGAGTCGGTGCTGGACGCTTACGGGCGCGCGATTCATTTTTGAGTTGGTGGCGCGATTGACTTGAAATTGGGACCGGCCTCAGGAGGGGCCGGCTTCTCATTCTCACAATACTGTGCTTGAGTTTCTAGGCTTGTTCTGTGGGTTTTTCTTCAGCCATTGCTCGAATTCCGATTTCCGTGAAATCGTGAGTATATTGGAGAAATCGTTTGGCTCGCTGTAGTATAAACAGTGCCTAATCATAGAAAAAGGATTCAATTTTTCTTTTCCATTTTCTTCCTGATGCTCTGCATAAACTTTAGCGATGGCTATCGCATTTTTCAGATAAAAGTTGAACTTTCCTCTTGTGGTGTCTGGTCGCTCTTTCTGAATCTCATCCACAAACCCGTCAATTTTGTAATCCTCGAATTTAAAATCATTGAAAAAATGGTTAGCTACTCGCTGAAAGGAAAATGCGTCAAGAGTTGCTGTTTTATACTTGGGTATTAGTTTTTTGTCTTGTTGAACTGGCCCTGGATCAGTTTCTTTGTTAATTTCGTCATAGGATTCGTTAGGATCATTTTCTTGCCGCTGCGTTTCATCCCTAATTGCCATGAATTCACGATCAGCGAGTTCGAACAATGCCGCCAAGGTGTTGATCCGTCGCTTCAAGTTCTGTGGGATCGATTTTTTGTATTTGATTTTGTGATCAACAACGCTCCAGGCGTCTTGCACAACAGTTCTAAGTTGCACTTCAAATGAAAACTCGGAAAACTTGACATACTCTGGAAGCGTTGAGCGTTTTTTATTTAACCTTAAGTCAACGTGCACCCCTTTATAGCCGAAGGTTGCATCGGTCCCTTCCAATTCAGCGCTCTTGTCCGTTACGTCTTTTACGTCAAATTCTTCTTTGAGTAGGGAAACTATTTCTTCAATCTCCCCTGAGTAAAGGCAGACAATGCGCACTCCGATGAGGTCTGATATGTAGTCCTTTATTGTATAGCTATTACATTCGGATTCGATGCTTGTTCGGTACTTTCGGTTAAATTTCGCTAAGCATTCGTCTCTGTTTTTCACCCGCCCTTCAATTTTCGATATGCCGACCGTCTCGGTCCCGCTAAGAAGTGATGAGAGCAGTGCTATTAGCGATTGCTTGGCGTTTTCTAATGTGAGAGAGTTGTCGTTGTAGAAGTCGAGGAAAGCACTGCGAGCTTTTTCAAAGTCTGTGTTTTGCATGTGGGTGCGCTCTAAACATTGATCTAAAAATGTGTTCACAGATTCATACTCAGTGCAATGATTTGTCGTTCGATTTGCGGTAAGCAAGCGCAAGGCAGACTTAAGTTTTCCATCCCGTCCCACGCAACGTTCGCAACCTGTGTACAGCCTGTGCACATACGGTGTCGGCTCTGTGCACGCTCTGTGCAGTCAGAAACCCGGCAATTGCAGCCCCTAGCGCGGCCGGACTGCGCGGGTGGCCTCACGCAACGCGCGTTGCTCTACAGCCCCCAACGCAACGAAATCGGATCCGGCGGGCGCAGCAGGCCCAGCAGTTCCGCGCGTGTCTCGGGCGGCAAGGGCGGCAGACCTAGCTGGCTTGAACGGCGGTGACTGCGGTTGCTGCGATGATGTCGTCGGTCGTGCAGCCTCGTGAGAGATCGTTCGCGGGTTTTGCCAGGCCCTGCAGGATTGGTCCCACGGCGGTAAGGCCGCCAAGGCGTTGGGCGATCTTGTAGCCGATATTGCCCGATGCCAGATCTGGGAAAACGAAGACGTTCGCGCGGCCTGAAAGGCTGCTGCCGGGTGCTTTTTTCGCGCGTATCGCGTCGTCCAAAGCCGCATCAAACTGCAGCTCTCCGTCGACTTCCAGTTCGGGGTCGGCGTCCTGGATAAGGGCCAGCGCCTCGCGCAGGCGACCAAGGCTCGCGTGATCGGCCGAACCCGCGGTCGAGAAGGACAGCAGTGCGACACGCGGCGTTTCTGCCAACAATTGCTGGCAAGACGCGGCTGCTGATCGGGCAATTGCAGCGAGTTCTGCGGCGTTTGGTTCGATCACCAGCCCGCAATCGGCGAAGATCATTCCGCCCTTGATCGGCGCGTCGGGGCCGCAGGACAGCATCAGAAAAAAGCTGGAAACGATGCCCGCATCTGGTGCCTTTCCGATAATCTGTAGTGCCGCGCGGACAGTGTCTGCCGTCGTGGCCACGGCCCCCCCGACAGTGCCATCGGCCTGACCCAGCCTGACCCGCATCGCCGCCTGACGGATAGGATCGCGCATTTCCTCCAAGGCGCGTTCGGCGGTCATGCCCCGTGCCGCCCGCATCTTGTGCCAGTGTGTGGACAGCTCGACAAGGTCGGGTGCTTCCGCGGAATTTATCGCGGTGACGCCTGGAATATCAGGGCCATTCATCATCGTGATCTGGGCCAGACCTTCTGCAGCCAAACGCCGGGCGGCTTCCGCGACGCGCGGATCATCACCTTCGGGCAGGATGATGTGGCGCGGATTGGCACGAGCTGTTTCAAAAATTCTGTCGAGCGGCTTCATGGCAGGAACCTTTCAAAGTGCCCCTGAAACTGTGGGGATGCATGGTCAGGGCAAGTCGCCGTAACTTTCGGTCGCGACTTACAATGTCGTGGTCCACCGGTCCGGATCATGCCCTCAGCCCATAAAATGCAAGCCGGCGACGATGAAGACGCCAAGAAACACCGTTTCGGCGACTATCAGCACGATGGCACCCGCGCCCACCTCGACCATGCGGCCAAGCGAGGTCTTGATGCCCACCGCCGCAATTGCGATCAGCAGCGCCCAACGGGACAGGCCACCGGCCCATTCGGCGACGATCTGCGGGATCAGCCCGACCGAATTTGCCGCCGCCAGAACCAGAAAACCTATGACAAAGCCCGGCATCAGGGGCGGCCTCTTGCCGCCGACGATTTCATCCGCGAGGCCCATCTGTCGGATCACGAGCGAGAAGCACAGGACGACCGGCGCCAGCATCGACACCCGGATCAGCTTGACCAGTGTTGCGGTGTCGCCGGTTTCGGGACTGATAGAAAAGCCCGCACCGACAACCTGCGCGACATCATGGATTGTGCCGCCCAGGAACACGCCTGAATCTCGGGCGTCGAAGTGAAAGACCTGTGCCAGCATCGGGTAGATAACCATGGCAACTGTCGACAGCACAGTGACGCAAAGCACGGTAAAGACGAGGTCGCGCTCGGACTTTTCGTGGCGGGGCAAGACGGCGGCGATGGCCATGGCGGCAGAGGCACCGCAGATTGCCACCGAACCACCGGTCAGCAGCGCAAAACGCCATTTGCGCCCGACAAAGCGGCTGGCCACCAGGGCAAATCCGATGGTCAGCACGACACCGGCGATTACCAGCGCGATCGCCGGACCGCCAAGGCCTGCCAGCATGTCGACGCTGATCCTCGCACCCAGCAGTGCGACACCCAAGCGCAGGACGGTGCGGGCGGTAAATTCGATGCCCGGCGCTGTGCGGGTGCCTTTGTCGGCCAGAAAGTTCAGCGCCAGACCAAGAAGCAACGCCAGCAGCATGGCGGGTGCGCCGTAATGTTCGGATAGGAACTGCGCGGTAGCGGCAACAAGGACCGAAACGGCGAAGCCCGGAAACATCGGGCGTAGCCAATCGACCCCGCCGAAGCGGGTGGCAATGGTGGTCATAGCGAACTCCTGCGGGTTTGTGGCCCGGCGACCAAAGCCGCCGGGCCGGGCCAGATCAGGCCGCGCCTGCTTGCGGGCGCATGTCGCCGGCGTCGACACCGGCCACGGCGACGGGCTTTTTCATCGCGTCACGGCGGAACGGCTCACCCAGTTCCTGGTTCAGCACGACTTCGACAAAGGTGGTCTTGCCCTCTTTCAACTGCCGATCGACCGCCTTGTGCAAAGCGTCGGTCAAGTCTTCGGCGGATGTCACCTGCACGCCCTCGACCCCACAAGCTTGCGCGATCTTCGCATAGCTGGTGTCACGGTCCAGTTCGGTCCCGACGAAGTTGTTGTCATACCACAGCGTCGTGTTGCGCTTTTCCGCACCCCATTGATAGTTGCGGAAAATAACCATGGTGATCGCCGGCCAGTCGTCGCGACCGCAGGCGGTCATTTCGTTCATCGAAATGCCGAACGCACCATCGCCAGCGAACCCGATCACCGGGGTATCCGGGTTGGCGATCTTTGCGCCAAGGATCGCCGGGAATCCGTATCCGCAGGGACCGAACAGACCCGGTGCCAGATATTTGCGGCCTGCCTCGAACGTCGGGTAGGCGTTGCCGATGGCGCAGTTGTTGCCGATGTCGCTGCTGACGATGGCGTCGTCCGGTACCGCCTGCATGATCGCACGCCATGCCTGACGGGGCGACATCAGATCGGCATCGCGTTCGCGAGCGTCAGAGTTCCACTCGGTGCCGGGATCGTCGTCCTCGTGATCCAGGCTGGACAGTTCCTGCTTCCAGCGCGATTTGGTCTGGCCGATCAGGTCGGTGCGTTCCTTGCGGCCGTCATCGCCTGCCGTGCCGGACAGCGCGGCCAGAATTCCACGGGCCACTTTGCCCGCATCGCCCTGGATCCCGACGGTGACTTTCTTTGTCAGCCCGATCCGGTCGGCATTGATATCAACCTGGATGATCTTGGCATCCTTGGGCCAATAGTCGATGCCATAGCCCGGCAGGGTCGAGAACGGGTTCAGACGTGTGCCAAGTGCCAGCACCACATCGGCCTTTTCGATCAGTTCCATGGCGGCCTTGCTGCCGTTATAGCCCAGCGGGCCGACGGCCAGCGGATGCGACCCGGGGAAGCTGTCATTGTGCTGATAGTTCGATGCAACAGGGGCATCCAGACGTTCGGCCAGCTTGATCAGATCAGGGATCGCACCCGACAAGACAACGCCCGCGCCTGACAGAATCACCGGGAATTTGGCGCTGGACAGCAGCTTTGCAGCCTCGGCCACGGCCTCTTCGCCGCCTGCGGGGCGCTCGAATGCCACGACCTGCGGCAGATCGACGTCGATCACCTGCGTCCAGTAGTCGCGCGGAATGTTCATCTGCGCAGGTGCGCTGTTGCGCCATGCCTGCATGATCACGCGGTTCAGCACCTCGGGGATGCGCGAGGGGTCACGGACCTCTTCCTGATAGCAGACGCTGTCGGCGAACAGGCGCATCTGCTCCATCTCCTGGAAACCACCCTGACCGATGGTCTTGTTGGCGGCCTGCGGAGTGACCAACAGCAGTGGCGTGTGGTTCCAGTAGGCGGTCTTGATCGGCGTGACGAAGCCGGTGACGCCCGGCCCGTTCTGGGCAATCGCCATCGACATCTTGCCCGATGAACGGGTAAAGCCATCGGCCATCAGCCCGGCATTGGTTTCATGGGCACAGTCCCAGAAGGTAATCCCGGCCTTGGGGAACAGGTCACTGACAGGCATCATGGCGGACCCGATGATGCCGAAGGCATGTTCGATTCCGTGCATCTGAAGCACTTTGACGAAGGCTTCCTCGGTTGTCATTTTCATATCGCGTCGCTCCTTATTTGCGTTCGTCCTGAAAGTGGTAAAGGTGATAGAGGCCCCACTGGCCAAGCCGCCGGAATGGCGTCTTCCAGCCCTCATGGGGCAATTCGCAGTTGAAGATCGGCAGATCGGGCACCGCCTCGCCCGCGACCATCTGTGCCATCCGGCGACCCGCCATCGCGGAATACATGACGCCGTTGCCGCCATAGCCAAGCGCATAAAAGGCGCCCGGCAGATCCGGTAGGCCGGTGATGCGGGGCATCATGTCATGGCTGACATCGACCCAGCCCCACCAGCTGTAATCAAGATCAATATCGCGCAGCGCCGGAAACTTCCGTGCCATGCCTTCACGCAGCGCCTTCAGATGCGCGGGATTGGACGCATCGCGCCCGGTGATCGCCGCGCGCGAGCCGATCTGCAGCCGGTTGTCCGGCAACAGGCGATAGTAATGGCGCAGCGTGCGGGTATCGGTCAGCGGCGAGCGTTTCTGAATGCCGACCGCGGCCAATTCATCGTCGGTCAGGACGCGGGTGACCAGGCTGTTCGACATGATCGGCATCAGCCGGTCCTTCAGCCGCGGGTGCAGGGTGCGCGGCGCATAAGCCGCCGTCGCCACCGCAACACGGCGCGCGCGAACGGTGCCGCCCGGCGTGCGCAGATGATGCACGCCGTCCTTCATCTCCCATCCCTGAACCGGGCTGTCGGTATGCACCGTTGCGCCCAGTTCGCGCGCCACCCGAAGATAGCCGAAGGCCAGCTTGGCCGCGTGAACGCCGACGCCGTCAGGCTCCCACATTGCGCCATGAGCCTCCATGTCGCGGGCCACGGTTTCGTGCAATTCATCCCGATCGAGCATCCTTGAGCCGTAGCCGAAGGTATCGTTCAGCAACGCGGATTCCGATTTCAACGTCGGCATCATCGAAGCCTTGTGCGCGATGTAGTAATGGCCGCCATCCTGCGGCTCGCAGGCGATGTCGTGATCGCGGATCAGACCGCGGAACAGGTCAAAGCCCTCGACGATCTCGGCATGCATCCCTTTGGCGACATCAAGGCCCCAACGCTTGATCCACTGGCTGCGCTTCAAGCGGCCAGAACTGATCTGCGCCTGTCCGCCATTGCGGGTGGAACAGCCGTAGGCGACGCCGTTTGCCTCCAGCACTATGGCCTTGATGCCATGCATCTTGGCCAGGTGGATGGCGGTTGATAGCCCGGTATAGCCAGACCCGATCACCACCACATCCGCATCCAGATCGCCCGTGACGGGGCCGTCATCCTCGGGGAGGGGTCCGGCGGAACCGATCCAGTAGGTTGGTGCATAATCGCTGTTCGGACCCAGACCGCGCGCCTTCATCGGATCGTAATGCGGATCGAACGGCACCGATCCGGGGCGCTTTTCAATTTGTTTCATGGCCCCGCCTCACTTCGCCGGAACCGGTGGCCGCTGTTTGCGGATCGCCTGCTTTTCGACCAGCTGCCCGTCCTTGATGCGGAACAGATCGACGCCCTGGACCTCGGTCCGCGTGCCGTCAGGATTTGTCGCGCGGAAAGTCCACTGCGACACGCCCCGGCTGCCGTCTTCCGACAGGAAATGGCTGTGATCGGCCCATTCGACGTCGGGCATCGCGGTCCACACGCCTTTGAACGCCTTGGCGATGGCAGCCTTGCCTTCGATCTTGTTGCCATATTCATTTTCGCCCGCGACGGTGTAGAACACGCAGTCATCGGCAAAATGGGTCATCACAGCGTTGATGTCGTGGCGGTTGAAGGCGTCGAAGGTGGCCTTGAGATCGTCGGCGGTCAGATTGCGGGACATGCGTTTTCTCCTTGCTCAGTAGCCCATCATTCGCGGCAGCCAGAGGGCGATTTCCGGGAAGATGGCGATGATGAAAATTGCGGTGATAGAGGCGATCGCGAAGGGGATTGCCCGCAGGCTGATCCGTTCGATCGACACGCCCGAGATGCCAGAGGCGATGAACAGGTTCTCGCCCAGTGGTGGCGTCTGGAAGCCCACGGACAGGGTGCAGATCATGACGATCCCGAAATGGATCGGGTCGATGCCCATCATATAGGCAACCGGCAGCATCACCGGGACCAGGATCATGATCGCGGCCAGCGTTTCCATGAACATCCCGACGATCAGCAGCAGGGCGATGATCATTGCCCAGATGATGTAGAGATTGTCGGTCAACGAAAGGATGCCACCCGCGATGACGCCGGGCACGTTGTTTTCGACCAGAATGCGACCAAAGATCGTCGCAGTGAACAGCACCAGCAGAACGCGGCCAGACAACCAGGTCGTCGTATCCAGGGACTTGATAATCTCGCGCAGGTCCAGTTCGCGATAGATCACCGCGCCGACAAACAGCGTGTAGAAGATCGCGACAACGGCGGCCTCGGTGGGCGTGAAGAAGCCCGAGTAAATGCCGCCCAGGATCACAACCGGGGCCATCAGCGCCCAGAAGCCCTGATAGCAGGCGCAGGCAACCTTGTGCAGCGACAGTGCCTCGGCCGAGCCGTGAAAACCCCGCATCCGGCAGCGGATATAGTTCATGATCAGCAGGCCGCCAGCCATCACGACGCCGGGGAAGAAGCCGGCGATGAACAGCTTTGAGATGGACACCGACTGGAACACGCCATGCGCCTCGACCGCTTCGGGCGGGGCTTGCAGGCCCATGGCTGAGATGCCGTAGATGACCATCGGGATCGAGGGCGGAATAATGATGCCCAGACCGCCGGCGGCGGCGGTGACGGATGCAGCGTAGCCAGGCCCGTATCCCTGACGCACCATGGCGGGGATCATAAGCATGCCGACAGCCGCAGTGGTCGCGGGGCCAGAGCCGGAAATCGCGCCAAAGAACAGGCAGGCCATGACGGTCGCCGCGGACAGCCCGCCGGTAAACGGCCCGGCCAGACTTTCGGCCACGTTGATCAACCGGCGGGACAGGCCAGCGGCCTCCATCAGCGCACCGGCAAGAATAAAGGCAGGCAGCGCCATCAGCGGGAAAGACCCAACCGAAGACCAGGCCATCTGCACCATCTTGATCGGGTTGTCGCCCAGATAGTACATCGCGAACAGCGATGACACGCCCAGCGCCACGGTGATCGGCGCGCCCAGCAGCATGAGTGCAAAGAACGATCCGAACAGGATTTCGATCAGCAGATCGTCCATCACTTGTTCTCCTCTTGCTCGAAGGCGCGTTTTTCGTCTTCGGCAAGTTCCAGCATGTCTTCGACCTCGACCTTGTCGGGATCACGCGGATCGACGCCCAGAACCAGTTTCATGTAGTTCACCTGGACGATGCGGAAGGTCATCAGGATGAAGGCGATGGGCAGCACCAGATAAACCCAGCGCATTTCCCAGCCGAGGGTCTGAGCCTTTACGAAAGGCTTGAGACGGCTGATAAATTCGATCGAATACCAGATGAAAACCAGATTGAACCCGATCCAGAACAGATCGCCGATTGCCTCGATTTTACGGGCGGTGGCGCGTGGTAGGGTGTTGAACTGGAATGTCACCCGGTTATGTGCGGCCATTCGCGCGGCATAAGATGCCCCGAAATAGGCGAACCACACGAACAGGATGACCGAGAGTTCCTCGATCCACGTGATCGAGAAACCGAAGATCTGGCGGGCCACGATCTGCGTAAACAGCAGCGTCACAAAGACAGCCAGCAGTATGCGACAGACATGGCTTTCGAACTTATCCAGAAAGGACCACAGCGCGGGCATGACCGGCCTCCGGGCAAAGATGACGGAAACGGAAGAGACGAACTTTTAGAGAAAGGCTACGCGCGACGCAGGGCCGCGCGCTGCCGGGGTCACTCTGCCGCGGGTTCGCGGCCCAGCGAGGTCAAGACATTGTCCAGAACCTCTTTCCCGCCGATCTGGTCATAGAATTTTGGCCAGACCGCTGTGGTCGCCAGATCGATGAATTCTTGCTCGTCATCGGCAGGCTCGGTGATTTCCATACCGCGGCTGACCAGCTCTTCGCGGATCTTGGCTTCTTCCGCGCGCAGGAATTCGGCAGAAGCTTGGGTCGCAGCCTCGCCCGCAGCCAAGACCTGGGCCTGTTCGTCAGCGCTGAGATCCTGGAAGATCGACTCGCTGACGATCAGCGGTTCGATCGAGAACAGATAGTGCAAGTCGGTGATGTGGTTCTGAACCTCGTCGAACTTCATCGCATAGACGGTCATGTAGGGGTTGTCCTGACCATCAACGACCTTCTGTTGCAGCGCTGCAAAGGTTTCGCCCCAAGCCATCGGCGTCGGGTTGATGCCCCAGCTTTTGTAGGTTTCGATCATGATCTCGTTCTTGGGAACGCGGATCACCAGCCCCTGCAGGTCGGCCACCGTCGAGACCGGCTGTTTCGAATTGGTCAGAACGCGGAAGCCCGAATATCCCCAACCGATGATACGCACGCCGGCGTCCTCGATGGTCTGGGCGACCATCTGCTGGCCGACCTCGCCTTGTGTTACCGTTTCGGCGTCGTCCTGGCTGAGGATGACATAGGGCAAGGTCAGCGTGCCGACCGAGGGCGAGAAGGGCGTAATGTTGTTGATCGCCAGAATCGAGAAGTCCAGCGTGCCGGTTGCAGCTGCGCTGACCGTGTCCTGCTCGTCGCCCAACTGGCCGTTCAGAAACAGTTTGCCGGTCATCTCGCCACCGGATTGCTCTTCCAGCGCTTCGATAAATGCCTTGCCAAGCGCCTCTTGTGTGCCGCCGGCACCATCGCCCACGGCAATCTTGTATTCAACGGCAGCGGCCGGCAGCGCCAACACAAAGGCGGCGGCCGTACCGGTCAGCAAACGGGTTGCAAAGCTCATGTCTATCCTCCCTGACAGTCATCGGCGCCGCATTTCCAACGGTCGCCATGGCGCGGTTTATTGCTTGACTTAGCGTCAGTGGATATGACCAGTTTGATTCAAAGTTAGGTCCAGATGCGAAACCGTATTCCCACTGAGACGATCTATATGCGCGACAATGACGCCCCGACATTGCAGGGCCGTCTGTTGGCAGCCATCGTGCGCGCCATTCTGGAAAGCAGGGCCCGACCGGGCTCGCGCCTTCCGTCAAGCCGCAAACTGGCCGAAGCGCTGGGCATTTCTCGGATGACCGTCACTCTGGTCTATCAGGAACTTGTCAGTCAGGCGTATCTGGAGACGATACCCCGCTCGGGCGTGGCGGTGGCCGCGACCGTGCCACATCGCCGCCTGCGCCCCACCGAGCCTGTGCAAGGTGAAAAGCCGTTGGACTGGGCGGACTGGCTGTCGGACCATGATCAGCCGCGCCGAGTTATCCGCAAACCGGCAAATTGGCGCGCCTATCAATATCCGTTCATCTTCGGTCAGGCCGATCAGGCGCTGTTCGATCACAATGCCTGGCGCGATTGCGCGCGTCGGGCATTGGGCACACGCGATTTCGCCGATCTGGCGGCGGACCGCTATGGCGCTGATGACCCGCTGCTGGTTGACTATATCTGTTCCAACACCTTGCAGCGTCGCGGGATCAATGCGCGCCCTGATGAGGTTCTGGTGACATTGGGTGCTCAAAACGGACTGTATCTGACGGTTGAATTGCTGGCCCGCGCCGACCGTCTCTCGGTCATGGAAGAGCCGGGCTATCCCGATTTCGCCGAAACACTGCGCCGCGCGCAGAGTCCGACAACATTCCTGCCGGTCGATGCCATGGGTCTGAACCCGGCCGACCTGCCGAGAAATACCCGGCTGGTCACGGTCACGCCCAGCCATCACATCCCCACCGGCGCTACCATGCCGCTGGCGCGCCGACGAGAGTTGATCGCCTTGGCCAAGACACAGGACTTTTTGATCGTCGAAGACGACTACGATTTCGAGATGTCCTATCTGTCGCTACCAGCACCGGCCCTGAAATCACTGGATGACGCAGGCCGGGTGATCTATCTGGGCAGCTTCTCAAAATCGCTGTTTCCAGGGCTGCGCATTGGCTACATGGTTGGGCCCGCCGCGTTTATCGCCCGCGCACGGGCCTTGCGGTCAATCATGCTGCGCCACCCGCCCAGCCATCTGCAGCGTATCACGGCCTATTTCCTGGCGCTCGGCCACTACGACGCACACATCGTCCGGTTGCGTGAAGCGTTGCGGCGCAGGCGAAGCATTCTGGAAGAGGCCCTGAACCGGACGTCGCTGCAGATTGCCGGTGCCCCAACCGCGGGCGGTTCCAGCGTCTGGGTCTGCGGACCCGAGGGCAGCGACAGCCAGATCCTTGCGGCCCGTCTCGAGCAGGACAGCGTTCTGATCGAGCCGGGCAGAGTGTTTTTCGAGAACCCTCCCGAGCCCTGCCCCTTATTCCGCCTTGGCTATGGGTCAATCCCCGATAAACAGATCGCTGAGGGAGTCAGACTGATCGAAGCCCGGTCACAGCGCTTGTCGTCGTAAAGCTGTGTCTCGCAGGTTGTCTCTGGTGTAGCGCCGGCGGGGGCGCAGCAAACGACGACAAAATCCGCTTTCATGCCGGCCCATGTTCGGCACCGCTGCGCAACCGGACCCATGTGTATGATGTTAGGGCGTTGATCGCGACCGATGCCGTTCAACAGTTCCACAAGCTGCAAGCATGCTGCGAGGACGAACCCTGCCTCGCCGATTGGTTCGCATAAGGTGTTATGGGAGGTTCCGAATGAAAATCCTGGTTCTGGCGGATCTCCATATTGACGAAATCGCCGCCCCTGCTTTTTTGACTGGCCTCGGCGAAGCGATGCGATCTGCTTCAAGGGATGCCGAAGCGACGATTATCGCCGGCGACATGGCCGAAGCCGCAGAGATAAAGTGGCCAGGTGCGGGACAGGCGACTTGACCGTATCTGCCGGGAGGCAGGCTGCAGTTTCGGTCAATGCCAACGCTGGTTCTGTAAAACAACCGGGTCTTTATGACGACCCGGTGGACTGACCTGCGTCAGTTTGCGGGCTATGGCGAACATACCGTCACAGGCTCGCTTTGCCAGGCCCAGAAGATGCCTGACTATGACTACGGAACGACCACCTTCGGTGAGCCCGAGCGGCAGGTGCGTCCAGAAGGCACGGTTGCGCGATTTGGAAAGCAGCTGGCCTGATCCCTTTCATCCGACCGCTGTCAGTTTATGTGCGATGCTGCGCGTGCCCAGACACCAATCTACAATCGCGTCTGAGCTTGCGGGCAGCGGCTGCGCGAGGTCGCCGGCAAAGGCGAGAAATGTCCCCAGATTCAGCCCGTTGACGCCAACCAGGACTGGAATGCCGCTATCCAGCGCCTTGGCGATGGTGTTCGACAGCCCCCGACCCTCGGCCTCTTGCTTGCCGAATTTGTTGACGACCAGCAGTTCGGCGCGTTCCAGCGCGGCATCGGTCCAGACCACTGATTGCTCCAGAGCGCCTGCATCCAGGCGGCAGCCGCGTGCCTCTGCGCCGCGATCAATGCTGATCCGGATGGTGGGGCCATCGGGCAGCAATCGCAGGTCCATATCGCAGCGCGGGCGGTCATCGCGGTCGATATTCGTCTGCACGGTCCCTGCAAGGGCCAGGCCGGCGGTTTCCAGGCGACTGACGGCGTGGGCCAGAAGGCGGTCGATTTCGCCGCGTCCGGACAGGGTGACATAGGCGATGTTCATGCCAGACCTCGCTTATCGGGTTCACCTGCCGGGGCTTCGGTCGTGATCCGGAACCCGCTGATTTCGGCGCGGCTGAAGAGCTCTGCGATAAAATCCCGGCTGGCGCGCAGCCATGCGGCCTTGTCATGGGCATCGCGCAAACCGGGCAGGACGGATTCGAAGGGCAGCACCTCGCCGATGATACGGCCATCCAACCGGATCACATGCAGACCATAGCGTGACTGCACGGGTTCGGGCGCAATGCTGCCCTCGGGCATTTGCGCCAGTGCCGCCTCGAATTCAGGCACCGTGTCACCTGACGATAGCTGGCCCAGCACACCGCCAGAGGTTTTAGACGAACAGGCGCTGTATTCGGCGGCAAGCCGGCCGAAAGCCTGCGGCGAGGTGGCCAGTTGCGCCAGCAGCTTATCGGCGGTTGCTCGGGCATCGGCCACTGCACCGGCATCGTCGGGCGATGCGGCCAACAGGATATGCGCCGCCTCGTAAAGCGAGGGCGCGCGAAACCGGTCGGGATCGGCCTCATAGATCGCGCGCATCCGCGCCTCATCCGCCGACACCGGTGTGACGGCGGTTTCCAGCAGCGCGGTGATCAGCGCCTCATCCTCGGTTTCCCATTGCCCCGGCGCGATCTCTGCCGGGGTGGGTTCGATCCCGCGCCGGACGGCCTCTTGCAGCAGCAACTCGCGCGTTGCCAGCGCGCGGGCTGCGGCCTGCCATGCGGCGCCGGGTTTGCCTTTGGGGGCAGGGTGGTTCTGGGCCTCGGCGGCAATTCGCGCCGGGTCCAGCGTGACCCCGTTCACAACGACGGGCGGAAGAAGCGATTTCATCTGCATGACGACCTCTTATTCTGCCGGGTGGCGCGGCTTGGTGCGCTCGGGCATTTGGCGTTTGGTCCGCACGATCTGATAGCCGGGCCGCCAGATATAACGGATCGGGGCCGAGATCATGTGAACCAGACGGGTGAACGGGAACAGCAGGAAGATGGTCAGGCCAAGGAAGATATGCAGCTTGAACAGTGGGTTGACGTCCACGATATGGGCGGCTGCATCGGGGCGCAGATAGGCGATGCCCTGCGCCCAGGCCATCAGGCGGGTCATTTCTTCGCCGTCCATATGTTGCAGCGAGACGAAGATCGTCATCAGCCCCAGCACAAGCTGCGCCAGCAGCAGCGCAAGGATGCCGGTATCTGCCAGCGTCGAATTGGCCCGGATCCGGGGATCGGTCATCCGGCGATGCAGCAGGATTGCCCCCCCGATCAGCGCCATGATCCCGGCTATGCCGCCTGCCGTCACCGCCAGGATCTGCTTGGCACCGTGGCTGATGCCAAGTGCGTCGAAAACCGCGATGGGGGTCAACAGCCCGCCCAGATGGCCGAACAGGATCACCAGAATGCCGACGTGAAACAGCACTGATCCGATGACGAACTGCCGCTTTCGCAAGAGCTGGCTGGATTTGGATTTCCACGTGAAAGGATCACGATCGTACCGGATGATCGAGCCGACGATCATCACGGTGATGGCGATATAAGGATAGATTCCGAAAAAGAAGTTATGCACCAAAGCCTCCTGTTATTCAGCCGCCGTTGCGGCGGGGGGCGGGTCCATGCGGGCAAGGATATCGCGGGTGATCGGGCAGCCTGCATCGGGATCGGGTCCGAAGGTGACTTGCGCCTCTTCCCAAACGGCATCCAGCGCAGCCAGATCCTCGGGGTCGTCGTCGGGGATGTCGGCCAATTCGGCCGGAAGTTCGGCATCGGTTTCCGCCAGCGCAACCAGCGCCGTCAGCACCGCCGCATAGGGCGTGTCGCGGCGTTGCAGGCGTTCGGAAAGTGCCAGCAGGATATGGCCAGCATCGGCCAGCATCGCCTTTGCCTCGTCCAGAGGCCGGGTGGACAGATATTCCAGCACGACCGGCAGATGATCGGGCAATTCAGTGCCGACCAGATCAAAGCCATTGGCACGATAGGTTTCCAACAGATCGACCATCGCGCCGCCCCGATCGCGGCTTTCGCCGTGAACATGTTCGAACAGGTTCAGCGACAAGGTGCGCGAGCGGTCGAACAGCAGCACATAGCGTTCCTGAAGATCAAGCAGGTCGCCGCCGCCAAGCTCGCGCAGCAGCGGCGCCAGTTCGGCCTGCCGGGTCGGGCCCAGCAAACCATCTGCGTGCAGAACCGCGTCGATATCCGGGATCGCGGCCATCAGGTCTGCGGACGGATAGCTGAGGAGCGCCGAGAATGCCTTGAAGGTTTTCATGACAGGAACTCCTGTGGGCTGCGGAATTTCTTGCCGCCGAACATCGACCCGCTATTGCCCGATGAACAGCCATTGCCATCGGTAAAGCCGCAGCCGCCTTTCAGGTCATAGGCGTCCTCGACCAATTCGCGATGGGTCGTCGGAATGACAAAGCGATCCTCGTAATTGGCGATGGCCAGAAGGTGATACATTTCGTCGATCTGCTGCGGGGTCAGGCCCACGCGCTGCGCGACGCCCAGATTGACCACGCCGTCGATGGATTTCGACCGCATATAGGACCGCATGGCCAGCATCCGTTCCAGTGCGGCGGCCACCGGCGCCTCATCCCCGGCGGTCAGCATATTCGCCAGATAGCGCAGCGGAATACGCAGGCTGCGGACATCGGGCATATCATCCTGCGCCGAGATCTTGCCTGCCTCGGCGGCGTTCTGGATGGGTGACAGCGGCGGCACATACCAGACCATCGGCAGGGTGCGATATTCCGGGTGCAGCGGGAAGGCGATCTTCCATTCCATCGCCATCTTCCAGATCGGCGAGTTCTGCGCCCCCTTGATCCAGTCTTCGGGCACACCCTCGGCGCGCGCGGCTGCGATCACCTCGGGATCGTTGGGGTCCAGGAACACCCCAAGCTGCGCGTCATACAGATCCGCCTCGGATTCCACGCTGGCGGCTTCGGCGATCCGGTCGGCGTCATACAGCATCACACCCAGATAGCGGATGCGACCGACGCAGGTTTCCGAACAGACCGTTGGCTGGCCCGATTCCAGACGCGGATAGCACAGGGTGCATTTCTCGGATTTGCCGGTGGACCAGTTGTAATAAATTTTCTTGTAGGGGCAGCCGCTGACGCACATCCGCCAGCCCCGGCATTTTTCCTGATCGATCAGGACAACGCCGTCATCTTCGCGCTTGTAGATCGCGCCAGAGGGGCAGGAGGCGACGCAGGCCGGGTTCAGGCAATGTTCGCACAGCCGCGGCAGATACATCATGAAGGTATTTTCATACTCTCCGTAAATCTCTTTCTGCACGCCCTCGAAATTGTAGTCCTTGGACCGTTTGGCGAATTCACCGCCCAGAATTTCTTCCCAGTTCGGACCCCATTCGATCTTTTCGATCCGCTCGCCCGAGATCAGCGACCGTGGCCGCGCGGTCGGGAAGGCCGGCATATCGGGTGCCGATTTCAGGTGGTCGTAATCGAAGGTGAACGGTTCGTAGAAATCGTCGATCTCGGGCAGATCGGGGTTGGCGAAGATATTCGCCAGAATCCGCCATTTACCGCCCTGTTTCGGCTGCAAATGGCCCGCGCGGGTCCGCGTCCAGCCGCCTTTCCAGCGCTTCTGGTTTTCCCAATCCTTGGGATAGCCGATGCCAGGCTTGGTTTCGACGTTGTTGAACCAGGCATATTCAACGCCCTCGCGCGAGGTCCAGACGTTCTTGCAGGTGACGGAACAGGTGTGACAGCCGATGCATTTGTCCAGGTTGAGGACCATGCCGATTTGTGCTCGGACTTTCATTCCGCTGCCTCCTTTGATTGGGTTGCGGCCGTGTCCTTCAGCGGCTCATCCAGCCAGTCGACCGTGTTCATCTTTCGGACAATGACGAATTCGTCGCGGTTCGAGCCGACCGTGCCGTAATAGTTGAAGCCATAGGACAGCTGCCCATAGCCGCCGATCATATGGGTGGGTTTCAGCACCACGCGGGTAACCGAATTGTGGATGCCGCCGCGCTGGCCGGTGATCTGGCTGCCCGGCGTATTCACGATCTTTTCCTGTGCGTGATACATGAACAGCGTGCCTTCCTTCATGCGCTGGCTGACCACCGCACGCGCGGCAATGACGCCGTTGCTGTTAAAGACCTCGACCCAGTCATTATCGACCAGCCCGGCCTTGCGGGCGTCGATTTCCGACAGCCAGACCACCGGGCCGCCCCGGTTCAGGGTCAGCATCAGCAGGTTGTCGGAATAGGTCGAATGGATGCCCCATTTCTGGTGCGGCGTGATGAAGTTCAGCACGACATGCTTTTCGCCGTCGGCCAGCGATTTCGTGGCACTGTAGCCCACGGTTTTCAGGTCAACCGGCGGGCGCCATGTCACGAAACCCTCGCCAAAGGCGCGCATCCATTCGTGGTCCTGATACAGCTGCTGGCGGCCAGAAACCGTGCGCCACGGGATCAACTCGTGCACATTGGTGTAACCGGCGCTGTAGCACACCTCTTCGCTTTCGATCCCCGACCAGGTGGGGCTGGAGATGATCTTGCGCGGCTGGGCGGCGATATCGCGAAAGCGGATCTTTTCGTCCTCTTTCGACTCGGCCAGATGGGTGTGGCTGCGTCCGGTCACTTCGCCAAGCGCCTGCCACGCCTTGACCGCAACCTCGCCATTGGTTTCGGGGGCCAGCATCAGCACCACTTCGGCGGCGTCGATGGCCGTATCGATCCGCGCCATGCCCTTGGTCGGGCCTTCCTCGGTTACGATGCCGTTCAGGTCTTGCAGGTGGCACACTTCGGATTCAGTGTTCCAGGCAATCCCCTTGCCGCCATTGCCGATCTTTTCCATCAGCGGACCAAGTGCTGTGAACCGTTTGTACAGGTTGGGATAGTCCCGCTCGACCGAGATATAGGCCGGCGCGGTCTGGCCGGGGATCAGTTCGCATTCATCGCGTTTCCAGTCGGCCACGACATTCTGCGCAATTTCGCCGGGGCTGTCATGCTGCAGCGGCAATTGCACCACGTCGGTTTCGACCCCCAGCACCTCGGGCGCGATTTCGGAAAACTTGTGGGCGATGGATTTGAAGATCTCCCAATCCGATTTCGACTCGTATGCCGGGTCCACCGCCGCTTGCAGCGGATGGATGAACGGATGCATGTCCGAGGTGTTCATGTCGTCCTTTTCGTACCAGGACGCGGTTGGCAGAACGATATCGGCATAGACGGCGGTCGTGGACATCCGGAAGTCGATGGTCACCAACAGGTCCAGTTTTCCCTTGGGGGCCTCGTCATGCCAGACGGCCTCGACCGGCTTTTGGCGGCCTTCCTCGCCCAGATCCTTGCCCTGCACGCCATGATCGGTGCCCAACAGGTGCTTGAGGAAATATTCATGCCCCTTGCCGGAAGAGCCCAGCAGGTTGGAACGCCAGACGAACAGGTTGCGTGGCCAGTTTTCGGGTGCATCGGGGTCTTCGCAGGACATCTGCAATTCACCCGATTTCAGCCGCTCGGCGACGTAATCCCTGACCTCGACGCCGGCCTCTTTCGCGGCGCGGCCCACCTCCAGCGGGTTGGATTTCAACTGCGGGGCAGAGGGCAGCCAGCCCATCCGCTCGGCCCGGATGTTATAGTCGATCAGGCTCAGGCTGCCCCAATCGCCCTCTAGCGCGGTGGGTGACAGGATCTCATTCGACGTCACCGTCTCATAGCGCCACTGGTTGGTATGTGCATACCATGCGCTGGTCGCGTTCATGTGCCGGGGCGGGCGCGACCAATCCAGCGCGAAGGCCAGCGCCGTCCAGCCGGTCTGCGGGCGCAGTTTTTCCTGGCCCACATAATGCGACCAGCCGCCGCCTGACTGGCCCACGCAACCGCACATCACCAGCATGTTGATGGCGGCGCGGTAGTTCATGTCCATGTGATACCAATGGTTCATCGCAGCCCCGATGATGATCATCGAGCGGCCATTGGTCTTTTCGGCATTGGCGGCAAATTCGCGCGCCACCTGCACGATACGGTCCGCAGGAACGCCGGTGATCCGTTCGGCCCATGCGGGCGTGAAGGGCACGTCGGCACTGTAGTCGTCGGTGACATGATCGCCGCCCAGCCCGCGATCCAGACTGTAATTGGCGCAAAGCAGATCAAAGACGGTGGCCACAAGCGCCTCGCTGCCATCGGCCAGCGTGATGCGGCGCGCGGGCACGTTGCGGGTCAGCACCTCGCCCCGATCGTCCACGGCGAAGCCATTGCTTGCAGCACCGCCGAAGAACGGGAAATCGACTGCCGCGACCTCGTCATGGTCCTCTTCCAGCAGCAGGCTGAGACGCAGCTGCGTATCCGCGCCTGCGGCCTTTTCCTCAAGGTTCCAGCGGCCACGCTCCTCACCCCAACGGAACCCGATAGAGCCGTTCGGCACGACCAGATCGTCGCTGTTTTCGTCGATGCCGATGGTTTTCCATTCAGGGTTGATGGCCTGTCCCATCCCGTCTGCCAGATCGGCGGCGCGCAACTGGCGTCCCGGCACCAGACGGTCGCCCTGCCGGTCCAGCCGGACCAGCATCGGCATGTCGGAATAGCGGCGGCAGTAGTCCTCGAAATAGGGCACCTGCCGGTCCAGATGGAATTCGCGCAGGATGACATGTCCAAAGGCCATGCCAAGTGCCGCATCAGTGCCCTGCTTGGCGTTCAGCCAGATATCGCTGAACTTCGCGGCCTCTGAATAGTCGGGACAGATCACCGCCGATTTCGTGCCCTTATAGCGGACTTCGGTATAGAAATGCGCATCCGGCGTCCGCGTCTGCGGCACGTTGGAACCCCAGAGGATCAGATAGCCGGCATTGTACCAATCGGCCGATTCCGGAACATCGGTCTGTTCACCCCATGTCTGCGGGCTGGCGGGTGGCAGGTCGCAATACCAGTCGTAAAATGACATGCAGGTGCCGCCCAGCAGCGACAGATAGCGCGTCCCTGCGGCGTAGGAAATCATCGACATTGCCGGGATGGGCGAAAAGCCGAAAACCCGGTCGGGGCCGTATTTCCTGGCCGTATAAGCATTCGCGGCGGCGGTGATTTCGGTCGCCTCATCCCAGGTGGCGCGCACGAAACCACCCTTGCCGCGCGTGGTGGTATAGCTGGCGCGGGCCTGCGGGTCGTTCTGGATCGCCTCCCATGCGGCTAAGGGCGACAGGGTCTGGCGCTTGTCGCGCCACAGACGCATCAGGCTGCCCCGGATCAGGGGCGTTTTCACGCGGTTGGCGGAATACAGATACCAGCTGTATGAGGCGCCGCGCGCGCAGCCGCGCGGTTCGTGATTGGGCAGATCGGGCCGCGTGCGCGGATAATCGGTCTGCTGGGTTTCCCAGGTCACGATGCCGGATTTGACGTAGATTTTCCACGAACAGGACCCGGTGCAGTTCACCCCGTGGGTCGAGCGCACGATCTTGTCGTGCCGCCAGCGCGAGCGATAGGTATCCTCCCAATCGCGGCTTTCATTCGTGGTCTGGCCGTGACCTTCCGCGAATTCGTCCTTGCGAACGGATTTCAGGAAGTTCAGGCGATCCAGCAGATGGCTCATCGCTGTCTCCTTCTCAAAGTTCGGCAGCTTGTGACCCGGTCGGGCCCGCGCGGCGGTGTTCGATGTCGTAAAGCAGCCCGCCGGGGCGGGCGTAATAGACCCAGGTCACGGCAAGGCAGAGGATGTAAAAGCCCAGGAACAGCCACAATGCGCCATTGGCCGATCCGGTCATGGCGATCGAGCTGCCATAGGCTTTGGGGATGAAGAACCCGCCATAGGCGCCGATAGCACTGGTAAAGGCGATGATCGCCGCCGATTCACGTTCGGACTGGCGGCGCCGGTCGTCGGGCGCAAGATGCGGCGCCAGACGCGCGGTTTCCTTGGTCATGATCACCGGGATCATCTGGAAGGTCGAGGCATTGCCGACCCCGGTAAAGAAGAACAGCCCCATGAAGCCAAGGAAGAACCCGGCAAAGGACAGCGCGCTGAGCGAAAAGATCACCGCAAGGACGCAGGCGATCATGCCCACGAACACCCACAGGGTCACGCGTCCACCGCCCAGACGGTCGGCCAGCCAACCCGTGCCGGCGCGGCTGAGCGCGCCGACCAGTGGCCCCAGGAACACGAATTGCACCGCGTTCACTTCGGGGAAGGACAGGTTGATCAGCAGCGGGAAGGCGGCCGAATAGCCGATGAAGCTGCCGAACGTGCCGATATAGAGGATGCACATCAGCCAGTTATGCTTGCGCTGAAAGATCACCGCCTGCTCGCGGAAGCTGGCCTTGGCATCGGTAATATCGTTCATCCCCAGCCAGGCAAGGAAGGTCGCGACCGCGATAAACGGCACCCAGATGAAGCCCGCATTCTGCATCCACAACTGGCCACCGTCGGACAGTTGCTGTGGTTCGCCGCCAAGCGCGCCAAAGATGCCGATGGTGATAACCAGCGGCACCACGAACTGCATCACCGACACGCCCAGATTGCCCAGACCCGCATTCAGGGCCAATGCGTTGCCCTTTTCGGCCTTTGGGAAGAAGAAGCTGATATTGGACATGGACGAGGCAAAGTTGCCGCCACCCAGCCCGCATAGCAGCGCCAGCGTCACAAAGATCAGGTAAGGCGTGGTCGGGTCCTGCACCGCATAGCCGATGCCCATGGCAGGGATCAGCAGCGATGCGGTGGACAGCGTCGTCCAAAGCCTGCCGCCAAAGATCGGCACCATGAAGCTGTAAAAGATCCGCAGCGTCGCCCCTGACAGGGCCGGCAGGGCGGTCAGCCAGAACAACTGGTTTTGCGAAAAGTCGAACCCGATCGAGGGCAGCCGCGCCACCACGACAGACCAGACCATCCACACCGAAAAGGCCAATAGCAGCGCCGCGATGGAAATCCACAGGTTGCGCCGTGCGATCTTGCGACCCTTTTCCGCCCAGAAACCGGAATCCTCTGGGTGCCAGTCGTCGAGCGTGTGCGGCATGGCCGTCCGCTCGGGATCGTGGATTTCCTCAAGTTCGGGAAAGCTGGGCAGCCGGTCCAGCGCGGCACCCTGTGCGCGGCGTTCCATCGCGCGAACCGACAGATGCATCCAGGCAAGCGAGACCAGAACGATGACCAGCAGCAGCGCGAAACATGATGTATAGACGCCGGTCAGGTCCAGCAGCGCGCCGAAGGTAATCGGCAGGATGAACCCACCCAACCCGCCGATCATGCCGACCAGACCGCCTACCGCGCCGACATGATTGGGGTAATAAACCGGGATATGCTTGAAGACGGCAGCCTTGCCGAGGCTCATGAAAAAGCCAAGGGCGAACAGCACAGTGACAAAGGGCCACATATCCATCTGCGTCGAGAAGGCGATCGGCCCGTCCTTGCCATGCACGATATAATCGGTCGGCGGATAGGACAGCATGAACAGCAGCACGGCCGAAAAGCCGAACGTCCAATACATCACCGTCCGGGCACCGAACCGGTCCGACAGCACCCCGCCATAGGCGCGGAATACGCTGGCGGCGAAACTGAACGAGGCAGCGGCGGCACCAGCCAACCGGACATCCGCGCCGTAAACATCGGTCAGGTAATGCGGCAGCCACAGCGCCAGCGCCACAAAGCCGCCAAAGACGAAAAAGTAATACAGCGCGAACCGCCAGACCTGCAGGTTTTTCAGCGGTGCGAACTGCTGGGCCAGACTGGGGGCAGGGACACCGCTTGCGCGACGTTCCAGCAGCGCCGGATCATCGCGCGCGACCAGAAAAAAGACGATGCCCATCAGAATGATGGCCAGCGACCAGATTTGGGCCACGCTTTGCCAGCCGCCGGCGACCAGCACAAAGGGGGCTACGAATTTTGTCAGCGCCGCGCCGACATTCCCCATGCCAAAGATGCCCAGTGCGGTTCCCTGCTTTTCGGGTGGAAACCATTTCGACACATAGGCCACCCCGATGATGAAAGAGCCACCCGCAAGCCCGACACCAAGGGCTGCCAGCAGAAATTCGGGATAGCTGTCAGCCCAGGTCAGCGCCCAGGTGGCGGCACCCGTCAGGACCATTTGCAGCGTAAAGACCAGCCTGCCGCCGTAACGTTCGGTCCAGACACCCAGAATCAGCCGTGAAAGCGATCCGGTCAGAATCGGCGTGGCGATCAGGATGCCATATTGGAATTCGCTCAGGCCCAGTTCCTCTTTGATCGCCAGCCCGATGATCGAAAAGATCGTCCAGACCGCAAAACAAAGGGTAAAGGCCAGCGTGCTTAGCGAAAGCGCGCGATTCTGGGCGGTGTGGTCGGGGTAAGCTTGGTTGGCCATGACGATTGTCTCCGCGTGATCGCCGCGAGGCAGGATTGCGCGAGGATCACCGCTCAAAAAACACGTCATGCGTGTTGTCGCCTTGACCTATGTCAAGTCAGGGGGCGGAATCTGGTCGTCGGCGATTTTTATTTTGGCCAGGAACGGTTTCTGGTCCTGTGAGCCATGGATGGTGCAAGCCAGCGGATGGGCGTTGCTGCCTGGGTAGTGGAAACGATGATCTCCGGTCGCCAAAACATTGGCTGTCTGGTTAGTCTGGTGGCGTATGACCGCGATTCTTCGCAAGAGAGAACTGGCCGCGACCGCTTGCCCACAGGGATTAGGGCGGTCGAGCGGGCGGTCAAACCGTGAGTTTTTCACCTGACACAGCCTGTCCTGCGCCAAGGCGACAGGCAGATGAGGCCCAATCAAGACCGGCACGCATCAATCCAGCCTGTGATACCCGAAAACGCGAAGACCTGATCAGTCTGATCCCAGGATAACCGCAAGGTCATCCTGAGGTTCTTGGCGTGCGTCCATATCGAGACCGTTTTGGATGTGCTGCAAATGAGAAATCAGGATCTGTTCGGCCTTCTCCGGTTCTTGCGCCAGAATCGCCTGCAAGATGTCGTTGTGTTCGTGATCGGGGCAACTGGCATCTTCCGATGAACCAAACAGCCCGACAATCAATGATGTCCGTGTCACCAACTCACGCATCATGCGGAAGATGAACTGGTTTCCGGTCGCTTGCGCGAGTTTCGTGTGAAACTCACCGGACAAGCGAATGATCTCGGTACGCTGGTTCTTTTCACGGGCTGCGTCTTCCAGCGCGATGTGGTCTGTGAGAAGCGTGAGATCAAGATCGCTGGACTGTCTCGCCAACTGACGGACAAGCGGCGGTTCAATCAGCATTCTGGCCGCGAAGACATCATTCGCTTCGGATTTGTCGGGGCAGGCGACGTATGCGCCGCGATTTGACTGCAGCTTGATGATGCCCTGACTGGATAGCAAAAGCAGCGCGCGCCGAACGCGCATGCGGCCGACGCCAAAGGTTTCGCACAGGCGGGCTTCGCTGAGTTTGGTATTCGGCGCCAGCCGCTGTTCCATGACCGCCCGGTAGATACGCTCGACAATGAGGTTTTCGTCCACACCCGTTTTCGGGTCCGTCGCGGTGACGCTTCTTTGCTGAGGATTGACGGGCACAAGAGCACTTTCAAAGCTGATTGGTGTTTGGGATGTGGGCGCAACTACAGACTTACGATCCCACTCATCTAAGGCCAAGCGCTGGATTTTGTCGACCAAAATACAAAATTTGTTGACATATATTGTTAACAATCGTGAAGTGACCCTACGGCATGAATGGGACTTCCATCAAACTGCCGGCCAAAAAGGCGCAAAACGCGCGGAATTTGAACCCAACGGGAGTTTGGACATGCAACGAAAAACACTTGTGAACGCGGCGCTGACAGCGGCAGCACTGACAGCATTTGGTGCAGCCGCAGCCTCTGCAGAGAACCCGGCGCTAAAGATCGGCTTTGTCGGTGTGACCAGCGGACCCGCCGCGGCATGGGGCATTTCAAACCAGCGCTCGATGGAGGCCCGTGCGGCCTGGATCAACGAAACCGGCGGCTATACGATCGGTGATACGACGTATGACATCGAAATCGTCTCTTTTGACGACCAGAAGGATCCCAAGCGCGCGATCGCAGGCATGGAAAAGATGGCCCAAGAGGGCATCCATTATGTTGTCGGGCCAAATGTCGACGACGGTGCGGCGGCGGTGCGGCCGGTGGCTGAATCCAACGGCATCATGTATTTCCCCTATGCATTCCCCAAGTCTCTCTACGAGGCCCCGGCCTCGAACGCGGTGCTGGGCATGGTTGCGAACTACCAGTCCGGACCGGCGATCTATAAATACCTGATGGAAGAAGAAGGCGTGAAAACCGTGGCCTTTGTCGCGGCCAACGAATCCGATCCCCTGAGCCAGCGCGATGGCGGCGTCGAAGCGGCCACGGCCCTCGGTCTGGACGTGGTTTCGTCCAATGTGACCTATCAGGTCGATACGACCGATTTTACGCCCGTTCTGACGCCAGTGATGCGCGAACGGCCTGATCTTCTGGTTCTGTCCGGCGTGTCGCCCGCAAATGCACCGCAGCTGATCCGTTCCGCGCGTGAACTGGGCTTTGAGGGGGTGATCTCGACGGAAACCGCGCAGGATGCGGGTGTTCTGGCCGAGGGTGCTGGTGATCTGGCCAACGGTTTCATCTCGGTCGGCGGTGCCTCCACGCCAGAGCTTGCGTCACCGATGATGGATGAGTTCGTTCAGCGATACAGCGACATGTTCGGCGAATATAACGACGAGTCGAACACCAAGGTCTATGCGTTGGAATACATCCTCGAGACGCTGAAGGCTGATCCAGCCGCCATTGATGATGTCGATGCCTTCAAGACCACGATGGACACGTTCGAAGCACCGAACCCTTATATGAGCGGCGATGCGACGTTGCGCTATGTCGGCATGACATCCTTTGGCCAGCGCCGCCAGATCGCGGTTCCTCTGGTTGTGAATGTGTACAAGGACGGGGCGTTTGAAACGCTGTTCGTCGCTGAAGTCGACTGATCACGCCGTCTTCTGCTTGTGAATTCTTCCAGAGCAGAACATGCCCGGGCCGCGCCGGCCCGGGCCATTTCCCAGAAAGAGAAGCCTCATGGAACAGATATTTGCCAATGGCGTCTATCTGGGGTCCCAGTATGCGATGATCGCGCTTGGTCTGACCCTGATCTTTGCCATCATGAATGTCCTCAACTTTGCTCATGGTCAGATGTACGTCATTGGCGGTTTCGTCACCTATACGTTCTATGGTCAGTGGGGCGTGCCGTTTGTACTGGCGCTGGTGATGTCTTGCGTCACGCTTGCCATTCTTGGTGCCTTGATCGAGAAATTTCTCTTTGCGCCGGTGATCAAGGGATCGGCGCGCGAAGAAAGCACGATGTTGTTGGCCGCCGGGATCGCCTTCTTTCTTGATGCGGTGATCCTGCTGGTTTTCGGTGAAAAGCAGCGCGGCGTTCCGAAAATCGTTGACGGTGTGTTCAACTGGGATTTCCGGATCATCATGCCTTACGATCGCATTCTGATCTGCCTGCTCGCAATCCTGTCGATCGTCGCTTTCATCGGATTGATGCAATACACGCGGACCGGACGTGCGCTGCGCGCCCTGGCCCAGGATCGCACCGCGGCGCAGTTGATGGGCGTCAATGTGGACCGGTATTCGATGATCGGTTTCGCGCTTGGCGCGATGCTGGCCGGGCTGGTCGGTGGTCTTTTGGTCACGATCACCGGGGTGAACCTCGGGATGGGCGGACCGACCTCGATCAAGGCTTTCATGATGGTGATGATCGGCGGCGCTGGTGTGATATCCGGCGCAATTTGGGGCGGCTTTATCCTCGGCTTCATGGAAGCGATCGGTCTTGCGCTGCTCTATCAGTACGGTGACATCACCTATCTGCTGATCTTCGTGTCCCTGATGATCTTTCTCGCCATCCGGCCGCAAGGCCTGATGGGCAAGCCGTGGGGTTGATCTGATGGCTGGATTTACCTCGAAACAGTTGATCGGTGTCGGCATCTTCCTGGTCATGATCTTCATCGGCATTCCGCTGATCATTGGTGCAACAGGGCGTTGGGACTTTTACTTCACGCTTACATCCGTCGCGTTGCTGGCGATCGCCAGTGCCGGTGTCTGGCTGACCTTTTACATCGGGCGGATCAATATCGGCCAAGGCGCCTTCGCGCTGATCGGCGCTTACGTCTCGGCCATTCTGGTGGTCGAAGCAGGATGGTCATTCTGGATTTCCCTACCAGCCGCGGGTCTTTTTCCGGCATTGGTGGCGATTCTGATCGGCCTGCCCATCCTGCGGCTGCGCGGCGTCTATTTCGCGATGATCACGCTGGTTCTGACGCAGGTCGTGACACTGACGGCCCTCGCGCTGCCGATCACCAACGGGGCTACGGGCATCTCTAACATCCCGCTGCCCAAGGGCATATCGGTCTTGGGGATTTCAATCCTGCCGGACTTTGCTGCAATGGAAAACACCAAGCTGGCCTTCTATTATACCGCCTGCATCATCATGGTCATGACCTATGCGGCGCTCTATCGGCTGGTGAATTCCCGGCTGGGGCATCTGTGTCGTTCCATGCAGCAGAACGAGGAATTGGCCAGTTCGATCGGCGTCAACATTTCCTATATCCGCATCGTGATATTCGCCATTTCCAGCTTTTTCGGCGGGCTGGGCGGGGCCATGTTCGGCTCGATCGCGCAATCGGTCTATCCGTCCAGCTTTCAGGTCGCGGATTCAGTAAACTTCATGCTGAACTGCTTTCTTGGTGGTCTTGGCTACGTCTTTGGCCCGATGCTGGGCACGCTGGTTCTGTACTTTGGCTGGGACCTGCTGTTCGAGTTCGGCAAATATCAGATGCTGATCTATTCAACGATCCTGATCCTCATCATTCGTTTCCTTCCCAATGGGCTGATGAGTATTCGCTTTGGCAAAGGGGGTGACAAATGAGCCCGCTTCTTCAGGTCAAGAATGTCACCAAGAAATATGGTGGGCTTACGGCAAACAACAGCATCAGCTTTGACGTCGCGAAAAACGAGATCCTGTCCGTGATCGGGCCGAACGGTGCGGGGAAATCCACGCTGTTCAAGATGATCGCATCGTTCACGCCGACCACGTCGGGTGAGGTGATCTATCAGGGCGAGCGGATCTCTAATCTCAAGCCGCATATCGTGGCGCGCAAAGGGGTCGTGCGTACCTTTCAGGAAACCACGATCTTCAAAAGCATGACGGTGCGCGAAAGCGTTGTCGTGGCACAGCACTTGCGGGCGAGGGCCTCTCTTGCGGGCTATTTCTGGGGCACGAAAACGGCCAAGGACGATGTGAGTGCGTTCGAGAGATATGCAGATGAATTGCTGGAGTTTCTGGGCATGTCCGAGATCAGCAAAGAACAGGCCAGCAATCTGCCGCAGGGCAGCCTGCGCGCGCTTGGCATTGCCATCGGTCTTGCGACGGATCCCAAGGTGCTGCTGCTGGACGAACCTTTCGCCGGAATGAACCATGATGAAACCATGAACATGGTGAAACTGGTCCGCTCTGTGCGTGATGAACGCGGCGTGACGGTCTTGCTCGTGGAACACGATATGCCGGCAGTCATGAATATCTCGGATCGGATTGTGGTGCTGAACTTTGGCGAAAAGATCGCCGAGGGGACGCCAGCCGAAATCCAGAACAATGACAAAGTCATCGAGGCCTATCTTGGCAGCGTCGACGACGAGATCGGGATGTGAACCATGACAGCCATGTTGGATTTCAAGGACGTCGAACTGTATTATGACCATGTTTACGCGCTCAAGGGCGTATCCCTGCATGTAAATCAGGGTGAAACCGTCGCGTTGATCGGGGCCAATGGTGCGGGCAAGTCCTCTATCCTGCGCGCCATCACCGGCCTGGCAAAACCGGCGAAAGGCGCGGTGAGCTTCGAGGGTCAGCGCGTGGATGGCACCGACCCTTCCGCCATCGTCAGGCGCGGCATCGCCATGGTGCCCGAGGGGCGCCGCGTGTTCCCCTACATGTCGGTCAAAGACAACCTGATGATGGGGGCGTTCACACGCAAGGACAAAGCCGGGATCCAGACCAGTTTGGACAGCATCCTGACGCGCTTTCCGCGCCTCAGGGAACGCTACGGCCAGAGTGCGGGAACGCTGTCGGGCGGCGAACAGCAGATGATGGTGATTGGTCGCGCATTGATGGCCAAGCCCAAGCTCTTGTTGCTGGACGAGCCAAGCCTTGGGATCGCGCCAAAGCTGGTGCAGGACATTGCCCGTTCAATCGTTGCCATCAATCGTGACGAGGGCGTTTCGGTGCTGCTGGTCGAACAGAATTCGCGCATGGCGCTGAGCATTTCGCATCGCGCTTACGCCATGGCAACCGGCAAGGTGGTGATCGAGGGCGTCTCGAAAGAGCTGCTGCATGATGACCGGATCAAGGCCGCCTACCTTGGCGGCGAGGTATGATGTGACATGAAAATTCTGGTAGTTAACCCCAACACGACCGTGTCCATGACCCACAAGATCGCCAAGGCGGCGCGCGCCGTTGCCCGCCCGGATACAGAGATTGTCACCACCAATCCCAGCAAGGGCCCAGCCAGCATTCAGGGCTTTCTTGATGCTGCAACCTGCGTGCCGGGGCTGTTGGAAGAGGTCGCCCGGCATCCCGATGCCGATGCGATTGTCATCGCCTGTTTTGATGATACCGGGCTCGACGCTGTACGGATGTCCGTTTCGGTTCCGGTTTTGGGAATTGGCGAGGCCGGATATCACGCCGCCAGCATGATCGCCAACAAGTTCAGCGTGATAACGACGTTGTCGCGCTCTGTCCCGGGGCTGGAAAACAACCTGATGCGCTATGGGCTTGCCCAGAAATGCGTCGCGGTGCGGGCAACGGATATTCCAGTGCTCAAGCTTGAAGAAGGTGATCCAGCGACCATGCTGAAAATCCGGTCCGAGATCCGCGAGACGATAGAACAGGACAAGGCAGAGGCAATCGTCCTTGGCTGCGCCGGGATGGCCGATCTGATGGCGGAGCTGAGCGAAGAATTCGGCCTGCCGGTCATCGATGGGGTTGCAGCCGGCGTCACATTTGCCGAGGCGCTGGTGAACAACAAACTCAGCACGTCGAAAATCGGAGCCTATTCAAGCGCCTGATCAGTTCCTCGCGTCGGTGGCGCAAGGCCATGGCGGCATGGATGCCGCCAACCACCGCTGCAGGAGCCGCGACACCGTGCGGCGAGCCCAGTAACGGAAGTTCGCCCAAGGGGGGGTGATGCGGTGGAGGCGCACAGGCCGTCAGAGGGTCTGTGAGGCAGTCCCACGACGTCGACCTCCCACCACTATTCTTCTGCCTGGCTGGTGCGGTTGGCCCGAGGCAGCGCGTTGCCTCTGATGCACAACGAACGCTCATCCTCTGCCGAGAGGAACAAACTCAACAGCCGTTTTTCAGGAAGATCTTGGTGGAGCCAAGGGGAGTCGAACCCCTGACCTCTTGAATGCCATTCAAAAGACAGGCTAAAACGAAGGCGCGCAAATCATAACATCTGCATTGCATGAAGCGCCTTGAATTGCTGGGTATTGCGCTTATCGTTAGGAAGCGTTACTAACTTGGGGTAACGGTCGAAATCGGCCAAATCTGTTACCCCAGCGTTACCCCAGAAGGTTTCTTGACTGATGGCAAAGGCACTCACGACGCGGGCAGTTGATGCCCTGAAGGCCGATCCTGACAAGCGGATAGAGGTTCCAGACCCGGCGTTGTCCGGGCTTTATCTGGTGATCCAAAAGAGCGGTGCGAAATCCTGGGCGCTGCGTTATCGGTTCGGTGGCAAGCCTGCAAAGCTGACCCTTGGCCGCTGGCCGATCATGGGCGTTGCCGAGGCGCGAGGCGCTGCGACTGACGCGCTGGAAGAAATCCACCACGGGCGCAACCCGGCAGAGGCGAAGAAAGCCGCGAAGGCCGAGGCGAGCGCAGACGGTGACCGCGACAAGCTGTCGAATGTGATCGACCTGTTCATGAAACGCCACGCCAGCCGCAACCGGCGCGGGGATGATGTGCTTGCCATGTTCCGGCGCGAGGTCATGGATAAATGGGGCGACCGGGATATTCACAGTATCGCCAAGCGTGACGTGATCGAGGTTCTGGACGGCATTGTTGATCGGGGCAGCCCCGTGACTGCAAACCGCCTGCGGGCGCATTTGAATACGCTTTTCAACTGGGCGAAGGGCAGGGACATTATCGAGGCGAACCCACTGGACGGCATCAAGCCGCCGGCACCGGAAAAGCCCCGCAACCGCGTCCTGACTGACGACGAGATCAAACTGTTCTGGAATGCCTGCGACGGCTTGGGCTATCCGTTCGGACCGATCTACCGGCTGTTGCTGCTGACCGGCCAGCGGCTGCGCGAGGTGGCCGAAATGTCGTGGCGCGAGATCGACGGCGATACTTGGACGCTGCCCGACGCCAGAAGCAAGAATGCCGATGAACATGTCGTCCCTTTTTCGCCAGAGGCGCTGGCGGTGCTTGACAGCCTGCCGCGCATTGGTGGGCGCTATGTGTTCACCACCACCGGCAACAGCCCCGTGTCAGGCTTCACCCGCGCCAAGGAGCGCGTTGATAAATTGATGGCCGAGGCGTCCGACGATCCGATCCCGGCTTTCACGATCCACGACCTGCGCCGCACGGCTGCAACTGGCATGGCAGGGCTACGGTTTCCGCCGCATGTGGTCGAGGCCGTATTGAACCATCGCAGCGGCACCCGGCGGGGCGTGGCGGGCGTCTATAATCGCTTTGACTATGCCGACGAAAAGCGGGCCGCTCTGGACGCATGGGCGCGCTATGTCACGCAGCTTGTCGAGGGCGAGCCGGGCAACATCGTTCGGATAGGGGGGCGGTGATCATGCAGACCCGTGGGCGCAAAACTCTGTCACTGACTCACGCGGGTGGATGGCTGCGTGACGAGTTGGACGCGAAGACGATTGCCAGCGTGCTACGGTCAAAGGTCCTGCCGCACGACGAAGGCTTGGTATCAGAGATGGCCGATTTCTTAAAGGATAGGTTGGCAATGATAGATCTGGCGCCGACTGTTCTGCGTGGATCGGAAAGGCAGATCGATAGGATAGAAAATGCAGCGAAAGAACTACTTGCCGCCATTCGGGCCTATAAAGATTTCGCTGAGGTATCTCTTTCGATAGAAGGCGAAATCGCCCAGATGGAGGGCGGACATCGCGGTTCACTACCGTTGTATCAGTGGTTGTTGCGCCTCGCCAAACTACGAGAACGATACTTTACGGGGTATGATCCGGCTGCAAGTTACCGTCGCACAATCGGTCGCCTTCACAGCATGATCAAAAATGCTGGCGGCAATGTCGCGGTCCATAAGACTTCCAGCTTTGTTCTGTTTCTCTGCGAGATCGAGGCGCTGCGACCCGGTTTGATTTTCCCGCCGGAGACAGTTAAATCTGGCCGCGCGCGCTATGTCGAAAACGCCTTGAAGGCCGGTTCCCCAAACTAGCGCCGCTTTCCGTCGTAATTTGGGAAATTCTCAAACCGGCAATCGTGTGAATATTGGGAGGCCTAACGCAACCAAGCGAAAGGCACCCAAGTGGCACGCAAGCTTATCTCGGCGACTCGACTCCGCAACGAAATCTTTGATGGCGCATCGGACATGTGGCTTTGGCGTAAGCTGAATGACCCTGAACTGAATTTCCCGCGCCCCATCTATATCGCCAATCGGCGCTATTTTGACGAGGCCGAGGTTTTCGATTGGATTGAGGCGCAGGCCGTGGCATCACAGGGGGCGCTGTGATGATCCACGAAAAAGACTTCCCCGGCGAGGCCGTGAACCAAGCCGGGGACGAAATTCAATCCTGGTGGGATTGGTTCGATCATAACTCGGAACGACAGGATAAGGCAACGGCGCTGATCCGCGCGCTTGTGGATTGTGACGCGCGGGACCGCCTGCCATTCCTTGAAATCCTGCACGATGCCTTGCGCGCGGGCCAGCCTATTGCGCCTTTCGATAGCGTGATGGCCGAGGCGGCACTTTGGGCCGATTGGGCCAGCCGGGCCGAGCGGAAGGCTTACCTGCTGGCCTGCTGGCGGCGTTTGAAACGCAACGACCAGCAAGCCTTTCTGGAATATGTGGCGGGGGCAGCATGAACGAATTTGCCAATCTCGACCGCGTGGCGGCACAATATGACAATCCTTACACCGAAAATCCCGATCCGCGCTTGTCGCGGTTCTTCCCCGCGTCCGATCTGGCGGGAAAGCCGGTCCCTTCGCGGGAATGGCTGGTGCGCGATCTGGTGCCGTCCGGGACCGTGACCTTGCTGGGCGGCGATGGCGGCACCGGCAAAAGCCTGTTGGCGCTGCAACTGGCCTGTGCCGTTGCGTCCGGCGGCAAATGGATGGGGCGGGCCGTATCGTCGGGCGGGGCGCTGTTCATCAGTGCCGAGGATGACACGGCGGAATTGCACCGCCGCCTGAATGACGTAGTGCAGGCGGATGGCCTGCGGTTCGATGATCTGGACCGCCTGACTATGCGCAGCCTTGCGGGTGAGGATGCGTTGCTTGCCATGCAAGACGGCAAGACCGGCGCGCTTCACCCGTCTGCGTTGTTTGCCGAGATCGACAAGCGGACCGACGAAGAACGCCCGGCGCTTGTGGTGCTGGACACGCTGGCGGACCTGTTCCCCGGCAACGAGAATGACAGGGCGCAGGCGCGGCAGTTTGTCGGCATCCTGCGCGGGCTGGCAATCCGCCACGATTGCGCCGTGTTGCTGCTGGCGCATCCGTCGCTCTCCGGGCTAAACAGCGGTTCAGGGACGAGCGGTTCAACGGCGTGGAATAATTCGGTGCGCAGCCGCCTGTATCTGGAACGTGTCATGCAGGACGGATACGAGGCGAATCCCGATGCCCGGATACTTTCGACCAAAAAGGCGAACTATTCCACGACCGGCGGCGAAATCTGCATGACTTGGCGCGCGGGCGTTTTCGTCGCGGATGAGTCTGAAACGGGGCTGGATCGCATGGCGGCAAGCGCAAGGTCCGAGCGGGTGTTCCTCAAGCTGCTGGGCCTTCTGACAGCGCAAGGGCGGCGGGTGAACACTGGTGGCGGGCAGACCTATGCACCAACCGTGTTTTCAAATCACCCCGAGGCCGAGGGCGTGAATAAGCGGGCCTTTCGTTCTGCCATGGAAACCTTGCTGGCGGCGGGCAAGATCAGGCTTGCCGAGGATGGCCCGCCATCGAAACGGCGGCAATTTCTGGAAGCGGTTGAATGACGTTCCGACCGCTTCCAACCCCCTTCCAACCCCCTTCCAACCCCTGTTCCTTCCAACCCCCATACCCCTATATGCTGCGCACCCGCTTGGCGCGGGGCTGCGCAAAAGCAGATAATCCCCTGCGTGTTAGCTGACGTTATAGTTTGATAATCTTATCAGATAGTTAAGCATGAACTATGATTGCGGTGCGCAGCAATCGAGTTTCCATGAACACCGAACGCACCCAGATCAGCACGGCAGCACCTTTCGAGCTTGGCGACGTGAAAGCGCATTGCCGCGTGATGTTCGATGATGACGATTGGCAGATTGCGCAGATGGCCGATGCAGCGGCGCGCGAGATCGAGGCACATTGCGGGCTGGCCCTGCTGGCACAGCGGATCACCGTCACGCTTGGATCGTGGTGCTGCCGCATTCCTCTGCCCATTGGCCCGATCTGGACCGAGGGGCTGACCGACCATCCGTTGACTGTAGAACTGATAGACGAGGCGGGCAACGTGACACCGCACCCGGCGGGCTGGTGGATCGAGGGCGACCGTTATCCCGTCATCAGCCTGACCAGCATGGGACAGGGCCAGCACCTGCGCATCAGCTATCCGGCGGGCTATGGCACGGATCACGCCAGCATCCCGGCTGACCTGCAACTTGCGATCAACGATCAGGCGGCGGCGTTCTATGACCAGCGCGGCGACACGGAAGGACCGCAGGGGCTGACCAATGCAGCGGCGCGGATCGCCGCGCGGCATCGGCGGGTTGCGGTATGACGGCGGCTGCGACCAAGGCGAAGGGCCGGGCTGGCGCTGGTCCCAATGCCCCGAAATCGTCTCAGGCAGGGGACCGGGCGCAGAGTGTTCCGCTCTCTCTTCCGACCCCGAATCCTGCCGATCTGGCGATTGCCTTTCTGGAAACCCTGAAAATTCCAGAGGGGAAAATGGCCGGGCAGCCGCTCAAGCTGGCCGAGTTTCAGCGACGGTTCGTGCGCGGCGCTCTGGGCAATGCCGTGATGGTGGCCTGCCTGTCGATCGGTCGAGGCAATGCCAAGACGGCCCTGTCTGCCGGGCTGGCTCTGGGCGCGCTCAAGGGCGTGTGGGACGATCAGCCGAAACGGGAAATCCTGTTTGCCGCCCGCAACCGCGATCAGGCCAAGACGGCGTTTCAGTTTCTAGTCGGCTTCATCGAGGGCCTGCCAGAGGATGAAAAGGAACAATTCCTGATCCGGCGCGGCTCCAAGCTAGAGGTCGAATACAGCGGCAATGGCGGCGGGCTGGCCCGCTGTATTGCGGCTGACGGCAAGTCGATCCTGGGCGGCGCACCAACGCTGGCCCTGATGGACGAACGCGCAGCGTGGGAACGCGAGAAGGGCGACAATTTGGAAAACGCTATCCTGTCGGGGCTTGGGAAGCGCGACGGGCGGGCGCTGATCATCAGCACAAGCGCACCCGATGACGCCAACACCTTTTCCCGATGGCTGGATGAACCCCCGCCCGGCACCTATGTGCAGGAACATCGCCCGGCTTTCGGGCTGCCTGCCGACGATCTGGAAAGCCTGCTGGCAGCGAATCCCGGCGCGACCGAAGGCATTGGCTCCACACCGGAATGGCTGCTGGCACAGGCAAAGCGGGCGATTGCGCGCGGCGGATCGGCGCTGTCAAGTTTCCGCAACCTGAACCGGAACGAGCGTGTCAGCACCGAGGATCGTTCGGTTCTGGTGACGGTTGACGAATGGCTGTCGGCGGAAGTGAACCCCGATCAGCTTCCCCCGCGTGATGGCCCGTGCATCCTTGGCGTTGACCTGGGCGGCAGTCGCAGCATGTCGGCGGCGGCGTTCTACTGGCCCGATACTGGCAGGCTTGAGGCTCTGGGCACCTTTCCCGGCAACCCCTCGCTTGCCGACCGTGGCGCGGCTGACGGCGTGGCGGGGCGCTATGTCGAGATGCAGGAACGCGGCGAAATGACCGTCATGGGCGATGCGACCGTGCCGCCCGGCCCATGGCTGGCCGAGATCGTGCGACAACTTGACGGCATCCAGCCCGCTTGCATCGTGGGCGACCGCTTCCGCCATGCCGAGTTTATCGAGGCGATGGAAAAGGCCGGTCTGGCCCGTGTCCCGTTCTTGTGGCGCGGGTTTGGTTGGAAAGACGGCAGCGAAGATATTGAACGGTTCCGCCGGGCGCTGTTTGACGGCGAGGTGAAGGTGGCCCCGTCCCTGCTGCTGCGCTCTGCCTTCTCTGATGCCATCGTCCTGCTAGACCCGGCGAACAACGCCAAGTTGGCAAAAGCCCGGTCCCTTGGCCGGATCGACGCGGCGGCTGCGGCTCTGCTGGCAGTGGCGCAAGGCCAACGGATGAAAGCGGCACCGACGCGGAAAGCGAGGGTGGCATGGGCCTGATGCGCGAATATCAGCGGCATTCCAAGCGTGTCACGTCAACCCGGCGCTGGCAGGTGCTGCGCCAAGCGGTGCTGGAACGCGACGGCTGGGCCTGTGTCGATTGCGGCACGGCGCGCGGTCGGCTGGAAATCGACCATGTGAAGCCGGTGCGCAGCAACCCGGAACTTGCCTTTGACCCGACCAACTGCGCCACGCGGTGCAGCCGGTGCCACACCAAAAAAACCCGGATCGAATGCGGGCATCCCGCGCCGATCATCACCCCCGAGCGTGAAGCCTGGGGAAAAGCCGTTGCCGAACTGGCGACACAACCCAACCCGGCAATGTGAGGTATATCATGCTGGACTCTGTGAAAATCGCCCGTCGCCAGTCGGAAATCCGGCAGGCACTGGCCGAACTGGTGGGCAAGGACAAGCCGACCGATGACGAAACCCGCAACATGGAAAGCATGGATGCGGAGTATCGTGCCAATGAAACCCGGTATCGTGCCGCCCTGATCGCGGAAGATACCGAGCGCCGCGAAGGCGGGGCCGATCTGGAAACCCGTTCCTCGCAGGAATGGGCCGAGATGATGGGCCGGTTCGAGCTGCGGCAGGTGGTGCTGGCACTGGACGAGGGGCGCACCCTGTCGGGGCAGACTGCCGAGATCGTGCAGGAAATGCGCAACGCGGGCGGCTATCGCGGTATCCCGGTTCCGCTGGAAGCCCTGGAACAGCGCAACACCGTATCGGCTGACGTGCCGAACCCGGTGCAGACGCGCCCGATCATCGACCGGCTGTTCCCGGCATCGGTCGCGGCCAAGCTGGGCGTCCAGACCATCAACATCGCGCAAGGATCGGTCGAATGGCCGGTTGCCACGGCAGGCGCTATTGCCGGTTGGGCGGCGACCGAGGGGGCAGACGTTCCCGGCCCGAACCCGTTCCAGACTGCCGAGCGGGCACTGGCCCCGGATCACACCCTTGGCGCACATATGCGGATCACCCGCAAGGCGTTAAAACAAGCTGGTGAAGGACTGGAACAGGCCGTGCGGCGCGACATGTCGGCGGCCATCGGTGCCGAACTGGACCGCGCGGTGCTGATGGGCAGCGGCGCGGGCGGCGAGCCTCTGGGCATCGTCCCCGGTGCAGCGACCTATGGCATCACCAGCACGGCGGTGGGCGCCGCGGCAAGCTGGGCGGCCTTCAGGGCCGAGGCGGTAGCCTTCATGGAAGCCAATGCGATCAGCGCCGCATCGGGCGTCAACATGGCCTTTGAACCGGCCATCTGGGCGGAACTGGACGACACGCTGATTGCGGGCACGGCGGTTTCCGAATGGGACCGGCTTGTGAAGCATATTCCGGCGGGCAACATCGCCCTGGCGAACCAGTTGGACGCAGGCACGGCAATCCTGACCACATCGGCAGGCGGCGTTCCCCCGGCTTTCCTGGGCCTCTGGGGAGGGGTGGATATGATCCGCGATCCCTACACCGATGCGCAGAACGGTGGCCTGCGCCTGACCGGCCTTCTGACGGCGGATGTGACCGTGGCGCGCGGCCTGCAAACCCGCATCCTGACCGGCATCGGTGCACCGTAATGCTGTGGGGGGCGTCCATCGGCGCGCTTGAACTGCGCAGCGAGGGCGGGGGAACCCGCCTGTCTGCGACGTTCCCCTATGGCGCGGAAACCGAACTGGCACCGGGGCGACGTGAAGTCATCGCCGCGCGTGCCTTCGCGGATCGGATCGAGGCGGGCGAAGATGTTCACTTGCTGGTCGCGCATTCCTATGATCGCCCGCTTGCCTCACGGGCGGCGGGCAACCTGACCCTGACCGATACCGATGACGCGCTGCGCATCGAGGCGCGGATTGACGCGGGCACAAGCTGGGCGCGGGACTTTCTGGCGGCTCATGCGTCCGGGCTGATCCGTGGCCTGTCGCCGGGCTTTCGCGTCCAGTCTGACGGCGAGCGGATCGAGCGGCGCGGCGCGGACGTGTTGCGCACGATCACGCGGGCGGCTTTGTTCGAGATCAGCGCCGTGACCCGGCCCGCCTATCCCTCTGCACAAATCGAGGCGCGGGCATGGGAAACGCATCAGGATCGCCAGCCCTATCGCGGTGCTATTCATCCCCTCAATCGGTGGAGGCTCTGATGGGCATCATGGATCTGTTCCGGCGGTCGCAGTCGCAAGTTGCTACTCAGGAAACCCGCGCTGTGGCCCCCGGCTATACCGCTGCCGTCATGGCTGCCCGTGAAAACTGGATCAGCGGCACATCCGGGCTGGCCGAGGTCACGGCGGCGGTGCAGACCTGCGTGAGCCTCTGGGAATCGGGCCTGTCGCTGGCCGATGTGAGCGGCACCGATCTGCTGGACCGGCGAACTCTGGCGATGACGGCGCGGGCGCTGGCGCTGCGCGGCGAGGCGGTGTTTCTGATCCGCGATCGGCTCATTCCGGCGGTCGATTGGGACTTGTCCACCCGCAACGGCATTCCCCGCGTGTATCGCCTTGGCATCCCCGAGGCGGGCGGCGGGCGATCCGAGAACGCGCTGGCAGCCGAGGTGCTGCACTTCCGCATTGGCAGCGACAACGTGACACCCTGGACCGGCACGGCACCGCTGCGGCGGGCGCAGCTATCGGCGCAACTGCTGCATGAGGTGGAAACCGCCCTGCGCGACGTGTTCAAGGACGCGCCCCTGGGCAGCCTGATTGTCCCCGTTCCCGAGGGATCGACCGAGGATATGGCCGAGTTGCGGCGCGGCTTCCGTGGCCGTCGCGGGGCCTCTCTGGTGATCGAGGGCGTGGCCCAGGCGGCGGCGGCTGGTATGCATCCGAACATTGGCAAATCGCCGGATCAGCTTTCGCCCGATCTGGAAAAGACGCTGGCCGACAAGTTTCTGAGCGAGGCCAAGGGCGCGATCTTCGCCGTCTATGGCATCTTGCCTGCCATGTTCGCCCAGAATGCGCAGGGACCGCTGGTCAGAGAGGCACAGCGGCACCTGGCGCAGCTTGTCCTGCAACCCATTGCCGGGCTGATGGCCGAGGAAGCGACCGAGAAATTCGGGCAGGCCGTAAAACTGGACGTGGTGCGGCCGATGCAGGCGTTTGACGCTGGCGGCAAGGCGCGGGCCTTCGCAACCATGCTGGGCGCGCTGGCCGAGGCCAAGGCGGCAGGGCTGGACCTTGCCACAATCAAGGACGCGGAAAGCTTCATCGACTGGGCGGATTGAGCCATGCTGGTCATGACCCCGGAAGCAAAGGCGATGCTGCGGAAAGAGCGCCGCCGGGAACGTGATGCCATGCGCGGCAAGCTGGGCGAGGGTCGGCATCGGGCGCTTGTCGACAGGCTGGCACAGGTCATCAGGACCGAGCGCGAGGCCGGGCGCATCGCGGTTCCGTTTAATCTGGAAGGACCGCTGCGCCACGCGATCCGGGCCAAGCTGTGCCGCGAGGGCTGGCGCTGGTCCGATGCCGATGCCATGGCCCGCGACTTGCTGGACGCGACGTTCAACCGCCTTGGTGCACACAGGCCGCCGTGGAACGAAGGGCAGCCGGAATGGCTGATCGAGGCAGGCACACTGATTCAGAGGGACCGCTGTGCAAGGCGTGGCTGCGGCAAGCCACTGCCCGAGGGGCACCGCAAGTTTTGCGGCAAGCTGTGCCGGGACGCGCACCATACCAGCTTGGAGCGGCTTATGAGTGCGGACGAGGACGCCGCGCTTGATATGGCGGTCGGACGCGAATGACCGACGCGCTGTTCAAGACCTTCTGCAAGGGCTGCGGGACGGAGTTGCCGAGCGGCCCATATGCCGAGGTGCGGCAATGGTGCTCCCAGAAATGCTATATGCGGGCCTATCACGATCTGGACAAGCAAGCCCGGCTGGACGCCAAGCGCGCCCGACCGCCCTGCAAGCAATGCGGCGGGCCTGTCGCCATCCACAAGGACCGGCGGGCGGTCTATTGTTCTGTGCAGTGCCAGCGGAAAGGTGGCCGGGCGGAATGGCGGCTCAGGCTGGCCCGTATCTGTGAGCATTGCCGTAAGCCCTATGTCCCGAACACCAAGGATCAGCGGTTCTGTGGCCAATGGTGCCGGGCGCAGGCGACGATCCGAAAGCACCATCCGCGACCCTGCGAATGGTGCGACACCATGATCGAGAACCCGAGGCGGGCAGCGGCGAAATACTGTTGCAGCACCTGCGCCGCGCGGGCGCGCGTGGCGGCAAAGAGGGCGAAAAACGAAATCTGAATTTCGTTACCCCAAACGTTACCCTAACAGAAATCAGTGCGGTCTTTCGCGTCTGTCGTTCTGTCTAACTGTCTGATTTTATTGGTGGAGCCAAGGGGAGTCGAACCCCTGACCTCTTGAATGCCATTCAAGCGCTCTACCAACTGAGCTATGGCCCCACCGGAGGTCTCGCGCAGCATCGCTGCTCGGCGCGTGGAGCGTCGTATATGGGCGGGCGGACGGGGGTGCAAGGGGAAATCTCGTGCCAATGCGAGATTGTTCAAGGTCGTAGAGCCAGTTTGCCAAAGCAGAGGGCGAGCGCCGTTTCTCCGGCGCTCGCCCCTTTGAATCAATTCGTTTCGACATCGGCTGCATGGCGCCGGATCGCAGACGATCAGTCGTCTTTTTCGTCCGAGACGTCGGCGATCTCGTCCAGCGAAACGTCGTCGTCATCATCATCATCGTCCAGCAGGTCATCGTCCAGATCGCCGCTGTCGTCATCATCCAGATCGTCATCGTCGTCGGTGGCGGCGTCCGGCTTGTCCTTGGCTTTGGACGGTTTTTCCGTCGACAGTTGGCGTGAACGACCATCAGTCAGGCTCTCGACCGAGAAGCTTGCACCGCAGGCGGGACAGGTCATCGGATCGGTCTGCAGGTCGTAAAAGCGGGTCGCACAATGCGGACACAGGCGTTTCGTGCCCCATTCTTCCTTGGGCATGGTAATCTCCTTCAGCCGCTATTAGGGAATTCGGGTAAATCGGCGTTCCCCTGCCATAGTGCAAGGGGGGTGTCAAAGGCTTTTCTGACGGGAATTCTGGTTTTGGGCGAAAGCTTTACTACTGCCGATGGTACTCAGGTCCTGCTGCGGCGCTCGGCCAGGGCGCGGCGCATGACGCTGCGGGTGGCGCGGCATGGTGGCGAGGTCGTGCTGACCCTGCCGCCGCGGATCAGCGCGGACGAGGGCCGCGCCTTTGCCGAAACCAAGTCCGGCTGGCTGCGGCAGGTGCGCGCACGGATGCCAGAGGCCCGGATCGCGGCGCATGGTGCGGTGTTGCCCGTCGCCGGGCAGGGCCTGCTGATCACGCCGTCGCCGCTGTCCAGCGCACGGATCGCGGGCGAGGCGCTATTGGTGCCGGAAAACCGGGCGGCAGGTCCGGTAGTGCGCGCCTTTCTGAAGCATCAGGCGCAACAGGCGCTGCTGGAGGCATGTACCCGCCACGCGGCTGCCCTCGGCAAACCCTTCCGCGCCATAGCCCTGCGGGATACGCGCTCGCGGTGGGGCAGTTGTACCAGCGATGCGCGGCTGATGTTTTCCTGGCGACTGGCGATGGCGCCCTATCCAGTGCTGGATTACGTGGCGGCACATGAGGTCGCGCATCTGGCGCATATGGATCACTCGCCACGGTTCTGGGCGGCAGTCGAGCGGCTGATGCCGGGCTATGCCCCGCAGCGTGCCTGGCTGCGCCAACAGGGCGATACATTGCTGGCCTGGCGATTCGGCGATTGACCTGCGCGCGATTTGTGATCACAAGCCGCGCATGGATACGCTTGCCGGGACGCCTCAGCGCGCCACCACCAATGACACCGCCGCGCATGAGCGTCTGTACCGCAGCCTTCGCGGCCAGATCATGCTGGGCGAGTTGCCGCCCGGGCAGGCGCTGACGCTGCGCGGGTTGGCGGCCGAGCATCACGTCTCGATGACCCCGGCGCGAGAGGCGGCGCGACGACTGGTGGCCGAGGGCGCGCTGACGCTGTCGGCCTCGGGCCGGATATCGACGCCGGAACTGACCGATGAGCGGATCGAAGAACTGGCGGCCCTGCGCGCGCTGATCGAGCCGGAACTGGCATCGCGCGCGCTGCCACGGGCGCATTTCGCGCTGATCGACCGGCTGACGCGAATGAATGGCCAGATCGCCGACGCGGTAGAGCGGCACGATGCCGTGGGCTATATCCGCACCAATCTGGATTTTCACCGCACGCTGTATCTGCGCGCACAGGCGCCGCTGATGCTGGCCATGCTGGAGACCATCTGGCTGCAATTGGGGCCGACCATGCGCGCGCTGTATGGGCGGGTCAAACGCAACGAGCCGCCGCGCCACCACCGGATGATTCTGGCGGCCTTGCGGGCCGGGGACGAGCCCGCCTTGCGCCTCGCCATCCGCGCTGATGTGACCCACGGGCTACGGCATCTGACCAGCACTTAGGTCGGGTTATCGGCGGATTGCCGCCGTCATCGCAGAAAATGCTGGATCAGATCGCCAAAAGGTTGCGTTCTGTCACATACGCCTTTGTGGGGGAGGTCGTATGACGAATCGACGCGAATTGTTGCGTCTTCTGGCTGCATCTGCGCCTGCGGCTGCCGGGATCGGGCTTTGGCCCAGCTCTTTGCAGGCTCAGGCCGAACGGGCGGGGTTGATCGCCGCAAATGTCTGTAGCCTTTCACCGGAAGTGACCGAAGGGCCGTTCTATCTGGATCCGAACCTTGTTCGCCGTGATATCCGCGAGGATCGTGGCGGCGTTCCCATGACGATGAACGTGCAGGTTGTGACCGCCGATTGTCGCCCGATCAATGGCGCGCGCGTTGATCTGTGGCATTGCGACGCGCAGGGAAATTACAGTGGATTTGCGCGGCAGGGCAGCGACAACACGCGGGACACGCGGGGGCAGACCTTTTTGCGTGGCACGCAGATCAGTGGCAACGGCGGGCAGGTGGCGTTCCAGACCATCTTTCCCGGCTGGTATCGCGGGCGCACCACACACATGCATTTCAAGGTCATTCTGGGGCGTGACGAGGCGCTGACCGGACAGATCTTCTTTCCCGATGCCCTTAGCCAGTATGTGTTCGAAAACGCCTCGGCCTATGACCGCGCGGCGCTGCAGGACACCACCAATGTTGATGACTGGATCGCGATCGACGCGGGCGAGGGTGCCTATGCCCAGGTCAAAGAACGCAGCGACGGCTATGACGCGTCGCTGGTTGTGGCGGTCGATTATACGGAACGTCGCGGAGCCTCGGTGACGCGGGGCGCAGAGTACGAACTGGCGACAGGGACCTAGCGGGGCTGCCTCTCGGGTTTGCTGTGCCTCGGCGATTGCCTGAACCGCCGACACATCTGTGATGATTTGCGCTCGCGCGCCCCGGATCGCAATGACCCCGATAGCAGCTGGTAAGGCGCTTAGCCGGCGCCGCCAAATCTGGGCATCTGCAAACGTGGCATTTGCAGGCCGGTCGCGGCTGCGCCCGGCTGTACGCCGACATTCATGGCCGACGGGATGATGCGCGTGTATTTCGTGCCCTCGATGCTGGCACCGGCCATCAGCCCGCTTTGACCAAAGACCAGTGCAACGACCGGGTGCTGTGCGGTGACCGTATCGGCGCCCACGGCCAGCCCGCCGGTCGGGATGGCGTAATAGGCATCGGCCCCTGCGACCCAACCCGGCGAGGCCCGGAACGCGGCCAGCGCCTGCTGCGACTGGAACACCAGCACATGCGCATATTGCTGCGCGCCCGCCTGAAAGCCGACACTGGCCTGCGTCGCGGAATAGTAATCGACCGTCGCGCCCTGAATGCGCAGCGCGCCTTGTCCATAAGCACCGCCGATTCCGAACCCCGCCTCGGTCATCAACGGCATGTAAAGGATGCCTGCCGCAGACTGGGCCATGGCGGCGGTCGAAGGATAGGTCTGGACCATGTATTGATGCGTCGCATCGACACGGGCCTCTAGCCGGCCGGCGGCGTTCTCGCTGGTCCCGTTATTGCAGCCCGCAACGGCCAGCGTTGCGGTCGCGCCTGCGCCCAGCAGCAGCCCACGGCGGCTTATGGTGGTGAAATCGCTCATTGTCGCCTCATCATTGATCCGCCGGGCACTTTGCGGCCCGTTCGGGGCAACAATACGCGAATTCGCAGGTTCAGACCAGCATTTCAGCCGCTTTGGGCGCGAAATAGCTGAGCACCCCGTCGCAACCTGCCCGGCGAAAGGCCAAAAGGCTTTCCATCATCGCATCGCGCGACAGCCATCCATTCTGGATCGCGCCCTCGATCATCGCGTATTCACCACTGACCTGATAGGCAAATGTGGGCGCGCCGAACTGGTCTTTGACAGCGCGACAGATGTCCAGATAGGGCATGCCTGGCTTGACCATGACCATATCCGCGCCTTCGGCCAGATCGCGGGCAACGCAGCGCATCGCCTCGTCGCGGTTCGCGGGGTTGATCTGATAGGTTTTCTTGTCGCCCACCAGCCGACCCGATGCCCCCACGGCATCGCGGAACGGTCCATAAAAGGCGCTGGCATATTTCGCAGCATAGGACAGGATCGCCACATGCTTGTGCCCTGCGCCTTCCAGTGCGGCCCGCAGCGCCCCGATGCGCCCGTCCATCATGTCGCTTGGGCCAAGGATATCGGCCCCCGCATCGGCCTGCGCCAAGGCCATCTTGACCAGCGCCTCGACGGTTTCATCATTCAGGATCTGGCCATCGACGACAAAGCCGTCATGGCCGTTGATGTTGTATGGATCCAACGCGATATCGGTCATGACCGCCAGATCGGGCGCGACCTCCTTGATCGCGCGAATGGCGCGGTTGCCGATGTTTTCCGGGTCCCAGGCCCTTTCGCAGGTCTCGTCCTTCAGATCGGGATCGGAATGGGGAAAGACGCAGATGGCCGGAATGTTCAGCCGCATCGCCTGTTCAGCCGCGCGCCGCGCACCGTCCAGTGTCAGCCGTTCGACACCGGGCATCGAGGGGATCGCCCCTTCTGCACCCGCAACCTCGGACACGAAGATCGGCCAGATCAGATTTGCGGGCGTGAAGTTCACCTCGGCCACCATGTCACGAAGCTGCGCCGTGCGACGCAGGCGGCGCAAGCGCGAGGCAGGGAAGGGGGCGATGATCGGCGTTGCCATTTTGGGGGCCTTTCCTTGGGCTGCCCCCCGTTCTAAGGTCGCGCGCGATTGACCACAAGAAAGACCGAGCGTGCCTCAATTCACCGGATTTCTGGACCTGCTGGACGCCCGCAGCTTTGGCAGCGTCTGGTACTGGCTTGCCCTGATCCTGCTGTGGGGCAGCAGCGGGCGCGCCGTCGTCGGCGTGCCGACAGATGTCGTCAATCGCGCGCGGCGCGACCCCGAGGGCGAGCCGGGACTGGCCCTGCTGGACTGGCTGACGCTGGCCCTGCCGCGTTGGCGATTGGGACGCACCGAAGGCGTTGTGATGCTGGGTCTTGCGGCGTTCGCGACCACATCGCTTGCGATGCTGGGTTTTGGCTATGGCATGGAACTGGCGCAGGCGGCGTCGCTGCTGGGGATACCCTTGCTGATCCTGTTTCTGATGCGCCTTCGGCTTGCGCAAAGGTTGCAGCAGGTGATGGTCGGGGCGCATGATGGATCTGTCACGCCGGGTGATGCCGTGGCGCGGGTCCTGCGGCTGATCGTGATCCACCGCAGGCTGGCTTTTGTGCTGTCGCTTCTGGCGATCGGCATCACCGCCTTGTGGGGCACTGTCTGGCAGCTTTTGCACCCCAATGGGCTGTAGTTCGCCTTGACACCAACTGCCACTGGCTTACCTCACTGCTGATGTCCGAACAGATCACCCTTTCCGGCGCCCCCGAGGGCCATGATGCCGCCCTGATCGCCCGCGAATTGACGCGCGGCACGCCTGTCATCCACATCGCACGCGACGACCGACGGATGGCGGCGATGCGCGAGGCGCTGGCCTTTCACGCGCCCGGCGCGGTTGCGGTAGACTTCCCGGCCTGGGATACGACGCCCTATGACCGCATCTCGCCTGCGGGCGGCGTGCAGGCCGCAAGGATGGCCACGCTGGCGGCGCTGGCGCAGGGGGCGATCAAGGGACCGTTCGTGCTGCTGACAACGCTGAACGCGGTGCTGCAACGCCTGCCGCAACGCGATCTTTTGAAAAGCGCCAGCTTTAGCGCCCGTGTGGGCGACCGCATCGACGAAGAGGCCCTGCGCGGGTTTCTGGTGCGCATGGGCTTTGTGCAATCGCCCACCGTAACGGAACCCGGAGATTACGCCATTCGCGGCGGCATCATCGATATTTTCTCACCGGGTGCGACCGGACCGGTGCGGCTGGATTTGTTCGGCGATGTGCTGGACGGTGCGCGCCGGTTCGATCCGGTCAGCCAGCGCACGACCGAGACGCTCAAGCGGGTCGAACTGGCGCCCATGTCCGAGGTCATTCTGGACGATGCGGCGATCACCCGGTTTCGCCAGAACTACCGCCATGCCTATGGTGGCGGCACCAATGATCCGCTGTATGAGGCCGTCAGTGCCGGGCGCAAGCAGGCTGGTGTGGAACACTGGCTGCCCTGGTTCCACGACAAGATGGAAAGCATCTTCGACTATCTGCCGGGCGCTTCGGTGATGCTGGACGATCAGATCAGCCAGGTCGAGGATGCACGGCGCGGCATGATCGCGGAACAGTATCAGGCCCGCCGCGACGCGCTGGCCGCCAAGGGGCGTGCCGATACCGTTTACCGCCCGGTACCGCCCGATGAGATGTTTCCCGCGCGCGACGAATGGCTGCGCTGGCTGGCCGCGCATCGGGTGATCCAGTTGCGCGTGCTGCCCGCCCCGCCGGGGCCGGGGGTTCTGGACGGCGGCGGGCGCATCGGGCGGAACTTTGCACCCGAACGTCAGGCCGACGGCATCAATCTGTTCGCCGCCCTGGCCGATCACCTGCGCAGCCTGCGCAAGAACGGGCGCGTCGTTATCGCCAGCTTTTCTGATGGTGCGCGCGAACGTCTGGCAGGCCTGATCGCGGATGAGGGGATCGAGGGCGCCAGGGACATCGCCGACCTGCGCGATCTGCCCGATCAACCCGGCGCAATCGGGCTGGCGGTCTGGCCGCTGGAACAAGGCTATGTCGCGCCGGGACTGGCCGTTATTTCGGAACAGGATGTATTGGGCGACCGGCTGATCCGGGGCGCCAGAAAACGCCGCCGGGCCGAGGATTTTCTGAAGGACACCACCAGCCTGACGCCCGGCGATCTGGTCGTACATGTCGAACATGGGATCGGGCGTTATACCGGGCTGGAAACGATTACCGCCAACAAGGTGCCGCATGATTGCGTGGCGCTGGAATATGCGGGCGGGGATCGGCTGTTTCTGCCGGTCGAGAATATCGAACTGCTGACCCGCTATGGCCACGAAGAAGGCCTGCTGGACAAGCTGGGCGGCGGCGCGTGGCAGGCCCGCAAGGCGCGGCTGAAAGAACGCATCAAGCTGATCGCCGACAAGCTGATGCGCATCGCTGCCGAACGTCTGCTGCGTCCGGCGCCGGTGCTGGAACCCGATCATCACGATTGGGAGGCCTTTTCGGCCCGCTTCCCCTATAGCGAAACCGACGATCAGGCGACGGCGATCGAGGACGTGGCCGGCGATCTGGCCATCGGTCGCCCGATGGACCGGCTGGTCGTGGGCGATGTGGGCTTTGGCAAGACCGAGGTTGCCATGCGCGCGGCCTTTATCGCGGCCAGTCAGGGCCAGCAGGTCGCCGTCATCGCGCCGACCACGCTGCTGGCGCGACAGCACCACAAGACATTCGCCGAGCGTTTTCGCGGCACACCCATCACCGTGCGTCCGCTGTCGCGGTTCGTGGCTGCCAAGGATGCTGCGGCAACGCGCGCGGGGCTTGCCGATGGCAGCGTCGATATCGTCGTGGGCACCCATGCGGTGCTGGCCAAGGCAGTGCGCTTCAAGCAGCTTGGTCTGCTGATCGTGGACGAGGAGCAGCATTTCGGCGTCGCCCACAAGGAACGGCTCAAGGATATGCGCAGCGATATCCACGTACTGACCCTGACCGCCACCCCGATCCCGCGCACCTTGCAGATGTCGCTGACCGGGGTGCGCGATCTGTCGATCATTGGCACGCCACCCATCGACCGCCTGGCGATCCGCACCTATGTCAGCGAATTCGACAGCGTCACCATCCGCGAGGCGCTGCTGCGCGAGAAATATCGCGGCGGGCAGTCGTTCTTTGTGGTGCCGCGGATCTCGGACCTGCCCGATGTCGAGCATTGGCTGACCGAGAACGTACCCGAGGTCAGGTATCTGGTCGCCCATGGCCAGATGGCGGCGGGCGATCTGGATAGCCGGATGAACGATTTCTATGATGGCGGCCATGACGTGCTGGTCGCGACCTCCATCGTTGAATCGGGCCTCGATATTCCGACGGCGAATACCATGGTCGTCTGGCGCTCGGATATGTTCGGGCTGGCGCAGCTATACCAGATCCGGGGTCGTGTGGGGCGCTCCAAGACGCGCGCCTATTGCTACCTGACCACCAAACCGCGCGCGCCGCTGACGCCTCAGGCGATGCGGCGGTTGAAATTTCTGGGCTCCATCGACAGCCTTGGCGCAGGCTTCAATCTGGCCTCGCAGGATATGGATCTGCGCGGCGCCGGCAATCTGCTGGGCGAGGAACAGTCGGGTCATATCAAAGAGGTCGGCTTTGAACTGTATCAGGCGATGCTGGAGGAAACGATCGCCAAGCTGAAGTCGGGCGAGATCGAGGGCACGCCCGAGGATGAATGGGCGCCGCAGCTGAACCTTGGCGTGCCGGTTACCATTCCGGAAAGTTATATCCCCGATCTGGACGTGCGGCTCGGCCTGTATCGCCGTCTGGCCGAACTGACCACAAAGGTCGAGCTGGAGGGCTTTGCCGCCGAGTTGATCGACCGTTTCGGCAAGCTGCCGCGAGAGGTTTCGACCCTGATGAACGTGATCCGTATCAAGGCGCGGGCGAAACAGGCCAATATCTCGCGGCTCGATGCCGGGCCGCGCGGGGCGACGGTTCAGTTCCACGGCGACAAATATCCCAACCCCGCCGGTCTGGTCGAATTCCTGACCGAACAGCGCGGGCAAGCCAAGGTCGACGGCAACAAGATCATCATCCGCCGCGACTGGACCAGCGACGCCGACCGGATCAAGGGCGCCTACGGCATCGCGCGCGATCTGGCGGCCAAGGCCAAGGTAACTATACAGACGTAGGGCTAATGGTTCGCCGGGTCGTGCCGGCGGCTATACGGGACATTTCTGCCGTCGCATCCACCTGTTAACCTGCCTTGAGAGGGCCAGGCCAGGATACGAGAGCAAAGATGTTGATCGACAAAGATCGGCAGACAGAAGCAGGGGGCCCGGCACAAGAGTTGGCCGATTTGATTGACGCGTCGAAAAATGCGCCGCCTGAGGACTATCTGTCGTTTCTGACGTGTAGCAATGGTGGCCAAGGCGGGCTGTCAGTCCAGCCGCTGTGGCTGTTTCTGCATGCTGCAGCATGCGTGGCAGGCGAGGTGCGGCCGCCGAAATTGTCTGGTGTGACATATCCAATTCTGATCTACGGGTTCCTCTTTTCGGCATGAAAAACACTCTCCTTCATCAAGTGAAAAGTGCCCATCAAACCGGGGGAACTCCAGGTCGACTGCATGACATGGCCGAACATGGACGGCATGTCGGAATTCAAGGCCCTGCCAGAAGAGATCGTGTTGCCTGAGCTGTCTCAAGCAAGCGAGCTAAAGCGCTTAGCCCCGGACATTTTGACCGAGACGTTAGAGTTGGCGGCTTTCTGAAATTGGCGGCGCATTGAGAAAGGCGATCGTCCTTTGCTGCTTGTGTCTTGTTGCGCGTGAGTAATGATCGCCCGGTAGCCTGACGGTCAGCCGGGCGCCTCGGACAGACACGCAGCTTGGCAAGCAAAGAAAAAGGCCGCCCCGAGGGACGGCCTTTCCAAATAGCGGCAAAGAACCGGATCAGTTCTTTGCGTAGAATTCGACGACCAGGTTCGGTTCCATCTGCACGGCGTAAGGCACATCGCCCAGGGCCGGAGTGCGCACGAAGGTTGCGGTCATCTTGTTGTGGTCGGCTTCGACATAGTCGGGCACGTCACGCTCGGGCAGGCCGACGGCTTCCAGCACGATGGCCAACTGGCGCGAACGCTCGCGAACCGAAACGACATCGCCTTCCTTGACGCGGTAGGACGCGATGTTCACTTTCTTGCCGTTCACTTCGACATGGCCGTGGTTCACGAACTGGCGTGCAGCAAAGATGGTCGGCACGAACTTGGCGCGGTAGACGACGGCGTCCAGACGACGCTCCAGCAGACCAACCAGATTTTCACCGGTGTCGCCCTTGACGCGTTCTGCCTCTGCATAGATCCGGCGGAACTGTTTCTCGGTCAGGTCGCCGTAATAGCCCTTGAGCTTTTGCTTGGCGCGCAGCTGGGTGCCGAAATCCGACAGCTTCTGCTTGCGACGCTGGCCGTGCTGGCCGGGGCCATATTCGCGGCGGTTCACCGGGGATTTGGCGCGGCCCCAGATGTTTTCGCCCATGCGGCGGTCGATTTTGTACTTGGCAGACGTGCGTTTGGTCACGGCTGTTCTCCTTCTCTAGATTGTCGAAGGGCGTTGTCCTTTGGCCGAAGCCCGACAGGCATCCCCTTGCGAGGGCCACCAACACCAATGAAGGCTGCGCTTATAGAGGTGATTCAGGTGGTGTCAAGGCGCTGCGGTGCAGCACTAGCCTTTGTTTTCGCCGCGCAATGCCGGCAGTTCCGCCAGCGCATCGGCCCAGGCACCGGTCAGCGCCGGATCTGGCGCGAATTCGGCGGCGATATCGGGCTGCGACAGCACCTCATCGCCCGCGCCTGTGGCGGCCATCAGCCCCAGGCGTGCCGCCCCGAAGGCCCCGCCCGATTCCGCGCCTGCAGGCCGCAATACAGGCACACCGGTTGCCTGCGCCAGCATTGACAGCCACAGATCTGACCGCGCGCCACCGCCCATGGCGATCAGCGCATCGGACCCGCCGCCGGCATTCTTCAGCGCGGCCATGTTTTCGGCCAGCGCCAGCGAAACGCCCTCCAGCACTGCGCGGGTCAGGTCGTCGCGGCCATGGGATACGGACATGCCTGCGAACTGCGCGCGGATCGCGGTGTCGTTCAGCGGCGTCCGCTCGCCCGACAGATAAGGCAGAAAGCGCACCTTGCCGGGGGTCGCCACAGGCCCAAGACCGCCCAGAAGGTCGCCTGCCGACTGCCCCAGAATCTGCGCCCACCAGTCCAGACAGGCTGCCGCAGACAGCATCACGCCCATCTGGTGCCAGCGATCGGGCAGGGCGTGGCAAAAGGCATGAACGGCGGTTTCGGGCGCGGGTAAGAACCGGTCGGTTGCCGCAAAGATCACGCCAGAGGTGCCAAGCGACACAAAGCCCATGCCCGGCCCGGCGATCCCGGCGGCAATGGCGGTCGCTGCGTTGTCGCCGGCGCCGCCTGCAACCGGAATGCCTGCAGGCAGGCCCAGTTCCGCGGCCAGATCAGCACGTAGTTGGCCCGAAACCTGACTGCCCTCGACCAGAGTGGGCATTTGAGCCCGGCTCATGCCTGTGGCGGCCAGCAGTTCGTCGGACCAATCACGGTGCGCGGGATCGAACCATGCCGTCCCCGAGGCATCCGACATTTCGCCCACAGCCTCGCCCGTCAGCCACAGCCGCAGGTAATCCTTTGGCAACAGCACGCGGGCGGTGCGGTCGAAGAGGTCAGGTTCGTGCTTGGCCATCCAGACCAGTTTTGGTGCGGTGAAGCCCGCAAAGACGATATTCCCGGTCACCCTGCGGAACTGCGGATCGGCGTCCAGCGCGGCGGCCTCGGCATGGGCGCGACCGTCATTCCACAGGATCGCGGGGCGCAGCACCTGCTCGGCACTGTCGATGCAAACCGCGCCATGCATCTGACCGGACAGACCAATGCCGGCAACACGGCTTAGCGGCTGGTTCAGCGCCGCGATGGCCGTGCGGCAGGCCGCAATCCAGTCTGCCGGGGCCTGTTCGGACCAGCCGGGATTTGGATTGCTGACGGAAAGCGGGGCGTGACCGGTCGCGATCACGGTCTGATCGTCGTCGATCAGAACCGCCTTTACGCCCGAAGTGCCAAGATCAAGACCTAGAAACATGCGGCCGACTATCCGCGATTCGTCAGCCAGATGCCAGAGCCCCGGGCGCGCCGTCGGGCAAGAAGACATGCGACAGGGGCAGGGCTGCCGCCCCGAGCGTTCGTGCCGCGCGGCCGAGCGTGCCGGGCAGGATCGGCGGCGCCTCCAGCCCGGCCAGGGGCAGGTGTGTCATCGCCTCTTGCGTGGCGGCGATCAACAGGTCTCGCGTGGCTCTGGGCACAGCGCCGTCGATCAGCACCGCCCTCAGATCGGCCAGCGCCAACGCGCTGGTTGCCGCCCATGCCAGCGCCTCGCCTGATTGGCGTGCCCAGTCCGCCTCGATCTCGGGCGGCACGGTCCAGCCGGCGTTGTCGGGCGGCAAGGTATGGCCGATCATGGTCTCTAGCCGGGACACCGAGGCATGATCCAGCACCTGCCCGCCCTGCCGCGCCGGCATCGAGCCAATGGCGCCGGCATTGCGGCGCGGCCCAAGGCGCAGCCGCCCATCCAGTACCATCCCGCCACCGGCGAAATGCGCGACGTAGATATAGAGAAAATCAGCCGGCAACTCGCTGCGGCCAAAGACCAGTTCCGCCGCACACGCGCAGTTGCCGTCGTTTTCCAGCCAGACCGGAAAGAGCAGGCCATCTGCCATCTCGGCGCGCAGATCGCGGTTCCGCCAGCCGGCCATTTCGCAGCCCCAATCCCACAACTGAAAGGGCGTCGCGATGCCCAGCCCGGCAATGCGCCCTGCCTGTTCGGGCGGCAGGTTGTCGATGATCGCTGCGATGGCACTGCGGGCGAAACGCAGCAGCCGGTCGGGCTCCGGGTGGTCATACACCTCTTGTCGGTGCATCCGGATCGTGCCGGTGAAATCGACCAGGGCCAGTTCGGCCATGCGCCTGCCCACCTTGAGGCCAAGGAAAAGCGCGCCGTCCGGGGCCAGCGAAAGCGGGGTCGAAGGCTGACCGACCTTGCCCCGGACAACCTCTCCCTGCGCGATCAATCCGGCATCAATCAATTGTCTGGATATATTCGTCGCACTTTGCGCGGACAGGCCCGTTGCAGCAGCGATTTCTGCGCGCGATTTCGGGCCGTCACGGCGCAGGATTGCCATAAAGAGCCTCTCGTTATTGCTGATTTCCGCTGCTTCGCCCGCTGTTGTTCGCATCACAAATCCTCCTGCCCATATAAATCAACAAAATTGATTTATTGACAAGAGGATTTCTGATGTGGTTGAGTTTGGTCAACGCGGAGGACGATTCCCGCGCTTGGGTGGAGGAGAAAACATGACCCCGAAAACGATATTCAGCGCCGTTCTGGCGGTTTCGTCGCTTGCGCTTGGCGCAGGTGGCGCACTGGCGCAGGACATGACCAGTGCCTGCCTGATCACCAAAACCGATACCAACCCCTTCTTCGTGAAGATGAAAGAGGGTGCCACTGCCAAGGCAGAGGAACTGGGGATCGAGCTGAAATCCTATGCCGGGCGGATCGACGGGGATCACGAAGGACAGGTCGCGGCTGTCGAGGCCTGCATCGCAGACGGGGCCAAGGGCATCTTGATCACCGCCTCGGACACCAAGGCGATTGTCGATGCGCTGCAGCCCGCGCGGGATGCCGGCATCCTGGTGATAGCGCTGGATACGCCGCTTGACCCGATCGATGCGGCGGACGCGACCTTTGCCACCGATAACTTTGCCGCTGGTGAACTGATCGGCAAATGGGCAGCCGCGACCATGGGTGACGCTGCCGCCGATGCCAGGATCGCAATGCTGGACCTGGCCATCAGCCAGCCTTCGGTCGGCGTGCTGCGCGATCAGGGTTTTCTACAGGGATTTGGCGTCGAGTTGGGTGATCCCGCCCGGTGGGGCGACGAGGAAGATCCGCGTATAGTGGGCCATGAGGTCACCGCGGGCAACGAAGAGGGCGGCTTGACCGCGATGGAGGCGTTGCTGGCCAAGGATCCGGACATCAACGTCGTCTACACCATCAACGAGCCCGCCGCTGCAGGCGCCTATGAGGCGCTGAAAGCGGTCGGTCGCGAGGCGGACACGCTGATCGTTTCGGTCGATGGCGGCTGCCCCGGCGTGCAGAACGTGCAGGACGGGATCATCGGTGCGACCAGCCAGCAATATCCGCTGTTGATGGCCTCGCTCGGGGTAAAGGCAATCGCGGCCTTCGCTGCTGATGGCACGATGCCCGCCGCGACCGAGGGCAAGGATTTCACCGATACCGGCGTGGCGCTGGTCACCGACAAACCCGTCGACGGTGTCGAATCCATCGATACCGCCGAGGGTATGGACAAATGCTGGGGCTGACCCCCGGTCTCACCTGAATTGCTAAAGGGCGGCTGGATCGGTCGCCCTTTTCCCCAATGTCATGGTCGAAGGAGGCGAGACATGGCGAACGAGCCGAAATCGGCATCGGGTTATGAAGAGGGCCTGAAAGGCGCTTCGGAAACCGTGGCCAGCTTTGACGAAAGCGGCCGGATGCTGAAGAAAATCCATCACTGGCTGCACCAGACGCCATCGGCTGTGCCGATGATCGTGCTGATCGTGGCCGTCATCATCTTTGCGCTGCTTTCGGACAATTTCTTCCGCGCCACGACCATTTCGACCATCATGCAGCAAATCGCCATCGTCGGCATCATCGGCTGTGCCCAGTCCCTTGTTATCCTGACGGCAGGGATTGACCTGTCGGTGGGGGCCATCGCGGTGTTTTCCTCGGTGCTGATGGGGCAGTTTACCTTTCGCTATGGCATTCCCGCGCCGGCGGCGATCGCGCTTGGCCTTGCTTGCGGTGCCGCGATGGGTGCGATCAACGGCTTTCTGATCGCGCGCCTGAAGCTGCCGCCCTTTATCGTCACATTGGGAACCTGGCAGATCTTTCTTGCGGCGAATTTCATCTTTTCGGCCAATGAAACCATCCGCTCGCGCGAGATCGGCGAACAGGCACCGGCGCTGCAGTTCTGGGGAAACTCGATCGAACCCGGCGGGGTCAAGGTGCTGTATGCGGTCTTTCTGATGATCGCGCTGGTCGCGCTGATGGCCTATGTGCTGCGACAGACCGCATGGGGCCGCCATATCTATGCCCTGGGCGATGATGCCGAGGCCGCGCAGCTGTCGGGTGTACGAACCACGCGCATGTTGATCCAGGTCTATACCCTGGCGGGGCTGTTCTGCGCCATCGCGGGTTGGGTCATGATCGGGCGCTTTGGCTCGGTCTCGCCCACCGCCTCGACGGGCCAACTGGGCAATATCCAGTCGATCACCGCTGTGGTGATCGGGGGGATCTCATTGTTCGGCGGCCGCGGCAGTATTGTTGGCATGTTCTTCGGCGCAATGATCGTCGGGGTCTTTGAAATGGGTCTGCGGCTGGTCGGGACCGATCCGCAATGGACGTTCTTCCTGATCGGCGTGCTGATCATCTTTGCCGTCGCCGTGGACCAGTGGATCAGAAAGGTGTCGTCATGACCGAACCCATTCTATTCGCGCGCAATCTCGTCAAGCGCTACGGCAAGGTGACGGCGCTGGATCACTGCGACTTCGACCTGATGCCGGGCGAGATCCTGGCCGTCATCGGCGATAACGGTGCGGGCAAATCGTCGCTGATCAAGGCGCTGTCCGGCGCGGTGCAGCCCGAAGAGGGCGAGATCACCCTTGAGGGGCAGCGCGTGCGCTTTGACAACCCGCTGGAGGCGCGGGCGCATGGCATCGAATGTGTCTATCAGACACTGGCCATGTCACCGGCTTTGTCGATTGCCGATAACATGTTCATGGGCCGGGAATTGCGCAAACCCGGCATCATGGGCAGTGTCTTTCGTCAGCTTGACCGCCCGAGGATGGAGGCTTTCGCGCGTGAAAAGCTGAACGAGCTGGGCCTGATGACCATCCAGAACATCAATCAGGCGGTCGAGACCCTGTCGGGCGGTCAGCGTCAGGGTGTCGCGGTGGCGCGGGCTGCGGCCTTTGGATCGAAAGTGGTGATCCTGGACGAGCCCACGGCAGCACTTGGCGTCAAGGAAAGCCGCAAGGTGCTGGAACTGATCCGCGACGTTCGCGAACGCGGTGTGCCGATCATCCTGATCAGCCACAATATGCCGCATGTGTTCGAGGTCGCCGACCGTATCCATATTCACCGGCTTGGCCGTCGCCTCGCGGTGATCCGGCCGGATGAGTACTCGATGTCGGATGCCGTGGCCTTCATGACCGGCGCCAAGCTGCCCGAAGAGGCCGCGGCCTAGCCCGAACCACTGGCGGGGGCGTTGCCCCCGTCCTTCGGACTCCCCCAGGATATTTTGATGAAGAAGAAGGGCGGGCCTCAGTCTTCAAGCTTGCCCATCAAAAACCAGGCAAGGCCCGAGCAGATCAGTGTGGCGACGATCATCGGCAATGCCGTACCGTTATAGAGCGACGCAACCGGGCCCGCGATGAGCGTGGCAAGGATCGTCGAGACGGCGGCAATTATCGAGGCGGCCATGCCGGCGATATGGCCCATATGCTGCAAGGCGAGGGCGTTGAGGTTGCCAAAGGTGACGCCTGCCATGAAGAAGACGCTGACCGCCCAGAAGAAGAAGGCCGGGAATTCCAGCGCCGAGGGCAGCGCGTTGGTGAGGAACAGGGCCAGCATCACCGCTGAGACGCAGGTCTGCATGATATAGGCCCATTTGGCGATGCGGCGCATGCCCAGCTTGACCACGAAGATCGCGTTCAGCACGGTTCCGCTGCCAGATAAGAGGGCCATCCCCGCAAACCAGATCGGAAAGCTGTCGCCAAGGCCATAGGCCTCTCCGAACAGTTGCTGGGCGCTGCTGAGCAGCGCGAACATCTGCCCGAAGCCAAGTGTCAGGATGATCGTTGCAAGCATGACCTGGCGGTTGGACAGCACTTCGCGTGCCGCGTTGATCAGCGTATGTGTTTGCAGCGGACGGCGGCGCTGCGGCGGCAGCGTCTCGGCCTGGCGCAGGTTCAGCCAAAGCGTGCCAATCAGCGCAAAGACCAGAAAGGCGCCGAAAACACCGTGCCAGCCAGCAACCCAGATGATCACCTGCCCAAGCGAGGGCGCCAGTGCCGGCACGATGATAAAGATCATCATCACGAAACTGGTGATCCGCGCCATCTCGCGCCCATCGTAGAGATCGCGCACCAAAGCCAATGCGACGATGCGCGGGCCGGATGCACCAAGACCTTGAACAAAGCGGGCGAGCAGCAGGAATTCCAGCGAATTGGCGAACATGGCGGCGATTGCCGCGACCGCGTAGATGGCGAAGCCGATCGTGATCGCCGGTTTGCGCCCGATCGCGTCCGAAATCGGCCCGGCAAACAGCGTTCCCACCCCCATGCCTGCGATAAAGGAGGTCAGGATCAACTGCGCCCGGTTTACATTATCAGGGGTCAGCGCCTGCGCGATGTCGGGCAGTGCAGGCAGCATCGCATCAATGGAAAAGGCGATGGTGGCGAACAGAAAAGCCAGCATCGTGATGAATTCTGGCAGCGGCAGCCGTTTGACGGGCTGCAGGTCTGACATGCTGTCTTGGGGTGCGTCCATGGCAATTGCCCTTCGGATTACCCCCGGCAATTAGCGCCTATTTGCACAGCGTGCAAGTGCGGGATCGTCAGTTCTCGATCCCGGCGGGCTGGGACAGTTCGTCGATCACCTGCTGCCACAGCTTGGCCGGTTGTGCGCCGCTGACGGCGTGGCTGTCGGCGATGATGAAGGTCGGAACCGCGCTGACGCCGCGCTCGCGTGCGTGCATTTCGCGCGAGGCAACGGTGTCAAGATCGGCATCGCTGGCCAGCAGGCGCGCGACCATGTCTGCATCCATACCGGCCTTGTCTGCGATCTGGGTCAGCGTTGCCGCATCGCCGATATCGCGGCTTTCCTGCCAGTGGGCGCGCAGTAGGCCGGACATGACGCGGGTCTGCGCGGCCTCGATCCCCGCCCAATGCATCAGCCGATGCGCATCCGTCGTGTCGGGCTGGCGCGCGACAGGCGCCAGCTGCAAGCCCAGCTGTGCGGCGCGTTCGGCCACAGGCGTCATCACCTCTTCGGCGCGGTCACCGAATTTGGCGCGCAGGTAATCTCCGCGATCCATGCCCTCGCGCGGGAATTGCGGGTTCAGCCGAAACGGGTGCCACGCCAGCCGGAAATCATGATCAGGCCGCGATTCCAATGCGCGGTCCAGTTCAGCCTTGCCGATCAGGCACCAGGGGCAGACGGGATCTGCAAAGATATCAAGGTTTACGGGGTCGCTCATCATATCGGGCCTTGCTGTGGGCGTCGCGCAGGGCGCGGCGGTTGATCTTGCCCGTCGGGGTGCGGGGCAGCGCGTCCATATGTATATAGGCGCGCGGTTGTTTATAGCGGGCCAGCCCGAGCTCGGCCAGTGCGCGCAGGTCAGCCTCTGTCACGGTGCCGGTCCAAAAGGCCGCGATGAAGCTGCTGCCGGTGCCGGTTGCGACTTCAGCCACCGCCAGATCGCCGGCCTGCGGATGGCTGGCCAGATGTTCTTCGATCTCGGGCGGTGCCACGCGAAATCCGCCGGCATTCATGATGTCATCGGCGCGGCCCAGCATGGTGATGGCGCCGTTTGGGGTCATCTGCGCCTGATCGCCGGTGATGAACCAGTCCCTCAGAAAGCGTGCGCGTGTTTCCCCGGGCTGGTCCAGATAGCCAAGGAACAGGCCGGGATCGTCGCCGCGCACGGCCAGCAATCCCGGCTGCCCCACAGGCTGCGGCGTGCCGTCATCTGCCAGCACCGCGACATGGCGGCCGGGCTGGGGATAGCCGGCGCTGCCATCGGGTGCCGGCCGCGCTGGACTGCCCGAGATAAAGGTCGACAGTTCGGACGCGCCCATCGCCTCGTGCAGATCGGTGCCGGTGCGTTGGCGCCAGGCAGTGCGCAGGGCCGGGTCCAGCCGTTCGCCCGCGCTCAGCCCGTGGCGCAGGCCAGCTGGTGTCGCCCAATCCGCGCGCAGCATCCGGCGAAAGATACCCGGCGCGCCGGCCATAATCGTCGCGCCGTGTCGGGCGGCCAGCAGCGGCAGTTGTTCGATTGCGACGCCGTCGGCGGGGATCAGCGCGGTTGCCCCTAGTGTCCACGGGTCCATCAGCCCGGTGCCCAGTGTAAACGTCCAGTTGAAAGCGCCCGCATGCATCAAGCGGTCACTTGCGCGCAGCCCGTACCACCCCTCGAACATCAGTCGACGCGCCAGGATCGCACGATGCGCGTGCATGACCGCGCGCGGACTGCCCGAAGATCCCGATGTGTAGATGATATAGGCCAGCCGGTCGGGCGCGCCGAGCGCGTAATCGGCGGGCGGCAGATCGGCGAAACTGGTCAGTTGCGCCTCGGTCAGGACCGGGGCGTGATGATCGGGCAGGGCAATGCCGTCGCCTGCGATCACCATGGCGGGGGACAGCTCTGCGGCAAGCTTGGTCACTTCGCGGGCCGTCAGCATGGCAGAGGTCGGAACGGGAACGATCCCCGCCGCGATTGCGCCCAGATAGGCCACCGGAAAGGCCGGTCGATTGCCAAGCCGCAGCAGCACCCGATCACTAGGGCGCAAGCCCGCCCGCAATAACCCGGTCGCTGTGCCCCGGACCGCCGCAATCAGCCGGGCATAGGACCAGCGTTCGGCACGCGAGGGCCCGACCACCGACAGGGCCAACTTGTCGGGCGAGGACGCGCCGGCGCTGAGGACATGTTGGGCAAGGTTCATTTCATCCATGTTGAACGATCCAAGGCGCGATAATCAGGACAGCCGCGACATTGGCAAAGAAAAACGGCCCGCGCAAACGGGCCGCACATCTGGCACCTCGCAAATGAGCGGGCGTCAGAGAAGTTGCAGATCGCTGGCCGAGCTGCGGCCGTCGCGTCCTGCTTGCAGCTCATAGCTGACCTTCTGGTTGTCCTGCAGGCCTTTGAGGCCGGCGCGCTCGACCGCTGAGATATGGACGAAAATGTCGTTGCCGCCATCATCGGGGGCAATGAAGCCAAATCCCTTGGTCGTGTTGAACCATTTAACAGTGCCGGTAGCCATTACCGTGCCCTCCTTCCAATATTCCCGCTGCGAGATTGCCGCGGGTCGTGCAGCCAGTCTTTCAGTCGTCCGGCTGCCCACTGAGACGGGAGGCGGTAGGGTAGAAAGTTGCTCACGCAATCAAAAGATGAACGAATCGTGATAAAACGCAAGCAGGAAACCCGCCGCAGTATGCCCTGCGGCGTGAAGATTTCATGACATCGGCACTTTTCAGCGCAGATCGGGCGGAGTTGCCTCTTGGGCAAGCTGTGCCGTAGCTTCATCTAATGCGAGCGTCTGGCTGCCCTGACTATCAAGCCGGCGCATCGAGACAGTGCGATTGTCGACCTCTTTCATTCCGATTGCAAGAATTACCGGGACCTTGGCTACGGAATGCTCGCGCACCTTGTAGTTGATTTTCTCGTTCCGCGTATCAGCCTCGGCCCGGATCCCTGCTGCTTGCAGGCCGCGAACGACCTCGTGCACATAGTCGTCTGCATCTGACACGATCGCGGCGACGACCACCTGTCGCGGGGCCAGCCACAAGGGCAGTTTGCCGGCGAAACTTTCGATCAGGATGCCGATGAAGCGTTCGAACGATCCCAGTGTCGCGCGGTGCAGCATCACCGGGCGGTGCTTGGCGCCGTCTTCGCCAATATAAGAGGCGTCCAGCCGCTCGGGCAGAACGAAATCAACCTGATGCGTGCCGCACTGCCAATCGCGGCCGATGGCGTCGGTCAGCACGAATTCCAGTTTCGGGCCGTAGAACGCGCCCTCGCCGGGGTTGATTTCGGGCTCGATGCCCGAGGCGCGTGTCGCTGACAACAGGGCAGCCTCGGCCTTGTCCCAGATCTCATCGGAACCGGCGCGCGTCTCGGGGCGCGTTGCGAACTTGACCCGGAATTCTTCGAAGCCCAGGTCGCGATAGACGCTGGAGAGGAAGTCGATATAGCGGATCGTCTCGGACTCGATCTGATCTTCGGTGCAAAAGATATGCGCGTCATCCTGCGTAAAGCCGCGAACCCGCATGATGCCGTGTAGCGCGCCGGATGGTTCATAGCGGTTGCATGATCCGAACTCGGCCATGCGCAGCGGCAGGTCGCGATAGGATTTCAGACCGACATTGAAGATCTGCACATGACAGGGGCAGTTCATCGGCTTCAGCGCGTTGATCGTCTTGGTCTTGGCATGCTCCTCGTCCACTTCGACGATGAACATGTGGTCCTGATAGTTCTCCCAGTGACCGCTGTCTTCCCACAGCTTGCGGCTGACGACCTGCGGTGTGTTCACTTCGATATAGCCGCCTGCGCGCTGGCGGCGGCGCATGTAATCCTGCAACGCGACATAGATGTTCCAGCCATTCGCGTGCCAGAAGATCTGCCCCGGCGCCTCTTCCTGCATGTGGAACAGGTCCATTTCGCGGCCCAGCTTGCGGTGGTCGCGTTTGGCGGCCTCTTCCAGCATGTGCATATGCGCCTTGAGGTCGTCGCGGTTCCTGAAGGCGACGCCGTAGATCCGCTGCAGCATCGGGCGCGTGCTGTCGCCCAGCCAATAGGCGCCGGCCAGATGCGTCAGCTTGAACGCATCGGCGGGCAACTGCCCCGTGTGCTGCAAATGCGGGCCGCGGCACAGATCCTGCCAGTCGCCATGCCAGTACATCCGCAGATCCTCGTCGCCCGGGATGCGGTCGATCAACTCGACCTTGAACGGCTCGCCGCGCTCTTTGTAATAGGCGATGGCGCGGTCGCGGTCCCAGACCTCGGTGCGGACCGGATCACGGGCGGCGATGATCTGTTTCATCTCGGCCTCGATGGCGCCAAGATCCTCGGGCGTGAATGGCTCGGCGCGGTCGAAATCGTAAAACCAGCCATAGTCTCGCACCGGGCCGATGGTGACCTTTGTGTCGGGCCAGAGTTTCTGCACGGCACGTGCCATGACATGGGCAAAATCGTGGCGGATCAGTTCCAGCGCGGGGCCGTCATCCTTCATCGTGTTGATGGCGATGCTGCCGCTGTTGTTGATCGGCCAGCCAAGGTCGATATGCTGACCGTCCAGCGCGGCGGAAATCGCGCGCTTGGCAAGGCTGGGGGCGATGCTTTCTGCGACCTCGGCTGCCGTCACGCCGGCGGGATAATCGCGCGCATTGCCATCGGGAAAGGTCAAGGAAATCTGGGACATGGCTGTCCTCCTCGTCAGTTTGGCGCCCACGGAACGCCCGATTGCGGGTTATGTCAGCGGTGCTTTTGCGCCTGTGCTTGGGTGAAGTCAACCGATGCAATCGACTAAAGCGGCGGGCGCGTTGGCTGGCACAGGTGCTGGCTTTGACGCGCCGTCCCAATGCAGTTATCGACGTAGGACTGTTAGGGAGGATTGGCGGTGATGGACTTTCTGGAGACAAAGCAGGGGCGCCGCATCGCCTATGAACGGGTGCCGGGCAAGGGGCCCGGGATTGTCTTTCTGGGCGGATTCAAATCGGACATGGCGGGCACCAAGGCATTGTTCCTGCGCGATTGGGCCAAGGAACAGGGCAGGGCCTTTTTGCGCTTTGACTATTCCGGGCACGGCCAAAGCAGCGGTGATTTCGAAGCGGGCAGTATCGGTGACTGGTTCAACGACGCGACGCAGGCCATCAGCGCACTAACCGATGGTCCACAGGTGCTGGTTGGCTCGTCCATGGGCGGCTGGATCAGCCTGTTGGTGGCGCGCGACATGCCTGAGCGGCTGGCGGGTTTGGTCACCATCGCCGCCGCCCCAGATTTCACAGAGGACGGTTATTGGGCCGGTTTCACGCAGGCGCAGCGCGACACGGTGATGGGCGATGGCCGGATAGAACTGCCCAGTGAATACAGCGACGAACCCTATGTCATAACCCGCCGTCTGATCGAGGATGGGCGGGGCAATCTTGTCTTGCGCGACAGCTTGCCGCTGCCCTTTCCGACGCGCTTCCTGCAAGGCACCGCTGATGAAGACGTGCCGATGAACTGGGCGTTGCGGCTGCTGGAGCACGCGACGGGCAATGACCTGAGGCTGACCTTGGTCAAGGGGGCAGATCACCGCTTTTCCTCGCCCGAATGTCTGGCGCTGACGGTCAGGGCGGTGACCGAGGTGCTGGGTGATGCCTGAGGGCCTGCGCTGATGCGGGTTCTGCCGGCGATCCTGCTGCTTTCGGTGATAGCGGCGCTGGTTGTCTGGCTGTTTGCGCCGCGTGAAGAGGCGCGTCTGTTGCCGGTGCGGATCGATGATTTGCCAGAGGATCTTGACGCCTGGCTGACCACCCGCGAGGCCGGGATTGCGCCCGATCTGGCGGCCCGGATCGACTGGGCGGGGCAGGCGGGGCAACAGACCGATCTGGCGATCGTTTATCTGCACGGTTTCTCTGCCTCGCCGGCCGAGTTGCGGCCCGTGCCAGAGCAGCTGGCCACGGCCTTTGGCGCCAATCTGTATGTGGCGCGGCTGACGGGGCATGGTCTGGGCGGGCAAGCGATGGCGCAGGCCAGCGTCGCGGACTGGTGGCGCGACACGTCCGAGGCGGTCGCCATTGGTCAAAGGCTGGGCAAGCGGCTGATCGTTATCGGAACCTCGACCGGTGCAACGCTTGCGGCAGAGGCGGCGCGTGATCCGGTGCTGGGGCGGGGGATCGACGCTGTTGCGATGATCTCGCCCAATTTCGGGCTGCAGAATCCTGCGGCGGGGATGTTGCGCTGGCCTTTGGCGCGCTGGTGGGTGCCGTTGATCGCGGGTCGGACCCGCTGCTTTGAGCCCTTGAACGCAGAGCATCAGGCAGCCTGGACCACCTGCTATCCCACGGTGGCGACCCTGCCAATGGCGGCTTTGGTCGGCCATTCGGTCAAGGGGCATTATGCGCAGGCCCGGCAACCCGCGCTGTTCATCTGGGCCGAGACCGATACCGTCATCGACCCCGCCGCCGCCCGCACCGTATCCGGCGGCTGGGGCGGCCCGGTATCGGTGGAGACGGTCCAGCCCGGACCCGATGATGACCCGTCACATCACGTCATTGCGGGCGAAATCCTGTCGCCGGGCCTGACGCCCGATGTGATCAGGATCATCGGTGACTGGATCGGCCAGACCGTCCGGTAAAACCCAAAGCGTCAGAATGTCAGGCTGCCATGGTCGCCAAGATCGGGCTTTTCGCCGGAAACCTTTGATTTGGCGATCTGGTACAGGAAGGACATTGACCCGCCGGTCACCCAATATTCGGCGCTTTCCATGTCAAAGCGCACCAGTTGGATATCAGGATCCTTCAGGCCGTCTTCGAACCAGCTGGAAGCAATGGCGTTCCACAGCTCTTCCAGCTTGGCGTCGTCGTCGGACAGAGACAGCCGGCCGCGAATGCAGGCATATAGCCCCTCGCCACCGTCGCTGACCATATGCAGACCAGCCTGTGGTCCATTGCCAAGCGATTGAACCAGATCAGTGCCGCGCGCGGATATAAACCACAGCGCAGATGCATCGGGGTCCGGGTAATGCGACATCGGCATAAAGCGCTGATCATCGCTCAGGCCCAGCATGCCCGCGTTGATGTCGCCCAGCTTGTTCCAGAATGTCTCGCGTTCGTCAGCCATCTGTTGGTCCTTTCGGCAAGCCGCATCGTGATCGTGCGGTATTGGGCACAAACGCAAATCGGGGCGGGAAAGGTTCCCGCCCCGATCAGGACTTTGGCTAAGAGGCGCGTCTGTACCGGTATCAGACGGCCATTTTCCCGGTATCTTTCGGGCCAGTTTTGGCACCGTTGGGCTCTCCGCTATCGACTGGCGCGGGGCCAGACCGACGGCGTCGTTGGGTGCTGCCCATGTTTTCATCAATGAAATCAAGAACCAGAGGCCGAATATTCAGGCGCCAGCTTTTGCCGGCAAAGATGCCGTAGTGTCCGGCATCGGGTTCCAGATGCTGGGTCTTTTTCGCATCGGGCACACCGGTGCACAAATCCAGCGCCGCAACGCATTGGCCAGGTGCCGAGATATCGTCATCCCCGCCCTCGACCGTCATGATTGCCACATCCGAGATATTGCCAATATCGACTGCCTTGCCGTCGACGGTAAAGGCGTTCTGGGCGATCTCGAGCTTCTTGAAGATACGCTCTACCGTGGACAGGTAGAATTCGGCGGTCATGTCCATGACGGCGAGATATTCGTCATAAAAGCGGTTGTGCCGGTCGCTTTCGCTGCCCGTACCCTGCGCATCCGCCAGAACCTTGTCGGCGAACGCCTTGGCGTGAGTTTCGGCGTTCATGGCGATGAACGAGCTGAGCTGCGCAAGGCCCGGATAGACCATCCGCCCGGCACCAGCATATTTGAAGCCGACCGACTGGATCGCCAGATGTTCCAGCTGTCCCATTGTCATGCGGTTGCCGAAATCCGTCACCTCGGTCGCTGCCGCGTCAGGATCGACGGGACCGCCGATCAGGGTCAGCGTGCGGGGCTGCGACTTGGGATCTTCGGCGGCCAGAATCGCGGTCGCGGCCAATGCCAGCGGCGCTGGTTGGCAAATCGCGATCACATTGGTGTCCGGGCCCAGATGGCGCATGAAATCGACCAGATAGCGGGTGTAATCCTCGATATCGAACTTGCCCTTGCTGACCGGAATGTCGCGGGCATTGTGCCAATCGGTGACATAGACGTCGCAATCGGGCAAAAGCGATGTCACTGTTGAGCGCAGCAGGGTTGCGTAATGCCCCGACATGGGTGCGACCAGCATGACCTTGCGCGACATTGGATTGCGGCGGGCGACGCGAAAGCGAACCAGATCGCCGAAATCCTTTTCCAGCTCAGGTTCGACATAGACGATGTGGTCCTGCCCGTCCTCGCCGGCGATCGGCGGGATTTCCCAATCCGGCTTGACCACCATGCGTGAAAAACTTCGTTCGACGACGCTGCCCCAGGCACTGAGCACCCGGAACATCGGGTTCGGCACCATCGCAAAGGCCGGGTAAGAGGAAAAGGCACGGGTTGTCGCGCCGATCCATTCATTGGTATTCCGAATCGTTTCCATCGCGTCGTAGGAGACGATTCCCTTTATACCCCTTGCTGCCACAGCGGTCCCTTTCTTCGCCGCAGAGCGGAATTTGCTGGGGTTTCGCGGCGAGCCTGCGAATGAAACCCGCCTTTACGGCCCCTGCGCTCTGCGCATATGATCGTGGTTATAGTTAGGGGGGAGTTTCGCTTATGGCAAGCAAGGCTGACGGTTCCAAAGGTAATGCGTCGCGGCGGCGCGGCACGAATGCGACATCCGAAAAGCCTTTGGAGGGTAAGGCAAAACAGTCTGAAACGGCCGAAAAACCCACAAAACGCCGCAGTGCGGCAAAGGCTGCTGGCACCGAGGCGAAAGCCACGGAAGCAAAGACCGCGACCGCCGCAAAGGGCAGCGCGGATGCGAAAGCGACCAGGCCCAAAAGCCGAAGCACAGCAAAACCGACATCTTCGCGAACATCAGCCAGAAAGCCTGCGGCAAAATCACCGGCCAAAGCGGCTGCGGCCAAGCCCACAACGCAAAAACCGGCTGCGAAATCTACTGCCAAGGCTTCAACCAAGGCTGCGGCCAAGACCAGGGCCCCTTCCAAAACGGCCGCAAAACAACCTGCGGCGAAAAAATCCTCCGGCACATCCGCACGCAAACCTGCCGCCAAGCCCGCGGCGCCGACCAAGCCCGAAGCACCGATCGCAGATGTCGCCTCGACCCGCGCCAGCGACAGCGCGGCGACGCCCGCATCCTCGCCGCAGGCCAAAGCCCCGAAGCCCGACAGCGGCAGCAAGACCCAGCAGAATCAGGGTGCTGACGCAATCGAGGCCGCTTTCGCAGGACTGCTGCCGAGCGGATCGGGTATGGTGACCGCGCAGGCCATGACCGAGAATCTTGAGCGGATCGAACTGCTGCAACAACGCCTTGTCAGGGCGTTGGCGGGCCGCGATGCGCCCAATCCCGCCGTCGAGATGCCCGGACCGGACCTTTACATGACCACGGCCGGCGCCTGGATGAAAACACTTGCCGAGCGACCCACCCGGATCATCGAACAGCAGGTGAATTTCTGGGGCGAGACGCTCAAGCAATATGCCCGTGCGCAGACCGCCCTGGTGCGTGGCTCGGCGCCTGAGGACGAAGAGGACGGCCCCAAGGACAAGCGCTTCAGCAACCCGCTATGGCGCAGTCATCCCTTTTTCAGCTACGTGCGCCGGCAATACGAGATAAATTCCCAGGCCATGTCTGCGGCAACCGCCGATTTGGACCTGACGGACGAGACTGCGCGTCACCGGCTGAACTGGCTGACGTCGCAGATCATCGACATGATGGCACCGACGAATTTCCTGGCGACCAATCCGGATGCGCTGGAAAAGGCGCTGCAGACCGAGGGCGAGAGCCTGGTCAAGGGGCTCGAGAACCTCGTGCGCGACGTCGAATTGAACGGCGGTGAGATGCTGGTGACACTGGCCGACCGCGACGCCTTTACCGTGGGCGAGAATATCGGCACGTCGGAAGGGACAGTCGTTCACCGCACGCCGTTGTACGAGATGATCCAGTACAAGCCAACGACGGATCAGGTCCACGAGATGCCGCTGATCATCTTTCCGCCCTGGATCAACAAGTTCTATATCCTCGATCTGAAGCCGCAAAACAGCATGATCAGCTGGCTGGTCGAGCAGGGCTACACGCTGTTCGTCGTGTCCTGGAAGAACCCCGACATCAATTACGCCGATGTCGGCATGGACCACTATGTCGCCGCCTATCTTGACGCGATCGAGACCGTCCTGACGCTGACCGAACAGGAAAAGGTGAACGCGGTTGGGTACTGCATCGCCGGGACAACGCTGTCACTGACGCTGGCCCTGATGGCGCAAAAGGGCGACACCCGCATCAACAGCGCGACGTTCTTTACCACGCTGACAGATTTCTCGGATCAGGGAGAGTTCACGACATTTCTGCAGGATGATTTCGTCGACGGGATCGAGGCCGAAGTCCAGCGCGACGGTATTCTGAAATCGCAGGTCATGTCGCGCACCATGAGCTTTCTGCGTGCCAATGACCTCGTCTGGGGTCCGGCCATCCGCAGCTATATGATGGGCGAGACGCCGCCCGCGTTTGATCTGCTTTACTGGAATGGCGACAGCACCAACCTGCCGGCAAGGATGACGATCGAATATCTGCGGGGCCTTTGCCAGAAGAACGCCTTTGCCACCGACGGGTTCGAAGTGCTGGGGCAAAAGGTGCAGCTGTCCGATATCTCGCTGCCGCTCTGCTCGATTGCCTGCGAGACCGACCATATCGCACCCTGGAAGGATTGCTGGCGCGGCGTGTCGCTGATGGGCAGCGAGGACAAAAGGTTCATCCTGTCCGAATCGGGTCATATCGCCGGCATCGTCAATCCGCCCTCCAAGAAGAAATACGGCCACTACAGCGGTGGCAGCGATTTCGAGAACGGATTTCAGGCGTGGAAGGACAGCGCCGGCTTTACGCAGGGCAGCTGGTGGCCGCTTTGGGATGGTTGGCTGTCCGAAAGATCGGGTGAAAAGACCGCGGCGCGTGATCCCGGGCAGGGGTATGGGCCCGCACCTGGGATCTATGTTCATGAGCGCGGCGGAAAAAATACCGAAGATTGATCAATGGCTTAGCCTGAAATCCCGCGATTAGTCTGAAATTTTTCTGCATTGCAGCAAAAATTCCTTGAAATGCCGCAGTGCAGCATGCATATTGGCTGCACGAACGAATTAACGCTGCGGTTGCGTGGGATGACCCTTTTTTACCGTAGCACCGTAAAGGAGATATGACATGGCTAAGACCCCCGACTACACCAAAGCTTTCCAGGACATGTTTGCGAACTTCCCGGTTGACACTTCGTCCATCCAGGATGCGTTCAAATCGCAAACCGCTCTGAACGAGAAACTGTCGAAAGTGGCTCTGGAAGCTGCCGAGCGTTCGACCGACATCTCGGCTCGCTGGACCAAAGACAGCATTGCTCGCGTTGGTGAACTGGCTGCTTCCAAGCAAGAGCCCACCGACTACGCCAAAGCAATGTCCGACTTCGCATCGGCATCGGCCGAGCTGGCCGCAGAGCACATCGCTGCTTTCGCTGAAGTTGCCAAGAAAGTCCAAATGGACACCGTCGACCTGATGCTGTCGGCTGGCAAAGACGTTGCTGCAGACGCTCAGAAAGCCGCTGAAAAAGCGACCAAAGACGCGCAGGCTGCCGTCAAGAAAGCAACCACGGCTGCCAGCAAGTAATCGCTGACAGAAGCGGAAGTTTCGGGAAAAGGGGTGCATCACGCGCCCCTTTTTCTTTGCGCCGCCCGAACAGCGGAGCTCATCGACGAGCCTCATCTGCCCCCGTCGGCCAATCAACCGCGATGCGGACGAGGCGGAAGATCGTCAGGCATTCCGCAAAAGGCAGCTTACATATTTTATCGTAGAAAAGAATTTACTGCACCGAGCGGATCACACGGGCTCAGCTATCCTGCCTGTCGCCGGCTGTTTGTTCATCCGGATGATACTTGATCAAAAGCTCCAGCAACCGGGTGATCGCCTGCTCGTAGCTCTTGCTGTCAGCGCCCCCGTCGGCTGCGAGGACGGCGCGTTCGAACATCGCGGATAGCAGGTCAGCCATTGCCACGGCGTCATTGTCTTTCGCACGCGGCCCTAGAGCCTCAGCGATCCCTCGCCGCAATTCCAACCCGCCTGTCCTAAGATCGATCTGTCGCATGGTTTCAGGACCAAGGACGGCTGGCCCGTCGAGCAGCATGAGGCGCACACGCCCCGGTCGGCGCATGACCTCAAAATAGACCTTCGCACCTGCCTGAAGGTTTGCAAGGGGGGTGCCGCCGTCGCTGGATTCCACAGCCACCTCTGCCGCGATCTGCGCAGCTTCGGCCTCGATAACGGCTTCGAAGATCGCCTCTTTGTTTGCGAAGTGATGGTAGAGCGCGCCGCGGGTGACGGCGGCGCGCTTGACCAGATCGGGCGTCGCGGTCGCGGCATAGCCGGCCGCGCCAAAAAGTTCGCGGGCGGCACCAAGCAAGGCACGACGCGTGCCTTCGCGACGATCTGCGTTTGAAAACTTTTCTTGCATACATGCAGCCTGTATGTATATTGACATATACATACACTGTGTATGTAAACTGATCCGAGAGCAAGCCCTGGAAAGGGAAGGGCGCCAGCATGAAACGACCGCATACACATTCAGCGCTTACGTCGTGGGGCCGCCTCGTCGATGCGACGGCGGCGTTTTCACAATCACACCAGCATTGTCGCAATCTGCGTCTGAGCCGTTAGCGACGCACACCGTAAAGGAGCACTCGATGCCGATTTATGACCTTTACCCTCTGATCACCACAGCCCGGCTTTTCGAAGCGCGGGATTTCTACGTTCGCCACTTTGACTTTGACGTGCAATTCGAGGCGGGCTGGTTCGTCTATCTAGCGGCGCCCGGAGAGGATGGCACACGCGGCGCAACGCTTGCGTTCATGCATCCCGACCACCCCTCGAATCCGCCAGGCCCCGAGTCCTTCGACGGGCGGGGGATGATCTTGACAGTTCAGGTGCCTGACTCGGCGGCTATGTTCGATCGCCTCGCAGGGGATGGTGCCCTAATCGTTCACCCGCTGACTGACGAGCCATGGGGCCAGCGCCGTTTCATGATGCGCGATCCGGCCGGTGTCCTCATCGACGTGGTTCAGCAGACCGAACCGGAGGCCGGTTACTGGGACCGCTTTCCCGTACCTCAACAGTAAAATGCGGTTTCATTCCCGTCGCAGCGCGACACGCTGAGGCCATCGTCCGCGCGCGATCGGGGATCGGCCAATTGAGGCGCGCTTCGCCGCTTTTCCGCGAATGTTACAATCCACTACTTGAGGGGGTTGATTGTTCACTGCGCTTGTTGTGATCGAACGCAGCAAGAAGCGAAGCGCTTTCCCACTCATGCCTCTGCTGGTCATGAGGATGGGCTCCAGGAAGCGCATAGGCAATTGCGTCGCCCCAAATGCCATTCAGTCGGTTAATCTGCAGGATGTGCGCGTCGGGACTTATCCGTTTGACTTTCGTACTATTGCCGCGCCGCAGCGCAAAATCGACCTGCTAGTGCACGGTCTCCGTGCTGTGACTGCGGGACAACGCAGCGTGCAGCATGGCTTTTTCTTTTGCCTTTTGGCGCTGCTGCGCCCATCATGCTGCAAATGCAACAACGCGGGGTGCGCGAGAATATGGCCGCTACCGAAACGCCGCTGCTGATAAAGCGTTATGCAAGTCGGCGGCTCTATAACACCGAGACCAGCGATTACGTGACGCTGGAAGATATTGCCCTGTTCATCCGTGAGGGGCGCGAGGTCAAGATCATCGATCTGAAATCAGGCGATGACCTGACCCGCCAATATTTGCTGCAGATCATCGCCGAGCACGAAAGCAGGGGCGAAAATGTCCTGCCCATCGACGTACTGACGGATCTTGTCCGCAGCTACACGACGCAGGCACAATCGGTTGTCCCGCAGTTCCTGGCCGCCAGCTTCGAGATGCTGCGCGATGGTCAGTCGAAGCTGATGGAAAATATGACAACGATACCGACGCCCATGACCTCGATGCCGGGCTTCGATGCGCTGCAACGCCAGCAGCAGTTGTTCCTGAAGGCGATGATGGGCGGCTGGCGCGGCGCCAATTCCGGGCCAGAGCCGGACGATAGCGATCGCCAGAAACAAGATCAGACGACGCCACCAGACCCTGTGGCAACAAAGGGCGAGGCCAAGCCCGCGCCCGAGGCACCGCCGACGGGCGATGCGGAAGACATGACCGAAATACGTCGTCAGCTGAGCGAATTGCAGCAACGCATTTCCAAGCTTTGATCCGACCCTTGCGCGCATGAACGCCTCGCGCTACACCGCCCGACGGAGAGGTGGCCGAGTGGTCGAAGGCGCACGCCTGGAAAGTGTGTAGGCGGGGAACCGTCTCGAGGGTTCGAATCCCTTCCTCTCCGCCATTATCCCCACTGCGAACCAGTGACACCGACCCGATGGGCACGGAATTTTCCGTGTTATCAAAGGGGTTTGCGGGAACCGTCCGAACCTCATAGACGCGCCGTCTGGCCAAAGCTGGGCTCAGAATGCCCCTCAGTCTCAGTTTGGGCGAACCTCGTCCGTTCCGGTTCGGTCCCGTTTTTCTTATATTTGTCAATGGCCTGTCGTTGATCCCCGCCAAAACCCAAATTCGCGTTCCGAACGATATCGATGGCAAGATAGACAGGACGCGCGGTAGGCGCGTTGCTCGGGATGCCAGCGTAAGGCGGCGCGTTTCTGGCGATGGTTCGCATACCCTTTTCCTACCCAAAGGAAGACCTCAGTCGAACTGACACATCTGCCCACTTTGCCGCCTCCAATGCGATTTGCGGATTCCGTATAATAAGTCACCCGGGGGACAGCACGAAAAGGATCGATGGTGGGGCTTTGGGCTGGAATCGGAACCCCCTCGCCACCAGGTGGTGCCTCAACAAAATGATCGCCGTAGCTGTGTATGGACGTGGTGAACCCGCGACTCATGAAGTAGCCTGAAAGGGAGTTACGACGGGAGCTTACGCTGAATGGAAGATAATTCTGTCTCCTTGGATTGGGAGTGCGTTCGAGCCTCTCTCGAGTCATTTTCCGAAGCCGCATTCACTTCAACTCGGCGCAGCTATACATTTCGGATGGTAAGCCAAGCTCAAGCTGTCCCTGTGGCAAATAGCATGGCAGACTGGTTTGGCTCCGGGAAACATGGCGTTCCATCGGGACACTCGAATGGCGCAATCCGTGCCTCGATCTATAATCAATCTCTTTACGCACAGCAGATAAATGGATTCGTTCATGTATCTCGGTTGGCTTGCTACGAGCATGCGAAAGGAGCGATATCATCAATTGACGAGGGCTCGGCCATCGTTTCGCTTTCGCTGCTTCGGGGGTTGATTGAGAGGGCATCGCTGGCGGAGACCGTTAGGTCTAAACTTTCTGGGCCATGGCGAGAGAAAGCGAAAGAAAGGGGATTTCATGAAGTGTTCTATGAGACCAGCATCGCAGAACTCATTGGGAAAAGCCTGTACGGAACACGAATGGATTGGCAAAAGCTGGCAGGTTCGGACTTTACGACTGCCAAGGCCCGAGAGCTTAGTTATGAGCCAAAAGAAAAATTCATGGACGTTTCCGCAAATCAAATACTGAACCATGTTGATAAATTGGGAAAGCGGGTTCCGGGAAGCCGTGTTGCGTATGATGTTCTATGTGAATTCTTACACCCAAACGTTGGTGACCTTTTCGCGACTACAAAGCATGCAGCTTCGCGCACGGACGCTTGGGGCACACGTCATTTGACGCGAGAGATTTCACTTGGAAGGCACGAATTTTCTGGAGCGAAAGACCTGGTGGACTGCCTATCAAAGGCTCTAGATATTGTGCGATCTATAACAGATCAACTTCCAAAAATTCTTTCAGACCTTGATGCGTTTAGTAATGAAGTTAGCGCCCTAAACAGGAAATCCATGCATCGCGTTAGAAAGAGGCAAGCACATTTGTTCAACAGGAATGACCTTTGTCCCTGTTTGTCTGGGCTTACAGTGAATAATTGCAAGTAGTATTGGATAGTCAACTTTATTTCGGCATTCGCGATTTCGCGGGCCAAGCTGAATTGCACCAGCTCGTAAATACTGTCTGGCTGACCAAGGGCTTCCATGGGCATCTGATGTCTGGAACAGCTCTGACCAGTTGAGTTTGTCAGCACTAACGGTAACGCCCCAAATGGCAAAGCGGCGAATTTTGACCTCGGTTGCGGGATTTCTCCTAGTTCAGTTGTAGGAGGCCACTAACGGCTTTCGATCTCCACGCTTGGTTGGCAATTTGTCAATCAAAAACACTCTCCGGCTGCTCTACCCACGGTAGCTCCGCCACGCCGCAGATGTCGAAGATCGACGGCACCGTTGGCTCGCGCCTCAGGACTGGACCTGTCGCGGTTTGGTGCCGCTCCTTTGACCACGTAATGTGCAGCAAAGGAGATGAACCATGGGCACAGTCAGGACGGATGAATTTCGCAAGGATGCAGTGCGGATTGCGCTGACCAGCGGGCTTTCGCGGCGTCAAGTTGCGGATGATCTTGGGGTCGGCTTGTCGACCCTCAATAAGTGGGTGAACGCACACCGGGACACGGACGTAGTCTCAGCCGAGGATCGCGAGTTGGCGCGTGAGAACGAACGGCTTCGGCGCGAGAACCGTATCCTCAAGGAGGAGAGGGACATCCTAAAAAAAGCCACCCAGTTCTTCGCGGGCCAAAAGCCGTGAGGTTCAGGTTCATCGAAGAACAGCGCGGGGCCTTCCCGATCGACCGGCTTTGCCAGGTGATGAATGTCAGCCCGCGTGGATTACGGGCCTTCCGCAGCCTCCCAGCCAGCCACAGGCAGCGCATGGACATGGTCGTTCTGGCGCATATCAAGGAACAGTCGCGTCTGAGCTTGGGCAGCTATGGTCGGCCGAGGATGACAGAGGAGCTGAAAGAGGTTGGTGTCGATGTCGGGCATCGACGCGTCGGTCGCCTGATGCGCGAAAACAGGATCATCGTTGAAAGAACGCGTAAGTTCAAAGCCACGACCGACAGCGCCCATACGTTCAACATCGCCCCGAACCTGCTGGATCGCGACTTTAGTGCAGCCGGGCCCAACCAGAAATGGGCGGGCGACATCAGCTACATCTGGACCCGCGAGGGCTGGCTATATCTGGCAGTCATCCTGGACCTGCACTCCCGCCGCGTGATCGGCTGGGCTGTCAGCAACCGGATGAAGCGCGATCTGGCGATCCGGGCCTTGAAGATGGCGATTGCCTTCAGGTCGCCACCCAAAGGCTGCATCTTCCACAGCGACAGGGGCAGCCAATACTGTTCGCATGACTACCAGAAGATCCTGCGCCAGCATGGCTTCAAAGTCTCGATGAGCGGCAAAGGTAATTGTTATGACAATGCGGCCGTCGAGACATTCTTCAAAACCATCAAGGCCGAGCTGATCTGGCGGCGGTCATGGGTAACCCGGCGGCACGCTGAGATGGCGATCTTCGAATACATCAATGGGTTCTACAATCCGCGTCGACGGCACTCAGCACTGGGCTGGAAAAGCCCGGTCGCTTTTGAACGGAAGGTGGCTTAAACGAGCACTCGGAGCGGCACAAATACGTGACAGGTGCACACCAGCTGTCCATCGGTCAGCAGTGCAAACTGCTCTCGATCGCGCGCTCGTCCTATTACTACGAGCCCAAGGGAGAAACCGAACAGAACCTCGGCCTGATGCGGCAGATCGACGAGCAATTCCTTGAGACCCCGTTCTTCGGCGTCCGGCAGATGACCTGGCACCTGCGCAATGAGGGGCATCTCGTGAACGAGAAGCGGATACGCCGGCTAATGCGCCTCATGGGCTTGATGCCGATCTACCAGAAGCCCAATACCAGCAGGCCGGCGAAAGGGCACAAGACCTATCCCTACCTGCTGAAAGGGCTGCGTGTGGAACGCCCGAACCAGGTCTGGTGCTCGGATATCACCTACCTGCCCATGCGGCGCGGCTTCCTATACCTCGTCGCAATCATGGACTGGCACACTCGAAAGGTCTTGGCCTGGCGTATCTCGAACACGCTGGAGGCCGACTTCTGTGTCGAGGCGCTGAACGAGGCCATCCACAAATTTGGCCCGCCCGAGATAATGAATACTGATCAAGGATCTCAGTTCACGTCCTTCGCTTGGACGGATCGGCTCCGCCGGTCGGGCGTGCGGATCTCGATGGATGGGAAAGGCCGTTTCCTGGACAACATCTTCATCGAGAGGCTGTGGCGCACCCTGAAATACGAGTGCGTCTACCTGCATGCCTGGGATACAGGATCAGAGACCAAGGCGGCCATCCGGAAATGGATGACCTTCTACAACCACCAGCGCCCGCACTCGGCCCTCGGCGGCAAGCCTCCGGCGCTGGTCTACTGGAAGAGAAATGATATCAACCAACCCGATCAGCAGGTGCAACGAGTAGCTTAATCTACGCCAGATCCTGTCCAAGAGATGGGGAGTAGCTCAATCCTCGACCGGTACTTCGCCGCGATCGGTCAGGATCAGCGTACCCGTGCCAACGCAAACGAGCGGAATGTCGTAGATATCAGCGTTGAATTCGGTACGGCTGCAGACGAAGGCGGCGCTATCGATGAGACCAACAGACGTTAGGGTAACGCTCGCGACCGCCGAAATATCCGTCCATTGATCGGCTATATATGCTCTTGGCCTGATGAAAATATCGCCATTGTTCATTTGCAGCAAGACGCCGCTTTTCGTGACAGTGGTGACGCCGCCGTTGCCGTCAGGCACCTCAATTCTGAACTCTGCGGTCAAATACGTTCGGATTTGGGTATCTGCAGCGACATCCGTTATCAGATTCGTTTAGGGCATCGTCGAGGGTGGGGGTGGTAGGTCGTGTGATAGGGGTTTTGGATTGCCTCGCCGGTGATCTATTTTGCCAATCGCCAGAGGAGGTGTGGTTACTGTGAACTCTGATCGATGGTAAACCTCACCGACCCGACGGTGATGCCGCTTTGTAAAAGCCCTTGGTTTCGGGGTGCGGGCCAGCCTAGCATGAGCACCTGACCCGAACAGTCCGGGCGCGATACATGGCGATGGGGATGCCAATGACCGACGATGTCGTAGTTTCGATCTTTGATCAGCGTCGCTGTTTGCTGGGCGAGGGGCCATTGTGGCATCCCGCGCGGCAGCAGCCCTTTTGGTTCGATATTCACGGCCGGAAACTGATGACCCGCGACGCGACCGGCCAGCGTGATTGGCAATTCGATGAGTTCGTCTCGGCCGCCGGATGGATCGACCATGACCGATTGCTGGTCGCATCCCAGACAGCGCTGACGGTGTTTGACCTGGCTGATGGCAGCAACGGCCAAAGCTGGCCGCTCGAGGCGCAGAACATCGCGACTCGCGCGAATGACGGAAGGGCTGATCCGATGGGTGGCTTCTGGATCGGAACCATGGCGATTGACAAGCCGAGGGGGCAGCGCGGATCGATTTATCGTTTCCACAAGGGTGAGATCCGTAAGCTCTACGACAAGATCGGTGTATCGAACGCGATCTGTTTTGCCCCTGACGGACGCCTTGCCTATTATTCAGATACCGATGTGGCGATCATCATGTGTCAGGATCTGGACGGCGAGGGCTGGCCAAAGGGTGAGCCAAGGGTCTTTGCTGATCTCAAGGCCGAGGGGCTGCGCCCGGACGGCGCGGTGGTTGATGCCGAGGGCAACATGTGGAACGCGCAATTCGGTGCATCGCGGGTGGTCTGCTATGGCCCCGATGGTGCAGAGCGGTGCGTGATCAATGTGCCGGCCCGAAACACGACATGCCCGGCCTTTATCGGCGCTGATCTGGACCGGATGATGGTGACCAGTGCGGGCGAGGGTCTAAATGGCGAGTCTGACGGGATGACATTCGTTGTCGATGGGTTGGACGTCAGGGGGCAGGCCGAGCATCAGGTGCTGCTGGACTGACCGGGATCTGCGGTGTGGCGTGGATCAGGCAATGCGGCACCGTGTTGGCCGAGGGCGGTCGCACATGACTTGGCCGCAAATCTCGCAGGTTGTTTCGGCGTACGTTTGTGACGACCGTTTGCAGAATAAAAAAAAGCCGGGCACGAGGCCCGGCCTAAGTCCAACAGGGAGGTTGAAGGCCAGCAGCAATGCTGCCTCTTGCCTTCACAGCCAGATTTATGGGCAGCTTGCTCATTCTGCAAGTTTTTTCATGCTGCATACGCAGCATACCCGCCATGCAGTTGCTGAATAGCTACACGCAAAAGTTGTAGAAGGGCGAGTTTCAACAGGATTTCTGCGACAAAGGTCTTCGGTTTCTGGGTCGCGCGGGCTGATCGGCCGCGATCAGTCCCCCCCTGATTCGCTTTGCCATTTGCGATAGGACTGGATTTCCTCAAGCACGAAGTCACGAAAGGCCATGACCCGACGCGACTGGCGCAATTCCTCGGGGAAGGCCAGGAAAACCGGGACATCACCGGATTCGATCTCGGGCATCACCCGGACAAGCCCCTCAAAATCGGCCACGAGATAATCGGGCAGCACGCCGATGCCCAGATTGGCCAGCACGCCCTGAAGCACGCCGAAATAGTTGTTGACCATCAAGGTGGAGCCGAGGCTTTGCGCCAACAGCATCTGTGTCAGCACGGCGCCCGAGCTGACCTGCGGTGTCGAGGGGCTTTGGCAGATCAGCCGGTGGTTGCCGAGTTCTTCTATACTGGGCGGTGTGCCGTTTTCGGCCAGGTACTGCTCCGAGGCGTAAAGCCGCATCCGGATGTTAAGCAACCGGCGACGGATCAGGTCCGACTGACTGGGCTCTTTCATGCGGATGGCCACGTCTGCCTCGCGCATGGGCAGGTCCAGAACGCGCTCTTCCAGCAGCAGCTCGATCTTGAGATCCGGGTATTTCTCGTAAAGCTTGGGCAGCCGCGGGACCAGCCATAGCGTGCCAAAGCCCACGGGGGTGGTGACCTTCAACTCGCCAAACACATCCTCTTCGCTGTCACGGATGCGGGCGGCGGCGGCGTCCAGCTTGCGCCCCATCGAGGACGTTGCCTCGAACAGAAGCTCACCCTGCTCGGTCAGAATCAGTCCCCGTGCATGGCGGTGAAACAGGGTCACGCCAAGTGATTCTTCCAGCGCCCTAATCTGCCGGCTGACCGCCGATTGCGACAGATGCAGCACATCGCCAGCATGAGTCAGGCTGCCTGCGTCAGCGACGGCGTGAAATATTCTTAGCTTGTCCCAGTCCATAGCGATCACAATCCTGCGTGGTTAACCCGTGAAAATTAACAACTTTGAAAATTCGCCCCTCATTCTCACAATAGCTGTGAGTTGTGAAGTTTTTCCTTCATCGGTCAGCAATTCTGACCTATAATGCCGCAACTTTCATCAAGCCGTTGGGGAGACCGCCAGATGAGCAAGCAAGAATTTTCACTATCCGATCGCTTTGATTTGGAAAAGCGTCATGTGCTGCTGAATGGCACGCAGGCATTGGTGCGTTTGATGCTGATGCAGCACGCGCGCGACAAGGCCGCAGGCTTGAACACAGCGGGTCTGGTGACGGGTTACCGCGGCAGTCCGCTTGGCGCCGTCGATTTGCAGATGATGCGTGAAGGCAAGCGACTGTCCGAGGCAAATGTCTCCTTCCAGCCGGGTTTGAACGAGGATCTGGCCGCCACCGCGATCTGGGGCAGCCAACAGGCCGAATTGCGCGGCGAGGGCAAATATGACGGCGTGTTCGCGCTGTGGTACGGCAAAGGGCCGGGCGTCGACCGCACCGGCGACGTGATGCGCCATGCCAATATGGCCGGATCGTCGCAACATGGCGGCGTTGTCATGGCCATGGGCGATGATCATACCGGCGAAAGCTCGACCGTGTTGCATCAGTCGGACTGGGCGATGATCGACGCCTATATCCCGGTCCTGTCGCCCGCGGGCGTGCAGGAGATCATGGATTACGGCCTTTACGGTTATGCGCTGTCGCGCTTTGCCGGCGTCTGGACTGGCCTCAAGACCATGAAGGACACGGTCGAGGCCACGGCGGTCGTCGATGGCGACCCGCACCGGCTGCAATTTGTCACTCCGACCGATTTCGTGATCCCCGAGGGCGGGCTGAACATTCGCCTTGGCGACACGCCCGTGGTGCAAGAGGCGCGGATGATCGATTACAAGCGGTGGGCAGCCGAGGCCTTTAGCCGCGCAAACCGCATTGACCGTAAGATCTGGGGCAAGCCCGGTGCCAAGATCGGCTTTGTCGCGGCGGGCAAGAACTGGCTGGATCTGGTTCACGCGTTGTCACTGCTGGGCATCGACGAGGCCGAGGCGGACCGGCTTGGCATCACCACCTACAAGGTCGGGCAGACCTGGCCGCTGGATATGAAATCCATGCAGGAATGGTCCGAGGATCTGGACGTGATCGTCTGCGTCGAGGAAAAGCGCAAGCTGATCGAAGTGCAGTTGAAAGAGGCGATCTTCGACAATCGCCACGGTCGCCGCGTGCTGGGCTGGAAGCATGACCGCACGCATGAAGAGCTGTTCCCGACCCGCTATGCGCTGGACCCGGTGATGATCGCGCAAAAGATCGGCGGTATCCTGGTCGAGGAAGGTCGCGGCACTGACGGCATCAAGGCCGGCATGGACCGCCTGACCGAGGTGCGCCGCAACGATAACGCGCCCGAGATCGCCAACCGCACGCCGTGGTTCTGTTCGGGTTGTCCGCATAACAGTTCGACCAAACTGCCCGAGGGCAGCCGCGCCTATGCCGGGATCGGCTGTCACTACATGGTGCAATGGATGGGCCGCGATACCGAGGGCTTTACCCATATGGGCGGCGAGGGCGCGAACTGGATCGGCGAGGCGCCGTTTTCCAAGCGCGGCCATATGTTCCAGAACCTTGGCGATGGCACCTATAACCATTCGGGCAATCTGGCGATCCGCGCCGCTTTGGCCGCGGGCACCAACATCACCTACAAGGTGCTTTATAACGACGCTGTTGCCATGACCGGCGGCCAGCCCAACGAAGGCGGCCTGACCGCGCCGCAGATCGCACGCGAATTGGTGGCGATGGGCGTCGATCCGCTGGTCGTGGTCTATGACGAGAAAGAGGATGTGGAGCGCAAGCAGTTCCCGTCCGGCCTGCGCTTTGAGGAACGGGCCCAGATGATGGCCGTTCAGCGCGATCTGGAAAAGGAAAACGGTGTCAGCGCCATCCTTTATATCCAGACCTGTGCCGCCGAAAAGCGCCGCCGTCGCAAGCGCGGCACCTTCCCCGATCCCGATCGCCGTGTCTGGATCAATCCCGAGGTGTGCGAAGGGTGCGGCGATTGCGGGGTGCAGTCGAACTGCGTCTCGATTGTGCCCGAAGACACCGAACTGGGCCGCAAGCGCAAGATCGACCAGTCGTCCTGCAACAAGGATTATTCCTGCGTCAAAGGCTTCTGCCCCAGCTTTGTCTCGGTCCGCGGCGGCACGCTGAAAAAGCCCGAGGCCACGCAATTCGATCTGCCCGATCTGCCCGAACCCACACTGCCCGCCATTGATGGCACGCATAATGTGGTGATCACCGGCGTCGGCGGGACCGGCGTTGTGACCATCGGCGCCGTGCTGGCGCAGGCCGCCCAGATCGACGGCAAGGGCGCCGGCATGATGGAAATGGCCGGTCTGGCCCAGAAAGGCGGGGCAGTGCATATCCACCTGCGTCTGGCCAACCAGCCCGAAGATATCAGTGCCATTCGCGTGGCAACCGGCGAGGCAGACTGTGTGATCGGCGGTGATCTGGTGGTGACGGCAGGGGCCAAGACCATCGGCCTGATGACCACCGGGCGCAGCGGTGCCGTCGTCAATGATCACGAGATCATCACCGGCGATTTCACCCGCTTCCGCGATTTTCAGGTGCCCTCGGATCGGCTGAAGCTGTCGTTGGAGGCACGGCTCAAGGACAATCTGGCCTTTTTCGACGCCAATAACCTGGCGCTGCGTTTGCTGGGCGATTCGATCTATTCCAACATGCTGGTGCTGGGTGGTGCATGGCAGCAGGGTCTGTTGCCCTTGGCCGAAGAGTCGATCCTCGAGGCGATCCGCTTGAACGGCGCCAAGGTCGCGGAAAACCAGCGTGCCTTCCAGATCGGGCGTTGGGCGGTGGCCTTTTCCGAGCAGGCGGCTGAAATGGCGCATCTGCCCAATGAACAGCCAGATCATGTCGAGGATCCGATTGCCTATCGCGAGGCGCGGCTGGTCGATTATCAGGGCAAGGGACTGGTGAAAAAGTTCCGCAAACTGGTTGATAGTGCGCCCGAAGAACTGCGGGAACCCGTTGCGAGCGGCTATTACAAGCTGTTGGCCTATAAGGATGAATACGAGGTCGCGCGGTTGCACCTGACCACGGCCGATCAAGTTGCGGCGCAGTGGGATGGTGATGTGAAGCTGTCCTTCCATCTGGCCCCGCCGATGCTGCCGGGCAAGGATGCCGAAGGCCGACCGCTCAAGCGCGAGTTCGGTCCCTGGGTTCTGACCGCGTTCAAGGCATTGGCGGCGATGAAGGGGCTGCGTGGCACACCGTTCGATGTGTTCGGCTATTTCCCCGAACGCCGCCGCGAACGCGCGATGATTCGCGACTACCGGGCCACTATGGAAGAGGTCATCGCCAAGGTGACGCCGGCGACCATGCCCATTGCCGTTGAACTGGCCGAACTGCCTCTGTCGATCCGCGGCTACGGTCTGGTCAAGGACAAGGCCGCAGACGAGGCCGAGGCGCGCCGGGCCGAATTGCTGGAACAGTTCCGCAGTGGCGGGGCACCGGTGCTGCAAGCGGCCGAGTGACGCATTGGCCAAAGGCCCCATTCCCAAACTCTGCGCCGGGGCTTAGAAGGTCCCGGCGTGGTGATTGGAGGCGGGCATGGCGGTTGGAGTATTCGATTCGGGGCTTGGCGGGCTGACAGTGCACAAGGGCATTGCCAATCGTTTGCCCGATCTGCCGCTGGTCTATTACGGCGACAATGCCAATACGCCTTATGGCGTGCGCGATGCGCAGGATATCTTTGAGCTGACCTGCCAGGGGGTCGAGCGGCTGTGGGATGAGGGCTGTGATCTGGTCATCCTGGCCTGCAACACCGCCGCCGCCGTTGCCCTGAAGCGCATGCAGGAAACCTGGCTGCCCAAGGACAAGCGCGTGCTTGGGGTGTTTGTGCCGATGATCGAGGCGTTGACCGAAAGGCAATGGGGTGACAATTCACCGCCGCGCGAAGTGGCGGTCAAGCATGTCGCCCTGTTTGCCACGCCCGCAACCGTCGCCAGCCGCGCCTTTCAGCGTGAACTGGCCTTTCGAGCCGTGGGCGTCGATGTCGAGGCGCAGCCTTGCGGCGGTGTTGTCGATGCGATCGAGCAGGGTGACGAGATTCTGGCCGAGGCGCTGGTCACCAGCCATGTCGAGGCCCTGCTGCGCCGAATGCCGCATCCAGAGGCGGCGATTCTGGGCTGTACGCATTATCCGTTGGTGGAAGAGACCTTTCAGCGTGCGCTTGGCGAGAATGTGACCGTCTATTCCCAAGCCGGACTGGTCGCCGACAGTTTGACGGACTATCTTGAGCGTCACCCGGATATGCAGGGCGATGGAACTGCCAGCAAGTTTCTGACAACCGGCGATCCGGTCCGAGTATCGGGAAAGGCGACGCAATTCCTGCGCCATTCGATTCAGTTTGAAAAAACTTGAGGTATCGTCGTGTCTGGTATGAAATCATTAAAAAAACGGCGGCGCGTTCAGGTCATCATGGCGGCCTTTGTGGCGTTGGTGGTGGCGGTTGTCTTGATCGGCTACGGTTTTCGCGATGGCATCAACCTCTATCGTTCGCCCAGTCAGTTGGCCGAAGTGGCGCCAGGGCCGGACGAGTATTTTCAGTTGGGCGGCCTGGTCAAAGACGGGTCGATCACGAATTTGGACGGGGTAGCCTTCGACTTTGTCGTGACGGACGGCGTGGCCGAGATCCCGGTGCGCTATGTCGGCGGCGACCCGCGTCCCGATCTGTTCACCGAAGGTCAGGGCACCATCGCCAAGGGGTATTTCCGCAATGGGCAGTTCGAGGCGGATAATCTGCTGGCCAAGCATGACGAGACCTATATGCCGAAAGAGGTCGTCGACACGCTGAAGGAAGCCGGCGTTTATCAGGACCCGAATTCCTGATCCTTGCGTCCCGCGACAGCCGGGGGACTTTGCGTCCCCCGGACCCCCTGCAGGATATTTTCATGAAGAAGAATGTGGGGTTTGCGGCAACGCTCGCTTGGTTAATCGGAGGTTAACCGCGGAGGCGCAGCCTTGGATCATTCGCTGGTTGGGCGGTTGGTGCAAGGGGGATTGCGATGAAGAGTGTCGAAGAGATCGCGCGCGATATCGTGGCGCGTGAGGGCGGTTTCGTGAACGATCCGGATGATCCGGGCGGGGCCACGAACTACGGCGTCACGATTGGCACGATGCGTCGCCTGGGCAAGGATCTGAACCGGGATGGCCGCGTGGATACGGCCGATGTCAAGGCGCTGACGCGGGCGCAGGCCACCGGGATTTTCATTGACCATTACTTTGCAGGCCCGCGTCTGGCGGAGCTGCCCGAGGCGGTGCAGGCCAGCGTTTTCGATATGTATGTGAATGCGGGTACGAATGCCGTGAAGATCCTGCAGCGCATGGTCAGCCGGATGGGGTTTGCCGCCAGCGATGATGGGGTGGTCGGTCCCCAGACCATCGAGGCCGTCCATGCGGCGGCCGAGGCTGCGCCGGGGCATCTGGCGGATGCTTATGGGATTGCGCGCAGGAACTATTACTACGCGTTGGCCGATCAGCGCCCGGCCAGTCGGAAATATGCGCGGCGGCGTGATGGCGGCAAGGGTGGCTGGATCGCACGCGCCGAAGAGTTCATTGCCGAGAAATACCATCTGAGTTCCGCGCAACATCGTGAGAGGACCGCCAAATGGGCATGATTGACCGCTTTCTTGGCGCCGGGGCGACGGTCACTGCTGTCGGGCATGCCGCGACCGGTATGGCCGAGGTATTCACCCAGAACGTCACCCGGCGGATGGAGTTGGACGAAGAGGCTTATGCCCGCGCCATGGTCCAGATGGGGCAGGAGTTCGAGATTGCCCGCGCCGGCTGGTTCGACAGCTTTATCAACGGGTTGAACCGGCTGCCTCGGCCGGTGCTGACGATGGGAGTGCTGGGTCTTTTCCTCTACGCCATGGTCGAGCCTTTGGGTTTTTCTGTGCGGATGCAGGGCCTGTCGCTGGTGCCCGAGCCGCTGTGGTGGTTGCTGGGCGCCATCGTCAGCTTTTATTTTGGCGCGCGTGAGGCACATTATTTCCGCAATCGTGACGGCATCCCGACCTGGCGTGAGCAGCCGCCTGTGACGGATGCCGCGGCGCAGGGCGTCTTGCAGGCTCATGTCCGGCCCGACGACAATTTTGCCGATAATGCGGCGCTGCGGGACTGGGCTGTGACCTTGGTCTAGGCGTATTCACACCGAATACTGATGAGATGCGTCAAAAGGGGGGACTGTTCCCCCCTTTTTCGCGTGCTAGACTGGGCCTCTGAACGTAGGAGAACCCATGATTGCCGAGATTGGCCATTTCGCCCTGATCCTTGCTTTTGCGGTCTCGCTTTATCAGATGGTCATTCCGATGATCGGCGCGGCGCGGGGCCTTCCCGCCTGGATGGACAGTGCGCGACCGGCTGCGCTGGCGCAGTTCGGGCTGACCGGGATTTCCTTTGCGGCGCTGACGGTTGCCTTCGTCACCTCGGATTTCTCGCTGAAGCTGGTCTATGAGAACAGTCACACCGACAAGCCGATGCTCTATAAAGTGACGGGCGTCTGGGGGAACCACGAAGGTTCCATGCTGCTATGGGTGCTGATTCTGGCGTTGTTTGGCGCGGCGGCGGCGGCGTTTTCGGGCAATCTGCCGCCCAGCCTGCGGGCGCGGGTGCTGGGGGTGCAGGCGTCGATTGGCGCGGCCTTCTATGCGTTCATCATCTTTACATCGAACCCGTTTCTTCGGCTGGCCAATCCGCCCTTTAACGGGCGCGACCTGAACCCGCTGCTGCAAGATCCGGGCTTGGCCTTTCATCCGCCGTTCCTTTACCTCGGCTATGTCGGCCTGAGCATGTCGTTCAGTTTTGCCGTGGCCGCCCTGATCGAGGGGCGCGTAGATGCGGCATGGGCGCGTTGGGTCAGGCCGTGGACGCTGGCGGCCTGGATGTTTCTGACCGTGGGCATCGCATTGGGGTCCTGGTGGGCGTATTACGAATTGGGCTGGGGCGGCTTTTGGTTCTGGGACCCGGTCGAGAATGCCAGCTTCATGCCCTGGCTTTTGGCAGCAGCCCTGCTGCATTCGGCCATCGTCGTGGAAAAGCGCGAGGCGTTGAAAAGCTGGACCATCCTGCTGGCGATCATGGCCTTTGGCTTTTCACTCATCGGGACGTTTATCGTGCGTTCGGGGGTCATCACCTCGGTCCACAGTTTCGCCAACGATCCCGAACGCGGGGTCTTTATCCTCGCCATCCTTGCGGTTTTCGTCGGCGCCGCGCTGACACTTTATGCCGCGCGCGCAGGGGCGATGACGGCCAAGGGGGTGTTTTCGCCTGTCTCGCGAGAGGGGGCGTTGGTGCTGAACAATATCCTTTTGGCGGTGGCGGCGTTTGTGGTGTTCATCGGCACGATCTGGCCGCTGGTGGCCGAGTTTTTCTGGGATCGGAAACTGTCGGTCGGTGCGCCGTTCTTTAACCAGGCCTTCACGCCTTTCATGATCGTGCTTGCGGTGGTCCTGCCCGTTGGCGCGATCATGCCGTGGAAGCGTGGCGATATCGCCCGTGCGATCCGGCCCTTGCGCGGCGCGCTGGTGCTGACCGGTGCTGTGATGCTGCTTATCTGGGCCGTCTCGACGGGCCATTCGGCCATCGCGGTCATCGGCGCCGGTCTGGGCGTCTGGCTGGTCCTGGGCGCTGCGTCCGAGTTGATCCACCGCACCGGACGTTCCGGCCTGTCGCGTCTGGTTCGGCTGCCGCGTGCAGACTGGGGCAAGGCGGTGGCGCATAGCGGGTTGGGGATCACCTTTATCGGTGTGGCCCTGCTGACCGCCTGGCAGGTCGAGGACATCCGCGTCGCCCAGATCGATGAGGCCTATGATGTCGGCGGCTACAGTCTGACGCTGCGCTCGGTCGATGAGGTGCAGGGGCCGAACTATCTGTCGACCATGGCCGCGATTGATGTGTCCAAGGATGGCGAGCCGGTGGCGACGCTGCACCCGGAAAAACGGATCTATCCGGTTCAGGCCATGCCCACGACCGAGGCGGCGATCGACAATGGCGTTTTCCGCGACATCTATCTGGTGATTGGCGATCGGCAGGCAGACGGGGGATGGGCGGTGAGGTCCTATATCAAACCCTTCGCCAACTGGATCTGGCTCGGATGCATCATGATGGCCATCGGCGGGCTGATCAGCCTGTCGGATCGGCGCTACCGGGTGGCTGCCGGCGCGCGCAAGGCGCCCGCCAACGCTGTACCCGCCGAATGAGGCGCGTATTTGCGATCCTGTTTGTGCTGCTGATGCCAGTGTTGGCACTGGCGGTGCAGCCCGATGAGGTGCTGGACGATCCGGCGCTGGAAACGCGTGCGCGAGAGATCTCGCAAAAACTGCGTTGTCCGGTCTGCCAGGGCGAGAATATCGACGAATCCAATGCGGCGATCAGCCGTGACCTGCGGCTCTATGTTCGCGAACGGCTGGTCGCAGGCGACGATAACGGGCAAGTCATTCAGGCGGTCACGGACCGGTTCGGCGAGTTCGTCCTGTTCGAGCCGCCGGCACGCGGGGTCAATCTGCTGCTGTGGCTTGCGGGGCCGGCGATGGCGTTCATCGCGCTGCTGATCGGCTGGTCTTTCCTGCGCAGCCGCCAGCGCGCGGAAACAGAGACATCAGCGCCGCTAAGTGATGAAGAACGCGCCCGGCTGGACCGGATCATGCGCGACTAACCGTCGGTTGACGTGCGGTCCGGGGTTTTCTTGGCGCCGAAAACCGGCAAGATGCCGACAGATAGCGAGGGCAGCACCATGAGCTTCGAGACCATCCAGTTTTCCATCCGTGACGGCATCGCGACCATCATCCTGAACCGGCCCGATCTGATGAATGCGTTGAACACCCGCATGCGGGCCGAGATCACGCAGGCTCTGACGGGGCTGGGCGACGATGTTCGTTGCGTTGTTCTGACGGGCTCGGGCCGGGCCTTTTGTTCCGGGCAGGACCTTACCGATACCAACTCGGTCACCGATATCGAAGGCACCCTGCGCGATGAATACGAGCCGATGCTGCGAGCGATCGTCGATTGCCCGGTGCCGGTGATCGCGGCGGTAAACGGCACCGCTGCGGGTGCGGGTGCCAATCTGGCGCTGTGCTGTGATGTGGTGATCGCCGCCGAAAGCGCCAGCTTCATTGAGGCCTTTACCCGTATCGGGTTGATCCCGGATGCGGGCGGTACATGGTTTATCCCGCGTCTGGTCGGCCATGCCCGTGCGATGGGGATGATGTTGATGGCCGATGCGATTCCCGCGCAGAAGGCGGCTGATTGGGGGCTGATCTGGCAGGCGCTGCCCGATGATCAGTTCGCTAAGGGCGTGGTCGAGACCGCGCGCAAGCTGGCCGATGGCCCGACCAGTGCCTATCGGGCGGTCCGCAAACTGGTTGCCGAATCGATGGACAACGATCTGGACGATCAGTTGAAGCTGGAGGCCAAGCTACAAGGCCAGGCAGGCCGCAGTTCAGATTTCAGCGAGGGTGTTCAGGCGTTTCTGCAAAAGCGTCCGGCGAAATTCACCGGCCGGTAGGGTTCGAAGCCCGGGCCGGGCGATACACACGGCACAGGCGTAGGTCGTGGCTGCGCGGTAAACTGCAATCCACATAGGCTAAACAGCGCCCAGTCACGGTCGGGCGCTGTCCTTTTTTCGTGTGTTCAACCCCGCGCGCGGCGGCCACCCCTACGGCCACCAGCTGCGCCACCACCGCCGGCTGCCTTGGCAGCCTCGGGGAAGGGGGTGCCGGCATGAACGGCCTCGATCACGCGGCTGAAACGGATCCAGTCGCCACCATTCGGGTCGTGGTTCATCAGGAAATTGGCGGCCTTGATTGCCTCCATCTCGGCTGAACGCACCGGGTTCATGATGGCGCTGGTCATGCCCGCGCCAATGGCCATGGGCAGGAAGGCCGCGTTGATGCCGTGGCGGTTGGGCAGGCCAAAGCTGATATTGCTGGCGCCGCAGGTCGTGTTCACGCCCAGTTCGTCGCGCAGCTTGCGCACCAGCGCGAACACCTGACGCCCGGCGGATGCCATTGCGCCCACCGGCATGACCAGCGGATCAACCACGATGTCATGCGCGGGAATGCCGAAATCGGCGGCGCGTTCGACGATCTTCTTGGCCACGGCAAAGCGGACCTCGGGGTCCTCGCTGATGCCGGTATCGTCGTTGGAAATCGCCACCACCGGCACGTTGTATTGCTTGACCAGCGGCAGAACCAGTTCCAGCCGCTCTTCCTCGCCGGTCACACTGTTGAGCAGCGGGCGCCCCTTGCAGGCCTCGAGCCCCGCCTTCAGCGCGCCGGGAACCGAGCTGTCGATGCACAGCGGCACATCGACCAGCGCCTGAATCCGGTTGATCAGTTCGGGCATCAGCATCGGCTCGACAAAGTTGTTGTCGGCATAGCGCGGATCATCGGCCATCTTGTTGGTGAAAACCGCGCCCGAGTTCACGTCCAGCACCGTGGCCCCGCAAGCCACCTGTTCCAGCGCGTCCTTTTCGACGGTCGTGAAATCGTCCATCTCCAGTTCCGCCGCCAGCTTCTTGCGTCCGGTGGGATTGATACGCTCGCCAATGACGCAAAAGGGTTCGTCAAAGCCGATGATCACGGTCTTTGTGGCGGATTCCAGAACAGTGCGGGTCATAAAGGGCCTTTCAAGGGGTTCAGGCGTCGCGAAAGCGCGTCAGCCAATCGGTCGAAGCGGTGATACCACCAAGCGGAAAGAGATGCGCGGCCTCGATTGCGAAATCCGGGTTATCGGCTTTGTGACGTGCGATCCGGGTGATGAATTCGTTGGGCTCATAGGGTTTGAGCAGCTTGGTCACATCACGGGCGCGGCGTTGCAGCACGCGCAGGGAGGGGCCGACACCGCACATGATGGCGAATTTCAGCATGGTTTGCAGCTTGGCAGGACCGGCCACGCCAATGCGGATCGGCAGGTCCAGACCGGCGGCCTGCAGCTTGTTGACCCATTCGATCACGGGTTTCGCCTCAAAGCAGAACTGGGTCACGATTCCCATCTGCGCGTCGCTGCGTTCGGCAAATGCCTTTTTCCACCGCAAGGCCGCCATGACCTGCGCATCGCCGCCATCAGGGTCGATGTCGCGGTTCCCCTCGGGGTGGCCGGCCACGTAAAGCCGCTGGAAATCGCCAAAGAGGCCGGTGTCCAGCATCTGCATCGAATCGGCAAACTCGCCCTTGGGCGCGTTCAGACCACCGCCCAGCAGCAGCGCGCTGGTGGCGCCGGCATCGCGATAGGCAGCGATCCACTGCGCCAGGGCGGCGCGGTCCGGCACGATGCGCGCGGGGATATGGGGGACGGGCGCAAAGCCTTCGCGTGCCAGTCTCGCCACGGTTGCCTGCATCTCTGACGCATCGGTGCCGTCGATATGGGCGACAAAGACCTGCGTGCCTGCCGGCAGGTGATCGCGGAAATCGGTGATCTTCTCCGCCGTGCGCGGCATCACCTCGACCGAGGCGCCTTGCAAAAAGGCCGGAAGCGCGGATGCGCCGGTTCTTGGGGTCCGAAATTGCATAAGCGTCATTTTTGCAGCCTTTCAGTCCGTGTTCCAGCCGTCATTGGCGATCAGCGCCTTCAGACGGGCGGTGTCATATTCGGCCTCGATCCTGGTGGCTTCGGCCTGCGGGTCGTCGCCATCGGCGGCTGCACGCCGCCACTGGCTTAGATAATCATCGGTTCCTGCCAAGCCGGCCTTCATCGCGGCCCGGTCGATTGCCTGTTCAAAGCGTTCGCTCAGAATGACGCGCGTCGCGTTTCGGCCCTTGCCCATGGTCACCTGGGCAGGGATGTCGCGCCAATAGACGAGCGTCAGTCCGGACATTCGGAACTCCTGTTTCTTTGGTCTCATTAGGGCCGCAGCGCCAAGGCTGATAAGACGCTTGCGACCATCACGCGGGCCATTTGCGACCTCGCGGGTCGCTTGTGGCGCGGCTGATGCAAGCGCGCAACGGGCGGGGGCGTGAAACCTTTGCAACTTCATCATGGGCCGGCCGATTGCGTCGCGGCCTGCCTGCCGCTAGCCTTTGCCCATGAACCAGCTTTCTGACTTTGGCGAATATGATTTCGTGATCATCGGCGCAGGCAGTGCCGGCTGCGTCCTGGCGAACCGTTTATCAGCCGATCCGCGCCACAGGGTGCTGCTGCTCGAGGCTGGTGGCAGCGATAATCGCTTTTGGGTGCATGTCCCGGTTGGCTATCTTTATTCGATGGGCAATCCAGCGGTCGACTGGTGCTACAAGACAGAGCCCGAGGCAGGGCTGAACGGCCGGGTGCTGAACTATCCGCGAGGGAAGGTGCTGGGCGGCTGCTCCTCGATCAACGGCATGATCTATATGCGCGGGCAGGCGGCTGATTTTGACGGCTGGCGGCAGGCGGGCAATCCGGGCTGGGGCTGGGATGATGTGCTGCCCTATTTCCGCAAATCCGAGCATCATTTTGGCGAGGCCAGCGATTTGCACGGCAACGAGGGCGAATTGCGGGTCGAGCAGCAGCGGCTGAACTGGCCGATCCTCGATGCGGTGGCCGAGGCCGCCCAAGAGATGGGCTTGCCGGCCTGCGCCGATTTCAACTGCGGCGATAATGAGGGCGTCGGCTATTTCCCCGTGAACCAGCGCCGAGGTGTCCGCTGGAACGCGCGCAAGGCGTTTCTGGACCCTGCGCGCCGCCGGCCCAACCTGCGCATCGTGACCGGTGCGATGGCCGAGCGGCTGGTGATAGACGAGGGCCGCGTCAGGGGCGTCGTCTTTCAACAGGGCGGGCAGCAGCGCATCGCGCGGGCGCGGGCCGAGGTGGTGCTGGCGGCGGGTGCGATCAATTCGCCCGCGCTGCTGGAACTGTCGGGGATCGGTGCTGCCGCGCATCTGGCCGGTCTGGGTGTGCCCGTTGTGCTGGATCTGCCGGGTGTGGGCGCGAATCTGCAAGATCACCTGCAATTGCGCACGGTGTTCAGGATCAGCGGCGCGCGCACCCTGAACGATCGCGCGGCCACGATCTGGGGCAAGGCCGGCATCGCGCTGGAATATGCCATGCGCCGGACCGGGCCGATGGCCATGGCGCCTTCTCAGTTGGGGATATTCGCGCGCAGCGATGACCGTTTCGCGACACCAAACCTTGAATATCACGTCCAGCCCCTGTCGCTGGACAAGTTCGGTGACCCGTTGCACCCGTTTCCGGGGCTGACGATCTCGATCTGCAATCTGCGCCCCGACAGCCGGGGTCACAGCCATATCCGCAGCCCGCGCGCAGGGGATGCGCCCGCCATCGTGCTGAACTACCTGTCAACGCAAAGCGACCGCGAGGTGGCGGCTGACAGCATCCGCCATGCCCGCCGATTGATGGCCACGCACCGCATGGCCGATTTTTCCCCCGCAGAGATCCTGCCGGGCGCCGCGCTGAAATCGCAGTCCGATCTGGAACGCGCCGCAGGCGATGTCGGCACCACGATCTTTCACCCGGTCGGCACGACGAAGATGGGCACCGATGACATGGCGGTGGTCGATCCTCGCTTGCGGCTGCGCGGGCTGGCCGGTCTGCGCATCGCCGATGCGGGGGTGATGCCGACGCTTCCGTCGGGCAACACCCATGCGCCAGCCACGATGATCGGCGAAAAGGCCGCCGCGATGATTTTGGAGGATGCGCGACAGCCTGTCACGAATCTGTAAGCCGTGATATCAACGCACAAGGGCAACTTTGCAGAGCGCACCATGCTGACACGCCGCCTTTTCACCGCAACCGCGCTGTCATCTGGCGTCATGTCGCTGTCAGGTTGCGACTGGCTAAGCTTTCCGGATGCGCAGACCTTTGATCTGGGCGCGAACGCGGTCGACACGCATATGCACCTGTTCAATGGCCGCGATGTGCCCGCACAGGGATTTCTGCGGCAGGTCGTGTTTCCCGAATTGGCCGATGAACTGCCCGTCGGGGTCGTGCAGCCCTTGGCCGCGATGATCGTCGATTTTCTGCTGACGGGAACGCGGACGGCTGGCGAGGAACTGGCCGATATGGGCGGCGGGGCACGGACCAAGGCGCTTACGCGGCCCGATACCGATGAGGCGCGATTGGCGCAGGCCATCGATGGCTATTACGGCACCGCGCGCGACAAGGGGGTGCAAGCCCGGCAGGCGCAAAGGTCGATCATACCGGCTGATGCGGAGATCGCGACAGTTCCGCTGATGGCGCCCGATGCGTTGTTGCTGGATGCCATGGCAGATGCCGCAGGCGTCCCGCTGGACGAGGCGGCAGCCGGCATTCCCGCACCGAGCATTGCCCCGGCTGCGGCGCCAGATGCCCGCATGCGCAGCGCCGCACCCGCAGCAGCCAGTGCCAGCCTTGGCCAACAGCTGGCGCCCGGTCTGCTGCAACCCGACCGGCAGGATGCCGCCGCCGAAAGCCTAAATCTGGCGGGCATTCTGCAATGGGCCGTGCTGATGACCCGCGACCGACGCTTTATCTGGGACCGGGCAAGGCAGCTTTACGGCAAGCAGAACGAGGCCAAGATCTTTTGCAACTACCTTGTCGATCTGGGCATGTGGCTGGATTACCCCGAGACGCGGACCCAAAGCACGATGCGCGATCAGATCGAACTGGCATCGCGGCTGGCGCAGGATCAGCGCGATGTTCTGGTGCTGAATTTCGTGCCTTTCTGTCCGCTGCGCGCAGCAATGGATCAGGGTCAGGCAATGCGCGATGTGCAGCACGCTATCCTGAACCGAGGCTTTGCGGGGGTCAAACTCTACCCGTCGATGGGCTTTCGACCCGACGATAACAGTAGCATCAGCTTTGCTCATGCCAGCGATGCCGTGCGGCGCAATCCGCCGGCACGCAGCGCGTTGGACGGGGCGCTGACCGCGCTGTATGACTGGTGTCAGGAAAATGACGTGCCCATTGCCACCCACGGTTCGCACAGCATGGGTGCGGGGCCGGGGACCGAGGCCTATTGCGCGCCGTGGCTGTGGAAGGATGTTCTGGCCGCGCGCCCAGAGCTGCGGGTCAATCTGGCGCATTTCGGCGGGTTCGGCGATCACAATCCGGCATCATGGCAGGCGCAACTGGGTGCGCTGATGCGTGAGGATATCAACCTTTATTTCGATACCGGCTATTGGCACGAGGCGTCGGCGGTGTCGTCGGCCCAATTGCGAACGGCGCAGGAATTTCTGGGCCAGAATGGCGTGGCGTGGCGGCGCATGATGTATGGCAGCGACTGGCACATGATCGCCCGAGAGCCGGTGCAGACGACCTATCACGGTCAGCTGCGCGGCTTTGTCGGTGCGGTGGCGCAAGGCGACGCCGGACGGGTCGGCGATATCATGGGCGGCAACGCGATGCGCTGGCTGGGGCTGGATCGGCCAGAGGGAGATCAGTTTACCCGGCTGGCCGCGCGGTTTGGCGGGCATCGCATCTGGCGGTCTCTGATAGCCCCCGCTTAGCCCGCCTGTGCCATGCGGCGTGTCTGCAACTGCCGCCAGGTGAAGGCGGCGATGAAGATCGCGGTCAGGACCAGAATGATGGTGGGGGCAGGGGCGCTGTCCAGCCAGAAACTGATCCAGACACCGGCGAGGCATGAAAACAGCGACACAGCCGAGGCGACGATCATCATCGTCTGCATACGCCGGGTCAGCAGAAAGGCGATGGCACCGGGCGCGATCAGCAGACCGACGGCCATGATGATGCCAACGGCAGACAGCATTGCCACGACCGTCAGCGAAATGGCTGACAACAATCCGTAATGAAGCCAGCGCACAGGCAGGCCGGCGACACGCGCCTGCACCGGATCAAAGCTGTGCAATGTCAGATCGCGCCAATTGATCACGATGCCGGCGCTGACGATGACCGAGATGATCGCGGTGTTGATCATCTGCGCGGCATCGACGCCGAAGATATTGCCAAAGAGGACATGGTCCAGATGCACCCCGGACGAGATCGCGACGTACAGAACCATCCCAAGGGCGAACATGCCCGACATGACAACGCCCAGAACCGTGTCCTGTTTGACCCGGCTGTTTTCCTGCAGGAAGCCTGCGGCCAGCGCACAGATCATCCCCGCCACAAAGGCACCGATGATTAGCGGCAGCCCAAGGATATAGGCCAGAACCACACCGGGCAGCACCGCATGGCTGATGGCATCGCCCATCAGGCTCCAGCCCTTGAGGACCAGAAAGCAGGACAGCAGTGCGGCCGGAACCGCGATGATCGCGGCGATCAGGAACGCGTCGCGCATGAAAGGATAGGCGAAGGGCTGGGTCAGCATCTCGATCATGATGCGGCCTCCTCTTCTGCCGACCGGGCGTCGACCCGGCGCAGGGCTTGCGCCGCGCGGCGTCGCGCTGCCAGCATGCCGTGCGTGGGCGCAAAGACAAAGGCTGCTAGAAAGATCAGCGTCTGCATCAGCACGATGATCCCCCCGGTGGCGCCATCGAGAAAGAAAGACAGATAGGCACCGACGCCCGAGGTCAGCGTGCCGATGGTCACCGACAGCGCAATCAGCCGTGGAAAGCGGTCCGTCAGCAGATAGGCGGTGGCACCGGGCGTGACGACCATGGCCACGACCAGAAACGCCCCCACGGTCTGCATCGCGGCAACCGTACAGGCCGCTAGCAGCGTGAAGAACAGGACCCGCAGCCTGTCGGGCTTCAGGCCGATGGTCCGGGCGTGGGTCTCGTCGAAGAAGACGGCCATCAGGTCGCGCCATTTCAGCAGCAGGATTACCAGCGAGACAACGCCGATGATCGCAAGCTGCAGCGCATCGCCGGGCGAGATGGCCAGAATATTGCCCATGGTGATGGTCTGGATATCCACCGCCATCGGGTTCAGCGAAACCATGAACAGCCCCAGCCCGAAGAAGCTGGTGAAGATCAGCCCGATAATCGCATCCTCGCGCAACCCGCTGCGATTGCTGAGAAACAACATTGTCAGCGCCGCCAGTCCGCCCGACAGAAACGCACCAAGCGCAAAGGGCAGGCCCAGCATGTAGGCACCAGCAACGCCCGGCACGATGGAATGCGACAGGGCGTCGCCGATCAGGCTCCAACCTTTCAGCATCAGATAGGCTGACAGAAAGGCGCAGACGCCGCCGACCAGCGCCGACACCCAGATGGCGTTGGACATGAAACTGTATTGAAACGGGATCAGCAGCGTCTCTAGCATGATGACCCCGCATGATGTTCTCGCAGCAGGGCGGGCATCACGACGCGTCCCCCCGGTCATCTCTGGTGCGGTGCTGATCGCCATAGAAGATCAGCGGGCGTTCGTCGTCGCTGAAGACATCGACCGCGCGAGCATCAGGGTCGTCATGCAGGGTCGGGCCGCCCAGAACAAAGTGGCGCAAGACACCGCCGAAAGCGCGTTTCAGGTTTTCCTGCGTAAAGGTGGTGGCCAGCGGGCCAGACGCCAGCACCGTGCCCTTGATCAGCGCCACGCGATCGCAATATTCGGGCACAGAACCCAGATCATGGGTCGAGACAAGGATCACCCGCCCCTCACTGCGCAAATCGCGCAGCAATGCGATGATCGCCTCTTCGGTCTTCACATCGACGCCGGTGAAGGGTTCGTCCAGCAGAATGATCTGCCCCTCTTGTGCCAGCGCGCGCGCCAGAAAGACGCGCTTTTTCTGGCCGCCGGACAGTTCCCCGATCTGACGCTTGCGGAACTCGGCCATGTTGACCCGGCCCAGGGCCTGATCGACGGCGGCATGGTCGGCGGCGCGCGGGCGACGCAGGAAGCCCATGTGACCATAGCGGCCCATCATCACCACATCCTCGACCAGAATGGGAAACGACCAGTCGACCTCTTCTGCCTGCGGAACATAGGCGATCTGGTTTTTCGACAGTGCCTCATCGACGCTTTGGCCCAGCACGGTGATGCAGCCTCGCGCGGCCGGGATAAAGCCCATCAGCGCCTTGAACAGCGTTGATTTCCCCGCACCGTTCACCCCCACCAGCGCCGTGATCGAGCCCGAGGGCACCGTCAGGCTGGCATTGCGCAGCGCCGTATGGCCGTTGCGATAGGTGACGGTCAGATCGGTGATGGTTATGCCTTCGGTCATTTCTGCAACTCGCTGAGGATGATGTCGCTGGTGGTGCGCAATAGCTCTAGATAGGTGGGCACCGGCCCGTCTGCCTCGGACAGGCTGTCGACGTAGAGTTGGCCACCATAGCGTGCGCCGGTTTCACCTGCGACAGCACGGGCCGGGCGATCCGAGACGGTGGATTCCGAAAAGATCACCGGGATTGCCTGGTCGCGTACTGTGTCGATCACCCGGCGCACCTGTTGGGGTGTGCCCTGCCCATCGGCGTTGATCGGCCAGAGGAACAACTCGGACAGGCCGAAGTCGCGGGCGAGGTAGGAAAAGGCGCCCTCTGAGGTCACCAGCCAGCGGTGGTTGTCGGGCAGGTTCTTGGCGGCGTCGCGCAGGGGGGCGATGGCTTCGCTGATCTGCTGCTTGTAGCTGTCACCATTGGCACGGTAGGTCGCGGCATTGTCGGGGTCGGCGGTAGACAGTGCCGCGACAATATTATCGACATAGATCAGCGCACTATCCAGCGCCATCCAGGCATGGGGGTTGGGCTTGCCGTCATAGCTGCCGCCGCTGATGGCGATCGGCTCGACCCCGTCGCTGACGACCGCCACGGGGATATCGCCCAGCTTGTCGATGAATTGCTGAAACCAGGCCTCAAGGTTCATGCCGTTGACCAGGATCAGCCCGGCATCCGAGGCCCGGATCATATCTCCCGCCGTGGGCTGGTAATTGTGGATATCCGCGCCGGGGCGGGTGATCGCCTCTACATCTGCCACGTCGCCTGCGACGTTGCGGGCCATGTCGGCGATAATGGTGAAACTTGTCGATACCTTCAGCCGCTGATCCTGGGCTTGATCCTGTGCCTGAACGGGCAGGGCAGTCAGCAGCGTTAGCACTGCCAGCGCAGCAAGACGTAACGGGGGCCGGGCGAGAGATTGCATCATGATGATCAGGGTATCTGCGAATCGTTCGCAACTGTCAATAGTTGCGACTCAGTTGCAACTGGCGGTGTTCTCGGGCAAAAAGGTGACATGTCCAATGACCGTGCCACACAGTTGGAAGACGCGCTGCGAGAGGCCGGCGTTCGCATCACGCGCCAGCGCGCGGCCTTGCTGGCAGTGCTGGCAGCTTGCGACGACCACCCTGACGCAGCCGAGTTGCACCGCCGGGCCGAGGCCGCAGGCGCAGGCGTCTCGCTGGCAACGGTCTATCGCACGCTGACCACACTGCAGGCGCAGGGCGTGATTGATAAACTGGAATTTCAGGGCGAACCCGCACGGTGGGAGCCCGCCGACCAGCAGCACCATGACCACATGATCGATGTCGAGACGGGGCAAGTGATCGAATTCACCAATGACCGCATCGAACGATTGCAGGCCGAGGTCGCCGCCGAAATGGGCTATGAGATCGTGCATCACAGGCTGGAACTGTATGTGCGCAGGCGCACGCGACGGTGACCACCTGACCGGTGCGCGCGATGGCGCATCTTCGACGTCGATCGGTTTATACGTGGCGGCACTTCAAGCCGGGTCGGTCACCAAGGCTGGACGAATCCTTCCTCAGCCTGTTCCATCCGTCGGATACACACGTACGGGAGGATTTAGATGATAAAATTAATCGTTATGGGTGTGGTGATCGCCATGCCCGCCGCCGCATATGAGCCATTGGTCGAAAAGCAGGAATTCACGCTGACCGAGTTCGTCACCGATGGGGGTGAGACGATCCCCGAGATGCGCTTGGGCTATGAAACCTATGGCACGCTGAACGAAGCGCGCGACAATGCGATCCTGATTCCGCATTATTTCAGCGGCAGCAGCCACGCCGCCGGAAAATATGCCGAGGGCGATGCCGCGCCTGGCTATTGGGATGCGATCATTGGTTCGGGCAAGCCGATCGACACCGACAAATGGTTCGTCGTGTCGGTGGACAGCCCCGTCAATCTGGGTGCCAATGATCCCAATGTCATCACCACCGGACCGGCCAGCATCAACCCCGCGACGGACCAGCCATGGGGCATGGACTTCCCGATCCTGACCATGGGCGATTTCGTTGAAACGCAAAAGGGGCTGATGGATCAGCTTGAGATTCCGAAATGGCACGCGGTGATGGGGCCTCAATGGGGGGCATCCAGAGCTATGAATGGGCCGCGCGCTATCCCGATCTGCTAGATCGCGTCGTGCCGGTGATCGCCTCGGGTTGGGCCGATGCTGATCTGATCGCCTGGCTGGATATCTGGGCCTCGCCCATCCGGCTGGATCCAAATTGGAACGGCGGCGATTATTATGATGGCGAGCCGCCGAATGCGGGCTTGGCCGATGCGCTGAAAACGCTGACTCTGCACGCGAATTCGGCGGAATGGTCCAATGGAACCTTCGGGCGAAACTGGGCCGAGGATGGCGCCGATCCGGCTGCTGGCTGGGACAACGAGTTCGCTGTCGTGGACGCGCTGAACGCTGCGGGCGCCGCGCGTGCCGGGTTGTCCGATGCCAACCATTTTCTCTATCTGGTCAAGGCCAACCAGCTGTTCGTGGCCGGTGGCGCGGGCGAAAACCTGTATCAGGGCCTTCTGGATATCGACGTGCCGGTCATGCTAATCCACACCGATGAGGATCTGGTCTTTCCGGGCGACGCGGTGCGCGAAACCGGCGCGATCATCAAATCCGACGGCACGCCGGTCGAGATCGTCGAACTGCAGGGCACGCGCGGCCATCTGGATGGCGTGCTGGGCATCGCGCAGGCCGGCGAACGTATCCGCGCCTTCATCGAGGCCGAATAACACGGCCGCAACCAAGCAGCCTGCGGCCTGCCTTGACCCGGCAAGCCGCAGGCCCTAGTCAGATCGCGATCATTGGGGGCCTGTAGCTCAATTGGTCAGAGCAGGGCGCTCATAACGCCTTGGTTGGGGGTTCAAGTCCCTCCGGGCCTACCAGATGAACGCGTCTTGATATATCGACCACGCTGAACTCGCCGTCCTGATAGGTCTGGGCGTGGATGGCGCGGGGGACAACCACTCCCATCTGCACTGATTGCAGAACAGGACTGATCAGCTCTATTTCAGCGGGCAAATCTGACCATTCCTCGGCAGATGCAGGCAAGCAAGGCGACATGGACGCCAGGATCAAAAGCGCGCTTTTTAACATGAGGATCATCCTGATATGCGGACAGTCTTTACACGCTGCCACTCGCGCAGACCTATCATCGGGCGCTGCAGACAACAACAGAATGGATCGCGCGGGATCATCCGTTGCCCCAAGCCTTGGGTTCAGTTATTGGGACGCCAACCACGAAAGGGCGGCGAGATGAGCGATAAACCCAATGGTCTGACCTATGCAGAGGCGGGCGTCGATATTGACGCCGGGAACGCGCTGGTTGATCGCATCAAGCCCGCCGCCGCTGCCACTCAGAGGGCTGGCGTGGTCGATGGGCTGGGCGGCTTTGGTGCGCTGTTTGATCTGCGCGCGGCGGGTTACGACGATCCGGTGCTGGTGGCTGCGACCGATGGGGTGGGCACCAAGCTGCGCATCGCCATCGACACGGGCCATCTGGACGGCGTCGGCGTTGATCTGGTGGCAATGTGTGTCAACGATCTGGTCTGCCAAGGGGCCGAGCCGCTGTTTTTCCTGGACTATTTCGCCACAGGCAAGCTGTCGGTCGATGAGGGGGCGCGGGTGATCGAGGGGATTGCAAAGGGTTGCTCTGGCTCTGGCTGTGCACTGATCGGGGGCGAGACGGCCGAAATGCCGGGCATGTATGCCAAGGGCGATTTCGATCTGGCCGGTTTCGCGGTCGGCGCGCTGGAACGCGGTGCCGCGCTGCCTGCAAATGTGGCCGAGGGCGATGTACTGCTGGGGCTAGCCTCGGACGGGGTGCATTCCAACGGATTTTCGCTGGTGCGCCGCGTGGCCGAGGCCGCCGGGCTGGGCTGGGATGCGCCGTCGCCCTTTGGCGATGGCACGCTTGGGCAGGCGCTGTTGGTGCCGACACGGCTTTATGTCTCGTCAGTGCTGGCCGCGATCCGCGAGGGCGGCGTTCACGCGGCGGCGCATATCACCGGCGGTGGCATCACCGAGAACCTGCCGCGTGTCCTGCCCAAGGATCTGGGTGCCGAGGTCGACCTGTCCGCATGGTCCCTGCCGCCGGTTTTTGCCTGGCTGCAACAGGCGGGCGGCATCGCCGAGGCCGAAATGCTGAAAACATTCAACAGCGGCATTGGCATGGTCCTGTCCGTGGCCGAAGATCGCGCAGACGCGCTGAGCGATTTGCTGGCAGCGCAAGGTGAGAAGGTGCACCGCCTTGGCCGCGTCGTGGCGGGACAGGGCGTGCGTTACACCGGCAAGCTGCAGTGAAGCGCGTCGCCATTCTGATCTCTGGCGGCGGCTCGAACATGCTGCGCCTGCTGGACAGCATGACTGGCGATCACCCGGCGCGGCCCGTTCTGGTCGGTTCGAACGATCCCACCGCCGGCGGATTGGCAAAGGCGTCAGCGCGTGGCGTTCCGGTGTTTTCGGTCGATCATCGCGATTTCGCCAGCCGCGCCGATTTCGAGGCGGCGCTGCTGCCGCCGCTGCTGGAGGCTGGGCCCGATATCATCTGCCTTGCCGGTTTCATGCGTATCCTGACATCGGATTTCGTGCGGCGTTTTGAGGGCCGAATTCTGAATATTCATCCCTCACTCTTGCCAAAATATCCGGGGCTGCACACCCATCGCCGCGCCATCGAGGCGGGCGATGCGCAGGCTGGCGCGAGTGTGCATCAGGTGACCGCCGATCTGGATGCCGGCCCGGTTCTGGGACAGGCACGTGTGCCGGTCCTGCCAATGATACGTCTGATACGCTGGCCGCGCGTGTGCTGGTACAAGAGCACCGGCTTTATCCTGCGGTGCTGCGGCGGTTCGCCGAGAATGATCCCACGCCGGTCCTGCTGGGCGACTGATCAGCCATCGTCTCCTTTGCCCAGCGAAGCGGCCAGTTCTTGTCGCAGCCATGTGCGAAACCATCCAATGGCAGGCTTGCGATGCGATTCAGGCGCTGTGGCCAGCCAGTAATATTCGCTATTCGTGGCCTCACCCGGCAAGGGCCGGATCAGCGTACCTTCGGTCAAGGCATCGGCGGCCAGCACCGCCCAGGCCATGAACACACCCTGGCCCGAGATCGCCGCGTTGAGGCACAGCCCGCCATCCGCCAGTTCCGGGCCATCGGGCAGATCGTCCGGCTGCATGCGATGAGGTGACAACCATTCCTGCCAGCCCTGTAACCGGGCGTTTTCGCGGATTACCGGGATATTGCGCAGGTCATCCGCATGGTGCAACCGATCGGCCAGCGCCGGTGCGCAGACGGGGAAAAACCGTTGCGGCATCAGCCGGTCCAGCCGCAGGCCAGGCCAATTGCCTTGGCCAATGCGCAATCCGATATCAATCCGTCGATGCCCGGGCTCACCATGCGGCTTGCCGGTTCGATGCGGACACGAATGCCGGATGGGCCTGAGAGAAACGCGGCAACCGCCAGACCAGCCAGCGGCTGGCGAACAGCGGCGCCACCGAGATGGTCAGCGTCGTATCCGCCGTCGGATCTGCCAGTGCTACGGCGGCCGACAGTTCCGACATGCCGCGTGTCAGCCGCGCGGCGATGTCGCGGCCCAGTTCGGTGGGGCGCAGGCTCTGGCCCGACCGATCAAAGACCGGCTGGCCCAATTGCGCCTCGGTCCGGGCGATGCGCTGGCTGAGCGCGCCGGCTGTGACGCCCAGTTCATCGGCGGCCGCGTTCAGTGTGCCGAGACGGGCAGCGGCCTCGATGGCGCGCAGGCCGGACAGAGAGATGCGATTCAATGCGTTCATTTTAGGTAAACTAAAGTGATGATCGCCAAATCTCAATTTTAATCGGATATGGGATCTCTCATATTTAGCTTATGAGACATTTCATTCGCCACATCCTGCAAAGACTGCCCGCCCTCGCCGATCCGTGACGCGCTGGATCAACCCGAATTTCACGCATGACACAGAGGGAACTGGATACCTGCCTGCCGCGACCGATCGCCGAGGGTGAGGCGGAGGGCAGCGTCGATCGTCAGCAGATGGCCTCTGCCATGCGCCGACGGAATTGCTGCGTTGCAGCAACGATCGGCGAATTCACGCGCGTGTCGGTTGATTGTCGCGCCGGACAGGGCTATGGCCGGCGCAAGCCGCGCGCTTTCAGCGCGAATTTGTTCCCCGAGTTTATCCGAGCCAATAGATGACCGTAGCCAATCAGACCGCGATTCCGACTTTATGTCTCTGCCGATGCCGCGCGCCCTCAAGGACGAAGCAGGCGCAATGCTTAGCTGGACTGACACCCGCCAGATCTGCGATCTGGAACTGCTGATGAATGGCGGATTCAATCCGCTGAAAGGTTTCCTGACCGAGAAAGATTACGACGGCGTCGTAAACGAGATGCGCCTTGCGATGGCAGCCTCTGGCCAATGCCGATCAATCTGGATGTGTCCGAGAAATTCGCCGAAGGGCTGGAGCCCGGCACCGATATCGCCTGCGCGATCAGGAAGGCGTGATCCTGGCGATGTCGGTCACGACAAATGGTGCACGAAACAATCGTGGAGCCGAAAACAGTCTTTGTGCTATGACGTGGCCCATCTGCGATTGAATTATGCACAACAGCGCTGGCCCAGTCTATCTGGCGGTCCGGTCAAGGGCCTGCAGAGCCGATGCTTACGATTTCCGCGGTCGTCGCGACACGCCAACGAATTGCGCGCGCATTTCAAGAATTGGGCTGGCGCAAGATCGTGGCCTTCGCGACGCGCAACCCGCTGCACCCGCGCATCAGGAACTGACCTTCGCGCGCGCGTGAGGCGCAGGCACACTGTGATCCATCCCGTCGTCGGCATGACCAAGCGGGCGATGTGGACATTTTACCGCGTTCGCTGCTATGAGGCGGTTCTGGACAATATCGGCCGCACCACCAGCCTGTCGTGCTGAACCTGGCCATGCGCATGGCCGGCCCGCGCGAGGCCGTGTGGCCGGGTTGATCGCCGAACGCCGGTGTGACCCACTTCATCGTTGGCCGCCATCGGCCCGGCAGAACAGCGCCGGCGAGGATTTCTATGGGCCTATGAGGCGCCAGGAACTGTTCCGGAAGTATGAGGACGAGATCGCGTCAAAATGGTCGACTTCAGCACATGGTCTATGTGAGAGCGCGCCAATACGAACCGGCGATGAAATCGAAGAGGGCGTGACGTTCTGAATATCAGCGGCACCGAACTGCGTCGCCGCCTGCGCGAAGCGTCTGACATTCCGAATGGTTCAGCTTCCCCGAGGTGTGCGCGAATTGCGCCGCACACTCCGCCGCCGCGGGCCATCACGGGCTTTACCGTCTTCTTCACGGATTGTCCGGATCGGGCAAATCGACGGTGGCCAACGCGCTGTTGTATGGTCAAGCTGATGGAATGGGTGGCCGCCCGTGAGTGCGGACGGTGAGTGTGCGCAAGCACCGTCTCTTCCGAAACTGGGCTTTTCCAGGCGAACACCGCGACATCAACATCAAGCGCATCGGCTATGTTGCGTCGGAAATCACAAAGGAGCGGTATCGCGACTGCGCACCCATTGCGCCCTCGTATACGCGACCCGCCGCGCGGTGCGCGAGATGATCGAACAATACGTGCCTTCGCCGAGGTGCATATCTCGACCGCCGGTCGAAGATGCGAGGCCGCGATCGCAAGGGCCTTTACAAGTGGCGCGTGAGGGCAAGATCAAGGAATTCACCGGATCTCGGACCCCTACGAAGAACCGCAAAGCCGAACTGCGCGTCGACACCACTCAGATCAGACCGTCGACAACGCCGCCATCAGGTTTTGCTGACGCTGGAAAATATGGTCTGATCGGTCTGAAGTGATCGTCGATTTTTGCGGATATAATTGCGGCCTCGCCTTTGGGCGGGCCGTTTGCTTTGGCTTGCCTATTCTTTGCCTGCGACGGATCATGGCGGCATGAGCCCCCGGAGACGCGCGATGAACTGGCGATCATCCCTTGAGATATGCGACCTTGCCAGCGGCGAGACACGGTTATGCTGCGGACCCCGGGTGATCGAGGCGCGAAACTGGCACCCGGACGATTGGCTGATGGTGAATGGCGAGGCCGCTTTGTGGTGTCGATCAGATGATGCCTGACCTGCGCCCGGTCGATATCGGCGGTCTGGATCGCTGCAATAACGATCACGGGTTTCTGCCTGATGGGCGCATCGTCTTTTCCTGCCATACGATCAGGGCGCGGGGATCCATGTCGCGGACACGCGCGATGGGCACGGCTGAGGCGCGTGATCTGGGTCTGGCCCGGCCCAGTTGGTGGCACGGGGCGCATGGACGGCTGATCACCTATGCCTGCGCGCGCGGGGCGACCGAATCGGTTCGGATTGCGGTGCTGGATATGGAGACCGGGGATGAGATGTGCTGACCCCAGGTCTGGCGCATCACGACGGGCCGGATTTCTCGGCCTTTGGCGGTTACATCTGGTTCAACTCCGACGCGACAGGACATGCGCAGATTTGGCGGATGCGGGTCGATGGCAGCGATGCCGCGCCGGTTTTTCGCGATCAGAACGTCAATTGGTTTCCGCATCCATCGCCGGATGGGCGGCATGTGCTGTATCTGGCTTATCCGCCCGGCACCTTGGTCATCCCGCGATTTGCCCGTGTCTGTGGTTGATGGCGCCCGATGGCGGCAACAGGCGAACCAACTGTTTGATCTGTTCGGCGGGCAGGGCACGATCAATACGCCCTGCTGGTCGCCGGATGGTCGTTCGTTGCGTTTATGAGATATTCGCCCGAAGAAGGTCCGGCTGGCTGACAGCCCGTATCAGGAACGCCCCGTACCTTGGTGCCAGCGGCCGGCCCGCTGAACGGGTCGGGACTGACCAAAGCGATCAATTTGATATAAAATCAGCAGCGCCGCACCGGCTATCGGGGCAGGTCAGCCCTGCGGCGCTGTGTTGTTCAGTGGACGCTGACCGGGCTCAGGTCATTCTGGCGGGCCAGAAAAAATGCCAGCTTGCGGTCCTTGACCAACGCCAGGCGCTCGCCGTCCATGCCGTGGACTGCGTAAAGGCCGTCCACATCGGGCGCCTGTTCGCGAACATCGTCGGGAAGGTTCTCCATCGCGACGCGGCGAATATAAACGGTATTTTGTTCACCGTCGTGGAAATCGTATTTCGTATCCATCTGCTCTGATCCCCTTTTACTTGCGGCTGATCGGTATGGTTTGCACCACTTGTTGTGGCTGCACCCTTCTAAGGTCGACATTCAACAGGCCATTTTCAAGGCTCGCATTGGTCACATCGACGCCATCGGCCAGCACAAAGCTGCGTTGAAACGCGCGCGGCAATGCCCCGTGTGCAGAAAAACGCGCTCTTCCTCGACTCGGGATTGCCGGCACGATGACAACTGCCGTTCTTCGACGTGATCGACAGATCATCTCGGAAAACCCTGCCACCGCCAGCGTGATGCGAAAGCCGTCAGGCTCAAATATGTTCAATGTTATAGGGGGATAGCCATCGTGCTTTTGGCTGCGCGTTCAGCCAGCCGTTCCAGCTGATCAAAGCCCAAAAGATAGGGATGTGTCCCCAGTGAAATCTTGTTCATCTTCAGCCCTTTCAAAAGCGACTGCAAATCCGGGCCCCTGATCGCGGCGGTCCGTGACACAAAATATGTGCTTTCGATGTCATATACGCAAGGGGACCAAGAAACTGTTAACAGGCGAATTTCGCGCGCTATAACGGCGCACCTGTCAAACAGTGCCAGCAAGAAGCCCGTCAGCATGAACACCACCACGAAATGTCCCATGAAGAGATCACGCGCGCCCGCCTGGACGTGCTGCGGCGTGAGCATCGTGATCTGGACGAGGCGATCGGGGCGCTGGCCGCACAGAACCTGTCATCCTCGCTGACTTTGCAGCGGCTGAAGAAGCAGAAGCTGTCGCTGAAGGACCGGATCTCGCGGCTGGAAGATGAACTGACGCCGGATATTATCGCTTGATTGCGCCCGCTGGCGCTGCACGCTAAGGCGTGGCCGACTGCGGAAGGGGAAATCATGGAAAAACCCGTTGGAATCATCATGGGCAGCCAATCCGACTGGCCCACCATGCGCGAGGCCGCCGCGATCCTGGACGAATTGGGTGTCGCCTATGAGGCCCGGATCGTCAGTGCCCATCGCACGCCGGACCGGCTGTGGGACTATGGCAAGACGGCTGCGGATCGTGGGTTGAAGGTCATCATCGCGGGCGCAGGCGGCGCGGCCCATCTGCCGGGGATGATGGCATCCAAGACCCGCGTGCCGGTGATCGGGGTGCCGGTCCAGACCCGTGCACTGTCAGGGGTTGATTCGCTTTATTCCATCGTCCAGATGCCCAAGGGCTTTCCCGTGGCCACCATGGCCATCGGTGCCGCCGGCGCGGCCAATGCCGGGTTGATGGCGGCGGGATACTGGCGATCTCTGATCCGGCGCTTGCGCAGCGCTGGATGACTGGCGCGCCGCATTGTCAGCCAGCATACCCGATGAGCCGCGCGATGAGTGATGTTTGCACCATTGGTATCCTTGGTGGCGGGCAATTGGGCCGAATGCTGTCGGTCGCGGCCAGCCGGCTTGGTCTGCGCTGCCATATTTATGAACCCGGCGCGGCACCCGCCGGCGACGTCGCCTATACCCTGACCAATGCCACCTATGACGACGCGGCGCTGACGGATTTCGCGGGCTCGGTCGATGTGGTGACTTATGAATTCGAGAATGTGCCCACCGAGGCGCTGGACCTGATCGAAAGCATCGTCCCGATCCGCCGAACCGCCACGCGCTGGCTGTGTCGCAGGATCGGCTGACCGAAAACGTTTTTGAACGAGATCGGTTTGACCACTGCGCCGTTTGCCGATGTGCCCGAGCGGGATGCGTTGGCAGGCGCGCTGGCGCAGATCGGAACACCTCGATCCTGAAGACCCGGCGTATGGGCTATGACGGCAAGGGCCAGGTGCGGATCACCGATGCAGGTGATGCTGAATGGACCGGCGCGCCCTCGGTGCTGGAAGGGTTCGTCGAGTTCTCGGGCGAGATCAGCGTGATCGTTGCCCGCGGCGCGGATGGTCAGGTCGCCGCATATGATCCGGGACTGAATGTCCACGGCGAGGGGATCCTGCGCACGACCACCGTGCCTTGCGGTCTGCCGGCAATGCTGACCAGCGATGCGGTTCTGATCGCGGCGCGCATCGCCAATGCGCTGGACTATGTGGGCGTCATGGGGGTCGAGCTGTTCGTGACGCCGCAGGGGCTGATCGTGAACGAGATCGCGCCGCGTGTTCATAATTCCGGGCACTGGACCCAGGCGGGCTGCGCCGTCGATCAGTTCGAGCAGCATATCCGCGCGGTGGCCGGGCTGCCTTTGGGCGACGGCGGGCGTTATGCCGATGTGGTGATGGAAAATCTGATCGGTGACGATATGAAACGGGTGCCCGACCTGATGCGCGCGGCGGACACGCAGGTTCATCTTTACGGCAAGGGCGAGGCGCGGGCAGGGCGCAAGATGGGTCATGTCAACCGCGTTACGCGATAGCGCCCCGACCGCTCCACCTGGCCACCTGAACAATTCTGATAAGTCAGTCGGGCAGGGTTTCGGCCAGATAGCGCATCATATTGCCGCCCATCACCTTGGCGATCTGATCCTGGCTCAACTCGGCATCCATCAGCGCCTGCGTCAGCGCGCCAGCCCGCCACGTCAAAAGGCGCATCGACCGAGCCGTCATAGTCGGATCCAAGCGAGACGTGATCTTCGCCCAGCAAGGCGATGGCTGACTTGATGCCAGCGGCAATATCAGCGGGACTGCGACCAAACCACATCGGCCCAATAGCCGATGCCGAAAGCCCGTCCTTGGCTGCGATCTCTTGCATCAGATCATCGGGCAGATTGCGCGGTGTCTGGCACTGGCCGTGGATGCCGGTATGGGACACGATCGGCCGCGTGCCGTCGATCGCCAGAATCGCGGACAAGCTGCGGGCTGGCATGGGCCAGATCGATGATCATGCCCTGTCCATCATTGACTGCACCACATCACGTCCGAACGGCGTGATGCCAAGATCGGCTTGACCGTGCAGGCTGCCGCCCAATTCGTTGTCGAAGAAATGGGTCAGCCCGATCAGCCGGAAACCGGCGTCATAGAGCACGTCCAGATTGGCGATCTCGCCTCCAGCGGGTGACCGCCCTCGCTGCCAAGCACCGCGCCCAGAACCGGTTCGCCCGTCGCGCGGCGTTCCAGCACCGATTGCAGATCGCCGCGTGTCAGGATCATCGCGACACGGTCGGGGGCCTCCGCGGCCATCGCGTTCAGCGCCTCGCCCTGCACCAGGGCGCGTTCCCAGGACCGGATCGGGCGTAATTGGCCGATGAAAAGCGGGGTGATGTTGTCGGGGGCCTCGGCGCTGTTTCGCTGTAATTCTGACCGCGCGGGCTTTTGGTGGCCGTGCACCGCACATTGCCTTGGGCCAGACGCGGAATAGGCCGCGATCGGCGTTTCAGCAGGTTTCGGTCCCAGAGCAGCGGATCGGCGTGCCAATCACCGATCACCAGCCGGTCATGCAGGGCCTGCGCTTCGGCGCTGACGGGCCAGCCTTCGGCGGGGGTGGTCAGCGGGTTCAGCCCACGCTCGACATAGGCCGGCCCCCAGATCAGGACAGCCGCGACCGCCAAAAGGATCATACCCAGAAGCCCCCAAAAAATCTTGCGCAGCATTAACACATCCCTTGCCAGTTGGCCGCAGAATAGGCTGCCGGGATGCGCCCGTCACCCTTCAACGGCGCGCAGATCAGACGGCGCCACCTTCGACAAAGAAATTCTGCGCGGTGCACATCGCGGCATCGTCGGACGCCAGAAACAGCACCATGCGCGCGATATACACGGGCTGCACCGCGTCGGGCAGACATTGGCGCGCAAGTTGGGCGGACATCTTTTCCTCGGTGACCCATAATTGCCTTTGGCGTTCGGTCATCACCCAGCCTGGAACCACGGTATTGACCCTGATCCGATACCCGCCCAAATCGCGCGCCATCCCGCGCGTCAGCCCGTGCACTGCGGATTTCGCGCGTTGTATAGGCCGGCATATCGCCAGAGGCCTGCCACCAGCTGTTCGAGCCCAGATTGATGATCGAGCCACCACCGGCCGCAATCATGTCCGGCGCGACCGCCTGAATGGCAAAAAACTGATGGCGCAGGTTGGTGGCCATGCGTTCGTCCCAATAGTCCGGTGTCACCTCGCGCCAGTCATGACGGTCATCGCGCGCGGCATTGTTGACAAGTACTGTGGCCGGGCCATTCTGCGCGGCCAGATCGGCAAAGGCCGACCGCATCGCATCAATATCGCGCAGGTCGCAGGTGGCAAAGGCACTGCCGGTCTGGCTGGCCAGCGCCTCACCCGCCTTGGTATCCAGATCGACAAATCCGACCCTGGCACCTGCGCAGCAAATGCCCTCACCGTTTCCGCGCCGATGCCCGATGCGCCGCCTGTTACAATGACGGATCGACCCTTCAGGCTGGGGTAGGTGGCAAATTCCTCGGTCATCTCGAAACCTTCCTTGGTGCTCGTCAGCGCAGGACTAGGCGCATGATATGCTGCGGCCCAATGCGCCGCCATGATAAATTCGCCGTCATCCGCGAAACCTGCCTTCAGATAGGCGGCGCTGGCTTGCGGGTTTTGACATTCACTGTCAGGACCAACCCGGTAGCTGTTGGAAACCGCGCGCGTGCCAAGGCGGGCAAGGCGGCCATCGCCTGCGCGCCAAAACCCTTGCCGCGATGATCAACGTCGATCAGCACACCGCGCAGGCCAATGTCGTCTGGTCCGGCGAAATCGTGACGCTCATGGTAATGCGGGTCCAGCTTGAAGGCCCCGATCAACTGCCCGTCGGCCCTGATCGTGAAAGCTGATCCCGGCGTGGTATCAAGGATCATCCTGTCGCGGGCGAGGCATATTCGGGTCCGTCGCCAAGGCGCAGACCGGCAAGCCGGTTCAGCGCATCGGCGGGGACATCGTGCAGGGTTATCACTCCTCCAGCGCTCAAGCTCGTCTATCAGCCCTTCGATCATCGACAGTCCCTTGTCCCAGAAGGCGGGGTCGCTGGCGTCCAGTCCGAACGGCGCGAGAGCAGTTCCTTGTGATGCTTGGACCCGCCGGCTTTCAGCATGTCAAAATACTTGGCCTGAAAATCGGGCAAGCCGTCCTCGTAGGCGGCGTAAAGCGCGTTCACCAACCCGTCGCCGAAGCATAGGCATAGACATAAAAGGGCGAGTGGACGAAATGCGGGACGTAGGTCCAGAAGGTCTCGTACCCCGGCATGAAGTCAAAGATCGGCCCAGGCTTTCGCCCTGAACGCTCATCCACAAGGCGTTGATATCGTCAGGGGTCAATTCGCCCTCGGCACGGGCTGCATGCAGCTTGCATTCGAAATCATAGAAGGATCTGGCGGACGACCGTGTTGATCATATCCTCGACCTTGCCGGCAGCAGCGCCTTTTTCTCCGCCGGATCGGTGGTTGTTGCCAACAATGCC